>CAZVBA010000063.1:0-2506 GCA_964625325.1 uncultured Candidatus Saccharibacteria bacterium | reverse complement strand
ATCAGATTGGCAAACTCATCGATAGCGGCCAAGTCAAATCACTTGGCCTGGCTGACCCGCCCAACAACTTTGTCACGACCAGCAATATCGGGGGTCTGTCAGTAGTGGTGCCGCGCGCCGGTTTGTACAACTACACCGAAATCCAGAACTACGTCCGCAACACCCTCAAGGATGGTTATATCAAGAATGAGAACGCCAGCATTATGGTCCTAAATGGCACCACCATACCGGGCTTGGCGACTATCAAGGGCAATTCACTGAAGTCGTTCGGTTACAATGTGACTAGTATCGGCGACGCTCCAAGCCATGCTTATACCAAGACAGTTATCGTCAATTTCCGAGACGGCGCCAAAAAATACACTCAACACTACCTGGAAAATCGCTTCCATGTCACAGCTGTCAGCTCGCTGCCGGATAAGAGCATTAACCCGGGTATGGCCGACTTTGTGATTATCTTAGGCACTGACTCGTCCCTCTAAGAACTAGCTCAGCCCAGCTCGAACCTATATAATACTGAGAATGGCTTCTCCTTTAGCGCGCATTAAACCGAAAAGCGGCATAGCTCACCTGTTGCACATTGGTCTGACGACACTCTTGCCAGCCCTTATTTTTGTGCTGGTGCGCATCCATGTGGTGCCGCTGGCGGTGATAGTGATATTGCTTAGCAAGTGGCGGATGTTTGCCGTTAAACCGCGTCACTGGCCGGCTATTATTCGGGCCAATGCCGTCGACTTAATCGTGGGTGTATCAATTCTGGTCTTCATGGCTCATAGTGGTACGGCGCTCTGGCAACTAATTTGGGCGGTCAGTTATGGCATCTGGCTACTGTCTATTAAGCCGGGCTCCAGTACTTTGATGGTATCGGTGCAGGCTTTGCTGGCCCAGACAGTCGGCTTTATGGCGCTATTTTTGCGCTGGGGCGACATTCCGGCCGCCGGCCTGGTACTTATGAGCTGGGTGATAGCCTATTCGGTGGCCCGCCATTTCTTTAGCGCGTTTGATGAGTCGATGGTCCGCTACTTATCATATGTTTGGGGTTACTTCGCCGCCGCCTTAGTCTGGGTGCTCAGCCACTGGCTGCTGTTTTACGGAGTTCTGGCCCAGCCGACGCTGCTTATTAGTGTCATCGGCTTTGGCCTTGGGACACTATATTATCTGGAAAAGACCGATCGTTTGAGCATACTTATCCGCCGCCAGCTGATTTTTGTGATGATAGCCATTGTGGTTATTGTCATCACATTTTCTGACTGGGGTGATAAAACAATCTGAGGCACCAGCGCCGCGCCAACCTGACGCTCAGCTAAACTGAGCGTACTGTTGGCGTTTTTGGCGGATTGCGACGTCAGAATCTCCAGTACTCACTCAACGTACCACCTGTACGCCTCGTTCCGTGCTTCAATTCTTCCTTGCACTCCATCCAAACGCTGGCGCCACAGCACTTTCTGGACTAAATCCGGCTTTGGCGATATTTGTTTATGCTACGATAATTGGTGCGAAGCATGAGTTTTAAATCTTAAGCATTTTCTCAGGGAGGGGAAGTAGAATGGCTGCTGAATCTATGGATAAAACAGGTAACAAAACAACGGTGGCTGACCGGACCAAAGCTCTCGGCATCGTTTTTTTATTACTCGTTTCGGGGGCGACCGGTTTTGCCGGCGGTTTACTGGGTAGCCGCGGTCGCCAGAACTTAAACAATCCGCAAACCCAACGCCAGGTCGTCAGCAGTGAAAGCCAACTTATTAGCGACATCGCCAAACACGTCGGGCCGAGTGTGGTATCAATTAACGTTACTAGCCAGGGCGTCCAGCCGGATTTCTTTGGTTTCGGCCAGCCAGTCCAACAGGAGAGCGCCGGCACTGGCATTATTTTGAACAGCGACGGCGTTATTATGACTAACCGCCATGTCGTGCCGACTGGTAGCAACACGGTTACAATAACCCTGTCCGACGGTACTAAATTAGACAAGGTAAGTGTTATCGGTCGCACCAACGAAAGCGACAGTCTGGACGTAGCTTTTCTAAAAATAACCGACAAGAAAGGCAAAACCCTCACCCCTGTAAAACTCGGTGATTCCGCCAAAATGCAAGTCGGCGATAGGGTGGTGGCCATCGGTAATGCCCTGGGCCAATTCCAGAATACCGTTACCTCGGGCATTATTTCGGGCTATGGCCGCAACGTAACGGCTGGCGACCAAACTAGCAGTGAAACCTTGCAGAATCTGTTTCAAACCGACGCCGCCGTTAACGAGGGTAATTCAGGCGGCCCGTTAGTAAACGCCAATGGCGAAGTTATCGGCCTCAACACAGCCATTGCCGGCAATGCCCAGAATATCGGCTTTGCCATCCCCATCAATGACCTAGCAGGTTTAACTAAAAGCGTGCTCGCCACCGGCAAACTACAACGGCCTTACCTGGGTGTGCGCTATGTAACGCTAACGGATGATTACGCCTATCAATTTAATCTGCCGGTGAAGCGCGGTGCCTACATTGTGTCTGGCTCGGGCCAG
>CAZVBA010000062.1:0-2594 GCA_964625325.1 uncultured Candidatus Saccharibacteria bacterium | reverse complement strand
GCGACTGTGTCGGTCAAGAAGCTGTCGACCATGATTTTATATTGAGAGTCGTAAACAGCTTTTTGTTCGCCCATGGCTTCGATATAACTCAATTCATAGAGATCAGTGCCATGGCCGAGTAACACATAAACATGGTCTTCGCCATTGGCCGCTCCGGTGCAATCCAATTTTTTGCCTGACTCACCACTGGCCAAAGTAATGTCAGACTCAGTGCAAGGCCCGGCTGGTTCTTTGAAGTTAGACTTTATTTCTTCGCTACGGGTAGCAATAGTTTTTCCGCTAAAGTGAGAGGTTTTTAGCCAGCCTGGTCCTGGTTCCGCCGCGGGAACCTTTCCAAATGTAACTTCTGCTGCGTTTATAGGGTTCACTGGCCAGTTCTTCGGGTATTGGATACAGTATTTGTAGGTATCACTGCGGAAGAGCTGGTAGCTTTCTTTAACAGTCTCTGTGTCTTGGCAGGTTTTGGCTGGAGTCACCGAAGTGGGCTGTGCTTTAGTGTCGTTCGACGGCTTTACGACTGCACAAGTGAGAACTCCCTCCTTAATGTGATCACCTTTTACACAGCCGGTGACAAGTTTGCTATCCGAGGCGTTATTGGTATTCTTCCAGATGCCTCCACCAGCGGTGGCAATATAGATTGCGGCCACCACGAGCACTAATCCAGCTATACCCAGCACGATTTTGTTTGTCATAAAATTGCGGGTAAGAGGACGTGAAGATTGATTCTCATTCACCTTCATATCCAGTTTCCCATCGCCGTTGATATCACCGACGGCGACACCGCTACTGGCTTTGTGTTTAAGACTACTACTGCCTCTTGTTCGCCTCGTGGTTACCACTCCACCTAGGAGTACTAATAAGGCTAAACTAGCGCTTGCTACAGCCACAATATTCTGCCACGTGATATGCGAAGGTGTCTGCACCGCTGTCTTACAGACCACCACATCGTCAACTAATACCCAGTCGCCATCTTTCCAGTAGCGCATTAGAATCTTATCGTAGCTTTTGGTGGCGGTAACTGTGCCGGTGATAAGCGCCCAACTTGAGGCGTCGGACACAGATGCTCGGACCGGCGCACTGACAGTTTGGTCTGTGGAGCTGTACAATCTCATCTCAATTGCGGCCGCTGGGGAACCTACTTGGTCGTCTTTGTAAACCCTGGCACTTAGCTGGTACTTGCTCCCGGCAGTGACAGCATTAGCCGATGTTTGCGAAAGTGTACCAGTTATGATTGAGTGGTATTGCGGTGAACTAGGAGGGTGGAATCCAGGCAATGTTGCGGCGCGGCCGCCTTCATAAACATTTATATAAGAGCCGCCGGTAGAAAAGAAACTGCCCAAACCTATGCCAGCAACTCCCGAACCGAATGTGATGGGCCGATATTGATCGTAATTGTAACCAGCGCTGCCAGTACCCCAACCATTAACATTCTGCGCATCAATATTTTGTATAGCATAGAATGCCGATTGATTTAATGTCTCGAAGCCTGGATTCTGCACTAGGTTTGGCTCTCCGGTTATACATCCGCGAGAGGCCAGGGAGTCTCCGGAGTCCGCCCAAGCCTTCATCGGCTGGATAAGCGGTACGGCCACCAGGCTCAAGACAGTTAAAAATGCCAACACCCTAATCTTTATTTGTGCCAGTCGGCCGTTCTTCATTAATTTCATTATGTACCTAATTAAGCATAAATGGAATAAAAGATTACATGGATTAGCTTTCTTGCAATAACTGGCTGGGGAGGAGGGATATCGGCTAGCGCTTAAGAGTTACAAATATAAACAAGGCTATTGCGACAAATGAGACGAAGGGATGGACCAGCCATCCAAGGAATGCGATAAGAAATAGTATAGCTAACAACACCGGCTTACCTAAGCCACTGGTTTTAATCCCGGCGTGCTTAAATATAGCCGCCCAAATCATCATTTCTGCGCCCAGGGCTTGATCATTTTTTTCACCATCGTCGAAGGTAATCAATTTAGTGCCTTGTTTGGTGATTAGATAAACTGCGCCAAGCTGCGTTTTGACACGCTTAATGTCGTCAGTAGATAGTGTATAAAGTATCTGCCCGTCTTTTATGATGGTTAACAGTTTGCCCTTGATGCGGATAACGCCTGGTTCAAGTTTTTGCTCACCCGAAAATTGAGGTTTCTGCGGAATGCGGATAATAGTTTCCCGCTCGGTTAAGTCTTGTTCGGTCAGTTTGCCATCGAAAAGTCGTTTTTCTTGTTCAGACATAGCAACATTCATACGTTTAGTATACTAATTTCATCTCGAATTCTGAAGAGTTCATATATGGCTGGGGAGGAGGGATTCGAACCCCCGAATGCCAGTACCAAAAACTGGTGCCTTACCGCTTGGCCACTCCCCATCGTCGGCGTGTGATGATAGATGATGGAACAGATTGATTCTAGCTTATCTCAGAGACGATAACAACATTAACGCTATACTGTAATAATTATGCGTGTTATTGAGCCGTATCAGTTTCGCCGCCCGCTTAAGAAAAAAAGACCATTGCGCGCTCTACTATTAATCACCCTAATCATTTTAGTTGCTGGCTACGGTGCCATTGCCTACGCCAAGCCGCTGCCAACTAT
>CAZVBA010000061.1:0-2661 GCA_964625325.1 uncultured Candidatus Saccharibacteria bacterium | reverse complement strand
ACTCGCGACACGCGGCTTAAAAGGCCGCTGCTCTACCAACTGAGCTATGGGCCCGTAGAACTTCGGTGATTATAGCTGATTACCTCTGTCCAGGCAATGATATCCAGGGAGTTAAACTTTGGCGTGGTTATTTTTACAGTTTAACCGTATGATTATGAATAAGAATCAATAGGAGCAATCATGGACGAGACTACAAACACTTTAGAACGTACGCCAAAAAGCTGGCCGGGAGGATTTGGCCTTTTCAAATATTCCAAGCAAGCAATTCTGCTTAATTTATGGACGCTCATCATTATCGGTCTGCTGAATGGCGGTGCCAGCCTTCTGCTACAAATACTTTTCAAGCAGCGTTTTGGCAATGTCGCTTCATTTGTGATCGGCGGACTGGGGTCCGCGGCCACCACTATCGTCTTCTTGGCCAGCGTGAAAGATAAACAAATTACCGTTGAACAATCTATCAAGCAGGCAGTGCCTTTTTGGCTGAGAATGTTGGTGCTAAATATTTTAATCGCTGTCGCGTTGGTCGGTAGTTTGTTGCTATTGGTCGTGCCTTTCTTCTTTGTTCTACCGCGGGTTTTGCTGGCGCCTTACTTTCTGATTGATAAAAATATGGATCCGGTCGATGCCTTCAAAGCCAGTTGGCATGCCAGCAAGGATCATACCACCAAAGTCTGGGGTGTCATTGGCGCTAACCTGGCGATGGCTTTACTGATATTTACGATTATCGGCATTCCGATTGCCCTCTACCTTCTAATCATGTACAGTGCCGCCTTCGCGTTGCTCTACACGTTTCTACAAAAAAACCCAGCTTAGTGCTTTTTGCTGTGGCCCTTTTGGGTGCCGTTGGATATCCAGGCCACCAGTAGGCTGGCAACGCCGGCGCCGGCAATCGCCAGGTCCTGGTTTTCTTTGATAACCGTACCGAAGGCCGACGTATAAACGTTATGTTGGAAACCGCCGGGTAATTGTACTAACACCAGCAGCGCTAACACTATACCGGTCGCCACAATCGGCACAATGTGGAGCACCGCCTTGGCTTTGCTGAGACTATGGCGGCCAAATACGAGCGTTAATGCCACTGGTAAAAATAGCAGGCCCAGCTTAGCCATAACGTCGTTATGAGCCCCCTGATAAACGCCCGACACTACCAACGTGGCATTTTCGCCCATATAGCGCACCAGCAGATCGCCCACGGCTACGCTGGTAAACAATAACATGCTGTTCACCCGGAAAAATAACGCCGCCAGTATGGTAAGTCCGGCGATGGCAGCCAAGATGATGAGTGAGGTCATGGCCCAATGATAACAGCAAGTCTATTTTGCTAAAAGCTTACGGTTGTGATTGACAAACCATTGGAATAGGTAAAAACTTAAGCATATTAGCTAGAACCAAAAGGAAAAAATGCCCAAACGAAAGAAACTAATAAAAGACAGATATACCTTTCCGGGCGGGCAAGTTGTTGTCTTTGCCCTCGCCTTCGCGGTAGTAGGAGTTATTGCGCTTACCAGTTCATTCGCCGCACCTCGCGGAGGTGGCGGCGGCAAGCCGTCCGGTGGTGGCACTATCAGCCTGGCTATGGTCAACGACCAAAATGTTGACGGTCAGCCAAACTATGGTGATAGCATTCGCTTCAACGTTTCGACGACTGCTACAACCGAGCCTCATGTCAGGCTCCAGTGTACTCAAAACGGTACGCTCGTCTACACTGCCCAAACTGGTTATTACGCCAGTTACCCGTGGCCTTGGTCACAAACATTCACACTAAAGTCCGGTGCCTGGACCGGTGGCGCGGCTGACTGCACAGCAACAATGTACTCACTTAGTAATACCGGCAGAACAACCGACTTAGCCACTTTAAAGTTCGTCGTCAACGCTTAGAAACGGATGATATCGCCCTCATGTAATCCGAGCTCCTGGCTATTGTTAGCATTCACTTCTACTACGTACTGAGTATCACCCGCACAATAACTCTGCGGGTAGGTATTCGGTGATAGGTTTGGTTCAATATGAACTACTTTCTTGGAACTACTAAGCCAAATAATATCCAGATTGAAACGCATATCTTTCATCCAGAAACATTGCCGGCCGGGTGATGGAAAGCGGAATAGCATGGCGCGGTCAAAGGGCAAATAATCGCGACCGCCCAGCCCCTTTTCTTGAGCCCCCGGCGTATCAGCAGCTTCGTAATTAAAAATTTGTCCTTTTATTTGCAGCTGGCCGGCTTCGGGTGCGCGCGCAATCTCGCCCCACCCAAAAAGGAGAACGATGAGAATAGTCAGACTAGCTAACGAACGCCAGTGTTTAGGCTCCCACTCTGTCTTTTTTCTGCTGTTTGCTCTTAGCATTTTGCTCCACATACTCAATAATCTTGCCGGCCACGTTGCGTTCGGTAACTTGCTCAATGCCAAAACCCGGGCTGGCGTTAACTTCCAGGACCAGTGGACCGCGCTTGCTGCGCATCATGTCGACTCCGCAAATCGGTAGTCCGATAGCCTTGGCAGCCCGTTGAGCAATCTTGCGCTCTTCTTCAGTCAGTTTAATGGTAGTGCCTTCGCCGCCTTGGTGCAGGTTGGACCGGAAGTCATCATCCAGGCTCTGCCGCTTCATGCTGGCCACGACTTTGCCGCCGACCACAAAGGCCCGGATGTCGCTACCGGCCGA
>CAZVBA010000060.1:0-2707 GCA_964625325.1 uncultured Candidatus Saccharibacteria bacterium | reverse complement strand
GAATCGCCATTCGCGAACGCGGGTGGTGTTATTAAGACACCTGAACAGCTAGAAGAATTGTGTAAGACACAAGCCGGCTGGGCTGAGACAGGTAGTTTTACGCCAGAGTTCCGTATTCAGCAACCCGTCAAGCGAAATGGACCCTACTTACATTTTAAGAAAAGTGGCGAGTCATTCAATAAATGCGAAATGCCAAATCAGGGTTTTTCAGAACTTATGGACCAGCTACCAGAAATGGCCGACATCGCTGAGGGTTATCGTAAACCATTGATTATTAACGTTGCACCCACCGGCGACGAACCCCTCAAAGAAGTCGCTGAAATGGTAGGACAACTGTCAGCTACCCGCTTAGTAAAAGCGGTCATGATAAATACCGACTGTCCCAGCTTGCAAGGTGAAAGCGGTGAACCGCGTGAACGAATAAGCCAGAACGTAGCGACAACCAGAGAAATGCTAGATGATCTACGACCTATCACCGATAAGTACAACCCGATCTTTATGCGCGTTGCACCAATGGACACTTTGGCCGATATGAAGCAACTCATGGCCGTCATCCGTGCCTCACGCGCCGTTAGTGCCGTGTTTGTTTCCAACTCCTGGGGGATTGTGCCAGGCGATGTAAAAGCACATCCTCGGCTTAAAGGTTGGAAGGGTGGGGGCAAGAGTGGCCCAGCTATGGCATTCCGCTCGGCTAATCAAACAAAGTGGGCGGTAGCCGAACTAGAAGGATCGGGTGTCGATGTAGTGCGTTCAAGTGGTGTAGCTACAGCCGAAGAGGTGCAGCGCAGTCTGGTTATTGACGCCGTTGCTGCCTGTGGAACCACCTTTTTCTACGAGTCGAAAAATGGATGGTTCGAAGACACCGAGAGACTTATGTCTCAACTAGCGGCCTGAGGATCTTATAGAAACTCTGTTATTGGGATGGCAGTTTGCCAGAGCGATTCAAAGATGGAGCGCTGCGTATCGACAAAATGGTTATTTTCTATTTCAAAGCCGTTAATGGTGACATTTTTTAGATAGACGTGTGCATAGACATTGCCGTAAATAACCGTATCACCTTTGATAGGCACTCGTTTGCTATCGAGTACCCGGATATCTTCAACCCTGGTTCGAGAAATAGGGGAGTCTGGATAAGAATAGACTTGAATGGATTTAAGTGTATCGGCGCTCATGTTGATTAAAACGCGCTCCCGAATTTTTCGCTTGCGCGATTCGGCCACAAAATTCTCGTAGTATTTCATGCCGACATAACGACGGCGGCTCCAGTCACTGTAAACATACACGACGTCAGTCGCTTTTAGTGAATTCCAAAATATCTGCCGGGCGCCGGAGCGGTTCTTGTAATAGCGCAACACTGTCATATCGGACGATTTGCTCTGTGGGCTGACCTCAAGCGTCTTTTCCAGATTGTTTAGATCCGAGGTCAGTTTCTGCAGGCGTAGCACTTGTTCGTCCAGGCCATGGGTGATGATTCCCAGCGAATACGGCCGGATTCTTTTGAAATTGTTATCAACGATCTCCTCGGCAATGCCGAGCTCGTATAGTTTCTCGAGATTCTCATAGACCGAGCTGCGCGGTATGCCGGCGTGCTTGACTATCTCCTGCACCCGCAACTCTTTATGTCGGACTAATAAAAGATAAATTTGGGCCTGTGTACTGGAAAGCCCTAGCTTCTCCAGTTCTTTTTGTAGTTGCTTAAACTCACCTGCTTTTTCGTCTCTGACGACGGCATCCGTCGACAAATTAACAGTTTTGGGGTCCGTTAGCATACTGCGGATTATACCAACTTTACGTAAGGGAGAAAAAAGGTTATGGCTATGTTACTCGGCTTGGAATACGAAGGAATACCCTATGGCCCTTCCGCTGGTGCGATTAACGGTATCAACCTCGAAACCATTCGTCAGAATCTCGATAGTGTCTTAGCCTCACCGGCCGGCTTAGCGTATTGGGGCTCGATTGGCAGCCGTTTCAATGAAGGTAATCGTGGTACGACCTATTTCCATGACTCGTTGACGGGCGAAACGCTCAATAGCCTGGGCTTACCCGAAGTTGGAATTGATGTTGCCGAACCGCTTATTACTGAATATGCCCGTAAGTTTGCTGATATGGGCAAGATCCTTATCATCGGTGTTACAACTCTGCGCGGTGAAGATGCCAGTAAGGTGTTGCCGGAACTTATGGAACGTATCTTTGCTGCCGGTGCAGTGGTCGGCGAAGCCAATTATAGTTGCCCAAATGTTGTTACTGCCGGGGGCGGCCGTAAGCCGATCCTGGGCTACGATCCGGATGCTATTTACATTACCCGTGGCCACATAATTGAGGCCGTCGGTAAGGATGTCCGCATTCAGGAGAAGTTGCCCCCATACATCGGTGAATATGCTGAGCTGTTGCCGCTTGTAGCCGGCAGTTACCGCGACCCTGTGCAGCGAATGGGCAATGTCGGGGTAACCGGTTTTAACACCATTCCAAACGTAACTCTGGAACGCCAAGGTCAACCGGTGCTCAGAATTGAAGCCGAAGTTGATGGTGAAGTGGTCATAACCCATGCCGGGGGCATGAGCGGCCCGGCTGTAGCCGACCAGTATTCTAAACTGCAGGAAGATTTCCTGACTTATCTACCGGATGAGGTGCCGTTTATAGCGGCCGGCGGAGTCTGGAGTGGACAAGATGTCAGAAAACGCACTGAAGGTGATTTCCCGGCCAGTGC
>CAZVBA010000059.1:0-2776 GCA_964625325.1 uncultured Candidatus Saccharibacteria bacterium | reverse complement strand
ACTGACCCGGCCGACAAAGACTGGCAATTGGATAAGAAAGCCGTTGTCTTTGATGGAAAACAGGGGGTTTTAAGACTGCATTTTAACAGTGCCAACAATCACATTGTTATGAACGAGCAAGCTACGCCCGATCCGTTTAATGACATCCCCAACTACTACTCCATACTTCTGAACAAGCTTCACGCGTATAAAGAGGTCCAAACCGATATGGGCACAGTGGCCTTGACCCATCCGGAAGAACTCAAAGGCGCACAATCAGCGGTAATTAACGTGAAAGGCACGCTGATTTTTGCTCAGCCCGATAGGGAAATGTCTGAAAACGAATGGCAAAACTTTTTTAATAACCTGATAACAATAAGATAAACTACGGCCCACCAGCAGAGTTTTGCAGGCCGCAGTGTTGACAAATCAACAAGCTTATGCTAATATGTGTTTGTTTACTAAACAGAAAAACTTCAAAAAAATTATGGACACACGTTACCAACCACTTTATCGCCAAGCCACTGCTCTGCAGAACCGGTTTCATGGCTACACTCAAGCCAATGCTTTTGACCCAGGCGCTATGATGCTACAAAAACAAATTCACGGCCTAACCAACGACTTAGCTAGCGGCAAAAGCCCGCGGCTTATTGATACCCGTTTGAAGAACATCCAGTCGCAGATGCGCCGCACTCAAATCCAGAGCCCGGGCGCTATGGCCGGCCAATCACCTCTGCTCAACAACAGTCAGAAGAGCTTCATGCGCAACAACTTCGAAAGTATGCGCCAGAACATCCTCCAGCACCCCAATTTCTAAATAGCAATTTCTTGTTGGCGAATCACGAATATAAACCAACTACTTTTTTATAGACCTAAGTTATATAAATAGCTGGGCTTTGGGTTGAGGGGCGGGGACGACTTCTCTTGTGGCTACCGGCTGCAGTTGCCGATATGACCTAACAATATTAGTCAGCGGTGGCATAGCTAACTGTTCAACGACGGATTGGTCCGGATGTAAGTTCCTCAAAAACTCCAATATATTACTAACGGTCAGCGAGAAATGAACATCGGCTGAAGAATGCACACCAGTTATCCGGCTTCGATACCTCTCGTCTGCTTCTGCATCCTGGGCGTCCACAGCGGCGGGAGCCTTAAAGTAAGCTTTCACCGGCAGCGTGCTGCCATCAATAGTGTAATCAACGCCTTTTTCCAAGCGCTCTTCGTCGGCAATAAGTAAGTTAATTTCGACACTATCGGCGTAGGCTTTTGAACGCTCATCATCATGAAAGAACAAGAAGCGGGTACCATGGCTTCTTTCTTGCATCTGGTCGCCGCTCATCATCCAGTCATCAAGCAGAATGATTTTTGCCTTGTCCGGTGTAGCGGATAACTGTTCAACTTCGTTAACGATTCTGCCTCTGAAAAGCTGGCGCTCTTCGGGCGTGAAGTGGCTCAGCACAAGCTCGGCCACATAGCTGTAGCTTTTGCCGCCCTTGTCCAGCGGCAGGTGAGGCAGGTATATTTGCCGCTCGGGATCCTCTGAGAGGTATGCTTTCCAGTAGTCTGCAATCCCGGCCGCGGCTTCTTCAAGCTCTTTTTCGCCCAAGAATGAAGTAGATTTTAGTGCGTCAACCTTGCGGTGCAGCCAAGCCTTAATGTCTTCATCCGGTTGCGGCCTGTCCTGGTCGCTATGACCCCAGATTTTCTTGTCATCACCTCGAAGTTCCAGCAAATGCTTCACCCGAGTCGGGTCGGCATCAATGCCATCAATGGTGTTATCGATAATATCTAAAAATGACAAAAAGCCTGCCAGGGCTTCACCCTCTGTGGTGGAAACGGCCTTATATTCGTCGTATTTTTCGTGCATCGATTCACTTGTTAGGTGAATTGGTGCGGGTAAATATTCTAGGGTCTGGTCGCGGGAAGCATAATCCTGGGCGGTTTCAATTAAGGTCGGCGCCAATCGAACATAATTATTCACCTCAAAGGGGTTGAGCGGCACTTCTGATTTCGTGATCTGTGCATCAATGACCGGATCAGTGTCTGGCATTGGGTTAGGGGCAGGGCTAGTGGCTTCAGGGGACATATGTTTATTTTATTTACCTTAAATAAATAATAACACAAAAGTGGTATTAAATCAACTGGTGGGCCTTAACTTTGCCGGTTTGGAACTATTTCACATTTAGTGAATAGCTTTTCGCAGCGTTTGAATAGAAAAAGCAAACACCAGAATACTCAAAAGCCCTGTTAGGTATTGGGCAAAAGTTATACTTTCGCCTGCTTTGAAAACGTCGTGGAAGAACAGGAAGTCGATGAATAAGAACCCTATGATAAGCACAATCGCGGCTAGTTGTTTCATATAGATTATTATACTACCGATAATGGTGGACCCCAACAGAGCAGGTGTGGAATTATTTTGCTTTTACCACTCGTCGGCTTCGACAGGAACCTGAAACTCTTCAGGAGCTCCCCATTCACTAGTATCAAGACCCCTAAGGTCTATTGTTGCTTCTGTTGACCTAACATCCATTAGTCTTCGCGGTCTGAACCCTTTTGGCCCGTATCCCTCAATTCGCTCTAACATTTGCTCTTGTGTCAGACCACTCAGACCATATTGACTTGAGAAAGTCATTCTGTCGAAGCCGACGGCTCTCAAAAATGCTTTAAAGCTTGCTGGGTGCTTAAAATCAACTTCCATTTCTTCACAACCACTTTTCACAGCCTCGAAAATCAAGGCTCTCGTAAGTTTTTCGCCTAATTTATGACCTTCGAGTTCACGAGGAATTACTACAGTACC
>CAZVBA010000058.1:0-2903 GCA_964625325.1 uncultured Candidatus Saccharibacteria bacterium | reverse complement strand
GAAGCGCCGGAGATTGATTGGGCGGAATTATTTAGCCTGACTTACTTCGTAGAGTGGATGCGCGGTATCGCCAGTGTCTATAAACCAGGCGCGGAATTTATCTATTTCTCCCAAGATATTTCGGTGGAAAGCCTTAATAACGTCCCGCGAACCGAAACAGACAAATACAGCCAGGGTTTCAGAGAACTCATCAAATGGATAGAGCCACATCTGCCGCCGAGCATTAAGCTTACCTACCAGCGCCATTATGATTCGTTTAAGAACCCGTCTGATTATTACCGGGAGCTGGAGGCGGCCAAGCAGCTTGTCTTGAAGGAAAACAAAGGCCAGTTGCCGACTTTGACCGATGCCATGAAAGCGGCTACTGAATTGAACGTCAAACCCAAGGCCGGCCAGACCGATGACCCGCAGTGGCGTGAAAAAGTCGAACTGGAGCACCAAGCCATCTTCAAAACCAAGACTATCCAGGGTCCCGCCAATAATCCGTACAAAATTTGGACTTGCCCGACCTTTTATGAAGACTCAGTAGTAACGGGTAGTACCAAGCGCTCATATGCTAAGTTCTGGGCGGCCGTCGGCGTGCTGCAACCCGATGGCGACGCTTTCCATGAGCTGGTACTGACGCCCAAGCAACTGGCCGAAGCCAAGTTTGATTGGGAAGATGTCCATATAGATGGACTCAAAGGCAAAAACTTCTCCAAAGTCCGCGTCTTAAAGTAACCAATTGGTTGCAAGCACGTGCAATTAATAAGTGCTAGCTCGACGCTCCTGGTAGCGGCGGGCCAGGTCGGGATATTTGGGAGCGATCTGAAACAGTAGCCGCTCCATATCGTACGAAACCGGTACGCGTTGCGCGGCGTAATAACCTAATTCGGCAAGCTCTTGCTCACTCTCCAGATTTTCCGGATACACTAACATTTCGACTTCAACCACCGGCGGTTGGTCGTATGTGGGATCGAGTTGGGCCAGCTCGACCGTGCGCTTCACTACTGTGTCAGCCAGACTCACAACCTTGAAGGCCCGCTCAAACGCCTCGGTGTACAGCGACCGCAGCCACTTCTCATACTCTGCCAGTGGTATTTGTCCCGCGACCGTCGCTTCCAATAAATGGCTGTAGGCAGTATCGAGCGATTGCAAGCTGAGGATATCTTCACCGATACTACCGAACGTATCGGTCGCTTCGACCACCGCCATCAGGTTCTGCCAGGCCGGTCTGTTCTGTTTCACCGGGCTGATTATCTCGTCCTTGTCAGGATCATAAGCCTTTGGCTCATGTTCGCAGACGTACATATCATATAGATCACCAAGAGTCCGCCCCAAACTGCGCGGCAGCTCGAAGGGTCCTTTCAGGGCCGGCAGTGTCGGCTCTACCTGGTCCATCTGTTCTTGGAAGTTGGCGCGCCGGACCTGAAGATATTCCAAAGCAAACGGCCAGGCCTCAACGAAGGGCGAAATTTTCGTCAATGCTCTGATGGCTTGCAGCCTAGGCTCAGGCTCGTGGTAGTAATAAAAATTTTTCTCATAATGCCACGGTAGTCCCTTAAGGCCACGGATCATCCCCAGGTGGTTGGCGTAGAACGGGTTGACACGACCCTCTTCTAATTGCCGGCGCTGATAGATGACATGGTTGACGTCAACGTTATAGCCGGCCTCGACCGCCTTGATGCGCTCATCCATCGCTTGCCGGGTCTCAACCGAGCCAGGCGCATCATCAACAATCGCTACCAGATCAACATCACTCCTACGGTCAGCTGTGCTCCGCCATGTAATTGCGGCGGAGCCATAAAGCATGTATGTCAGGATTTCAGCATTCGGCTTAGTTGCTTGCACTAATTCTAATAATGATTCGCCAAGCACAACCGCTGCATCACGCTGCACCTGGCCGTCGGCTGTTGCTGGTATATTGCCTGCCCCCACTCGCTCAGGCTCAAAGACAAGTCCCATTCACCTCAGTATAGCAAGGACAGGTGGTCGTATCTTAAAATTTCACTCAGCATGAAAAAAGACCCATCTTGCGATGAGTCATTTTTCTTGGCAGCGGGGGTTCATTCGAATTGGAACCTACTCCGTGAAGAGTTGAGTCGATGGAAGACCATTAATAGTGCTGTCTACCTGTCGGCTCACTCTAGTTTATAAGATTGGAAAACCAAGGCAAGACACTAAATATTAGATGAATAGTTTTGAGAATATAGTCGCTGTTATGTTAGCGCTTGGATTCTAATGCAGACTGTAAAATAGACTTGTCGTAAGCAATTGAGTTTTTTTGCTCAGTAATAGTTTTGCTGTCTATAAAGGTAGATACTATCGGCAGACTATAATCTAAACTAATTGGGTCGGAGTCCGATATACATTCGTTTATCTTAGAATTAGCGGAATTTCCTAAATTCGTATCTAAGGCTTGGTAACAATTTCCTAAGGCAATCTCATCATTACCAGTTTTATTAAGTTGGTCTTTACCGTCCTGACAACTTAACGAAGATGTTACCCATGGATATGTATAATTAATGCAATCTAATTTTAGAGATGTATTTGTTATCGAATTACCGTCAGCAACAAGATCTTGCCCAATCTTAGTAAAAGACTTTAAATCACTTTGCTTAATGTTGTTTATATAATCTTGTGATTGCTGTTGAGTCAGACCTGTATTTTTGGAGAAATTGTTAACGACACTAGACTGACTTATCGAATAGGTCGTTCCGCCAATCACCAAAACTATTACGCCACCTATAATCTTTTTTAACATCTTCGCAGTCTTTTACTCATACAATTAAAGTCCATTCACACACATAGTTTTCTACACAATCTTATGACCTTATTGTAAACCCTGTTCAATTATTAAACAATTAATAAGCTTCAATTGAGATTATTTACTTAAGAGTAATAGTAGCGGGGGCAGGACAGCG
>CAZVBA010000057.1:0-3003 GCA_964625325.1 uncultured Candidatus Saccharibacteria bacterium | reverse complement strand
CGACCAGATGGACGACGAAGATGTCTTGCTGGTTTTTCGCAAACACCCGGTGGTGATGCGTAAAGGCCTGGTTCTCGGTATGCTCGCCATTCTGCTCGGCACCGTGCCAGCTCTGATTAAACCGGAATATAGCTACTTCTTTGGCGGCTTGGCGGCCGGTTTTGGGATAGGTGGCCTGGTCTTTTTGCCGTCGTGGATAGCCTGGTACTACAGCGTCTTTATAGTTACAAACCAGCGCCTAATCCAAATCACCCAGAAGGGCTTATTCCATAAAAGCGTCGTCGACGTCGGCATTAACCAGATACAGATGGTCAACTACGAAATCGCCGGTTTACAGGAAACCCTGCTGGGGTTTGGTACAATAATGATGCAAACCTACCTGGGTGATCTCGTCATTCACGATGTGCACCACCCGGCTAAAATACAGAAGAAATTACTGGGTATTTTAAGGGATCAGGGGGTGGTTGCCACCAGTTACCCAAGCCATGATAAGGAAGAAGGATGAGACGGAAACTTAAAGAAATAATTGAAAAGGGCAAGGATAAGCTGCCCGTCCAGAAGGACGAGGTTGAGGTGCTGCGCGACGCCGCCGCCAGCGCACCGCGGATTACCAACGAAACTGTCGCTGAACACCGCGAGAAGGTCCTGGGCAGCGCCCGCAAGTATAAATTCCCGCTGCAGCACTCTAAACACAAAATCGTACTTATCTCAACGACGCTCTTTATCAGCGCCGTCGTTCTATTCTTTAGCTACACGGTTGTGGCGCTGTATAAGTTGCAGTCCACCTACACACTACTGTACCGAGTAACTCAAGTACTGCCGCTGCCGGTAGCAAAAGCCGGCGGCCGTTTTGTGGCCTACGAAAACTACCTGTTTGAGCTCAGACACTACATGCATTACTATCAAACCCAGCAAAAACTCGATTTTAAGAGCGATAAGGGTGGGCGCGAGCAGCTGACGGCTTTCAAAAAACGGGCGCTCGACGATGTAATTAATGCCGCCTACGTTAAGGACCTGGCCGCCCAGCACCACGTTAGTGTCAGCGACAAAGAGGTCAACAGCCAAATCGCGATTGTGCGTGCCCAGAACCGCTTAGGGGGCAGCGACAAGGTGTTTGAAGACGTGCTTAAGGATTATTGGGGTTGGTCGGTAGACGACTTTAAGCGTGAGCTCCGCCAACAGTTGCTGGCCCAAGACGTAGTGGCCGTGTTGGACACTAAGACCGGCCAACGGGCCCAAGCCGCCCTCGACGAACTCAAAGGTGGCGCGGACTTTAGCGCCATCGCCAAAAAATACTCGGACGACACCAATACTAAGGATAACGGCGGTGATATCGGTCAAATTGGTCATTCTAACCGCGAGCTGACCGCCCAAACCATCGACGCCCTCTTCAAGTTGAAACCCGGCCAGTACTCCACCGTCATCAACATCGGTTACGGCCTGGAAATTGTCAAGAATATCGAAACCCAGGGCGATAACATTCACGCTGCCCACATCGTACTCAACTTCCAAGACATCAACACCTATCTAAACGACCTGAAGGACAAACAAAAAGCCAAAGTGTATATAACGCCGCGTTAGTTTAAATCTAGATAAATATATGAAAACAATAAATCTGCAGATGGTTAGGCGCCGCCAGTTATTCTGGCTGATTGGCGCCGCCCTCATCCTGCTATTGGTCCACGAGGTTGGTTTGGTCAGTGCCCAAGGCAGCAGCTCGAGTTACCGGATTGACGAGAGCTTTATTGGCCCAGGCGGTGTGTTGGACAGTAGCTCCGGTAATTATCAGTTCCAAAGCGGCCAGCAGTCCGTCGGCAATGCTGGGGTAGGCGAGAGTGGCTCAAGCAATTTTACAACCCAAAGCGGCGCTACTACGACTAACGATCCACGCTTGGAGTGCGCCATCACTAGCTCGGCTATTAATTTTGGCAGCCTCTCTACCAGTGTAGCGGTCCACGGAACAGCCACTTTCAGGGTCCTGAACTATACATCTTACGGCTATAACGTTAATATTGTTGGCTCGACGCCGACCAACGGCGGCCACGCGCTTAATAATATGGCGGCAGCGGCCGCTTCCTCGCCCGGTACTGAACAATTCGGCATCAACCTGGTGGCCAATACATCCCCTGCGACGTTCGGGGCCAACCCCGTGCAGGTGCCGGACAGCACCTTTTCCTTTGGTGCGGCGGCGACTAACTATAATACGGCCAACAATTTTCGCTACAACTCCGGTGAAACCATTGCTGCTGGTGCTAAAAGTTCTGGCGAAACCGACTACACCGTCTCTTACATCATTAACGTCGCGACCGACACGCCGGGTGGGCAGTATGGCGGTAACCAAGTCATCATCTGCACCGGCACATATTAGTTCATAAGATGAAGTATTACTTCGGTTAATCTGTGTATAAGTGTTGGCAATCACCGATGTAACTGCTATGCTTAGCACAAGAAGTTACACATAAAAATGTACAAACGTATAACCCAACGCGCAAACCAATTGACCAGGCTGCTAGTCGCAGCCGTTATGGCCTCTATTAGCTTGTTGGTATTAATTAATCCGATGGCCGCCCAGGCCGCCCAAATCACCAACCGTAAATTTACTTTATCTGATTCAGCTGGAGCTGCTGCGAGCGTAACTTATACTTTTAACTCTAGTGCTTTGCCAACAGCCACCGCCGTCCAAAGCGTCGACGCCCAGGTCTGTGATGCAGCTAGCGGTACCTGCAATGCCGTTACTGGTTTCAGTAGTGGTTCCTCAACCCTGGCCAGTCAGCCGACCGGCCTTGGCTGTGCCTCGGGCTGGACTAATAACACGGCTTCAACCGGCAAATTGCGCATTACAGCTACATGTGCCAGCACGCCCTCTGGTTCGGTCGCCATTGTCTGGAACGGCGTACACAATCCGACCGCCGTTAACTTGACCTATTATCTCCGGGTTACGACGTATTCTGACACTGCCTGGACAACACCGATTGACACTGGTGTGGTCGCTGTCAGTACCTC
>CAZVBA010000056.1:0-3041 GCA_964625325.1 uncultured Candidatus Saccharibacteria bacterium | reverse complement strand
TACCCGGATCTGCACGATAAGTTCTGGCAAGCCACCAAGCAGGCCGGTGAATGCAAGCACCACTCTGAGCCAGCTGAAGGCAAGAAGCTGCTGGAAATGATTGACGAGATAGCCAAGATCTTTTGGGAGACCAAGAAGGCTAAGTAATGAAATTGCCGATTGGTCTGAGAAAGGTTAAGGGCCATAGTATGGCGCCGTTTTTGCTACAGGGGCGCGTGGTGGTAATTACTCGTTGGTACACGCGGCCTAAAGTCGGCGACATAGTTGTAGTCAAGCACGACGGTAAGGAAAAAATTAAGCGTATTACCCAGTTGGACGACAAAGGTATCTTTATTACTGGCGATAACCGTTTACAGAGTACCGACAGCTACGATTTTGGCTGGCTGCAAATGAGCGATGTAGTTGCAAAGCTACTCTGGCCTAAGACTTAAGCCAAGATATTAATGGCTCGCGCCGCCACTAAGGCAACCGTCAGTAGTGACGTTACGCCTTGGGCGCTCATCAGGAACTTAGCGCGGTGGGTCAAGGGCATAGTGTCGGTTGGGCTGAAGGCTGTGGCATTGGTAATCGAAACGTATAAATAATCAAAAAAAGTCGGATGCCAGTCCGGCTGCTCGGTCATTCTCTCTGACACTGTCTTTTGCGGGAACAGAAAATCCACCGGCGGTTTGTGGGTGCCGCGGCCACCGGGTCCGCCGCCATCGAGTTGCCAGTACCACAGTCCGAAAACAATGATATTAGTCAGAAAAATGGCTACGGCTGAGTAGATTAGCGAACGTCCGTCGGTGTGGCTCGGCTTGGTCAGCAGGTGGTTGATCACCAGTACTAGCGAACCAATGTTGGCAACAGTAATTAAGGCAGTCAGGAGTAACCCGGCGAAGCGGCGCAGACGTCCGCTCCTATAAATCAAAGAATCGTGGCGAGTGATAGCCAACACCACCAGCAGAAAGGCTTCCAAACCAGCAATTAGGAATTTTGGGCCCACCGTCAGTTTATCGGCCAACACAAATTGCAGAATAATGGCGCAGCCAATGGCCAGCTCGATGTGCCAAACGGGTTCGCGCTTTTCAGGATGCATAAATTCTCTTTAAGCTCATCTTAGTAAAAGTATAACACCCTAATCATTTACGATGTCTTGGAATGTCAAAGCTTTGCAAACCGGGCAAGTGTCTTCGTATTCGTAGCGTTTCAGCCAGAGTGCTAGGGCACGCCGCACGCCCATAATGTCGGTATAACCAATCAAATCAGCCACGCTGCGTACCAGCGAGCCGATCACCCCTCCAAATACCAGGCCGCGCCACTGGACGACGGCCCAGCGCGGTCCGACTGGTACGGCTGAAATTGGTGCGAACGGACGGTAAGGCGCAATCGTCCTTTCATGCACAATGTTTTTCAAATATTTAGCCACGTAGCCGGCGTTATGAATAGCCGTGAGCGCCAAGCCGCTGTAGGGTGTGGCGGCATTGTCGCCGATGACAAAGGTTCGCTCATCAACCCGTAAATAACCATCAACAATGATTTTCTTATGCTCATCAAAGCGAAACTGGCTGGCATTGGCGGCGTAGAACGGATTGTTGGTGACGCCGGCTGTCCATATGACGGTATGGGTTGGGATGGATTTTTCGCCGGCCACCAGGCTGCTTTCGGTCTCTTTTAGGACGCGGCAATCGGTCTGCACTTTTACGCCGAGACGCCTCAAACGCTTAGCCACCAATCGCGATGCCTTGGTTTCGGAACTAGGCAATACTCTTTTTGCCGCTTCAATCAGTTCAATGTGGATCTTACCCTTCTTAAGATGGTGCCGTTTGGCCATCCGGGTCAGGTAATAGCGCAGCGCCGCCGCCAGCTCTACACCAGTCGGACCGCCGCCCACGACCACGTAATTCTTTTCAGGTGTTTGGCTATCGACCAGTTCTTTATGCAAGTGGGCGCGCAAGCGGTCGACCTCCTCGGGCGATTTTATACCGTAAGCAAAGTGTTCCAAGCCCTCGATGCCGAAATAGCTGGTCATAACCCCCAGCGCCAATACGGCGTAATCATATTCAAATTTAGTGCCGCCGCCAGTGGTTATAACTCGCTTGGTTCGGTCAATGTGTTGGGCGCGGGCATGGATAAGGCGCAGGTTAGGTATATCATCGGCCAGCATTTTAAGGGGTACGCTCGATTCTTTGGTGCGGTGGCCGGTAGCGGTGCGGTATAAGGCTGGTGAGTAGCGGAAGTTCAACTGGTCAGAAATCAAAGTTATGCTAATACTGTCGGCACCGGCCAGCGAACGGGCTAATTTAAGGCCACCAAAGCCGCCGCCAACAATAACCACTCTAATATGCTTTTTTGCCATCAGTGCCTACCCACCACTCCCTCCTGCCAACCTGCGGAGCCGGTTGCCCCGAGGGAGCTTTTGGCGCACAATCCTATTTTCCTCTGTGGTACTCCTTCAACGTACCTTCTGTACGCCTCCGTCCGTTCCTCGAGGAGAAATAGAATTCTGCATCCAAATGCGTAGGTCCTGAACATTACTCTAAAGTGTAGCGTGCAACTGAGGACTTGGCTAGCCATAAGCGTCTTATCTCTGTATCATATAAGCAAATAGGGTGAGCCATGGATCTTAAAACCGAACTCCAAAAAATCATCAAAGGCGAAGTAACCGATACACCGGCAACGCTGGACGTCTATAGTCACGACGCCAGCTTGTTTGAAGTCAAGCCATCGGTCATTGTCTATCCGAAGAACAGCGATGATATCGGCACGCTGATTTCGTTTGTAACGGCACACAAGCCCGACCTACCAAAGTTATCTATCACGGCTCGTTCAGCCGGCACCGATATGTCCGGAGCGGCTATCGGCGAATCAATTATCGTCGATTTCACCAAGCATTTTAAGGAAATCGAGCAAGTCAGTGCCAGCAGCGCTCACGTTCAGCCGGGCGTTTACTATCGCAAATTTGAACCGGAAACGCTCAAGTACCACGCCCTGATGCCCAGTTTCCCGGCCTCTCGCGAGCTCTGCACGGTCGGCGGTATGGTGGCCAACAATTCCGGCGG
>CAZVBA010000055.1:0-3070 GCA_964625325.1 uncultured Candidatus Saccharibacteria bacterium | reverse complement strand
GTACCTCAAAGCGTTGGCTCAGTTTACTCTGTTATTTTGCTTGTGTCAACAAAGAATATGGCTGGTCTTGCGGCCCTATTTACAACAAGGAAATTTATGCATTCCAGGTTGTTTCCATAAGAGAGTGCTTACGAATCGTGTCGATTGAGCATGTTGAGAGCCCGTTCTTGGGCCTCTTGTGCTTGACGAACTTCATTTTGAAATGTTGGAGAGCTGCGACGATGATTTACATAAGCTTCAACTGCCCCACGTATTTCATCTCCCAGACTCACCGATTCATCGCCCACTGTATCTATAACTGCCAGGCCCTTCAGGAGATCTAATTGGCCTTGGGCGGGCATGAAGGTAACTTCTTTGCCTCGTATACCAACTAGTTTCTTGGGGCCGATACTAGGTTCATTTTCTTGAGAAGCTGATGTTTTCATGTTTTGATTATACCATACGAGTTAGTAAATTGCAAGCATGAGCAATTTAGGACTTATTGGAGACGCCGCTTATGCAGCTCTAACTCTGCCCGCTCCAGGCCAGTCTCTAGAAGAGTAGCCGCTTCACTATCCAGCATCTCCGGGTGTTCCGTCAAACCAATTTCACCGAGTTCAATGTGGGCGCCTTCAGGCGTGCTAAAAGCTGAGACAACATCACCAAATTTACCGGTTGCTGGGTCTATCTTTTGCAATGTTATTGCAACGTTGGCAGGTGCTACCGAAGTATCGTTCGCAATATCGCGGGCGAGATCATCCTCGGTCGCCGTAAAGCGATTCAGCAGGCGTGCCCTTGAACCATCCGGGAAACGAAAAGAGTGTGTCCTAGATTCAATGGTATGCGTCCAGCCATTATCGTGTGAGGGATATTCCTTGTTTTCGTTCCAGGCTCTGGCAGCGTAAGAATAAGCACGGCTAACACGGTAGCCTTTAGCAGCGAGGGCGCGAGTCATTAATTCGCGCTCTTGATAAATGTTTGGTGCCGACTGTGAACCTTCTTCGGACATAAATATACTATAGCACACTTAGTGAACTATTGCAAGCATAAGCAGGGAGCTATTTTAAGATTGAATCGTTTCTTTGTCTGCGACTGCAGAGTCACCAAGTGATAAAAGGAAATCTATGGCTTCTTCTTCAGTCTTACCTAGGCTTTTTGCTAACTTGCGAATCTCGGTTGCCCTTTGCCAATCTGGTCTCTGAGCAAGATAACTATCAAACTTTTCAGTTGTAGCTAAGGCTCGGCGTGGTGGACCACCAATCGGGCTTTTAACAGGCTCTACAGAAACAAGTCCGTTTTTGACCAATTGCCGGCTCAGTAGCCCGATTCGTTGATGATGAATGCCTGTTTCATCAGCCAATTCGTACCTATCAATGAGAGGATTTGTGGCTAAAACTGCAGCTACTCTTGTTACTACTTCATCGCTGAATCCCTTAAATGTTATTCCTTCAATGGGTTCGCTTGATATTGCAATAACGGAAGGATCAGTTTGATTTTGATTTTCAACCATACTCACAATATTAACATAATCCTGTCATTTTTGCAAGCATGAGGAATTAGGAAGCTTTGCATTATCTCACAAAATATACTATAGTCGTCTAATTATGAATAATGGTAGGATTGAGGCCGGTCATATTCCTCTTATACGAAAAGAGCTTGTTGAAGCCGAGCCGGTCCCCCGCAACCTACGCCAAGAAGACAATGATTTGCTGGCGCTACACCGAAGAGCTGTCAGAATATTCGATGTTTTCGTTGCTCTTAGCGGTGAAGATACAAAGACAGAGGTGAAATTCGATAGCGGCGGGGATGATACTACGACTGCAGATGACGGTCATGCCACTGCAGATATAACTACTGAGCCGCGATTCGGTATTGACGTCAGAATAGACGGTAACTCCACTGACGGGACCCTCTATATTGACCGTACCGAAGGCTATTTAGCCGATTTAGAGGATGAAGCCAATCCTCATGGCTGGAAAGATACTGACTACATCGCTTTCTATCTTCGCAGGTCTTGGGAAGAGCCTAATTTTATTGCAGAACCATTGTTCGAAATAGACAAAGAGATAGATGCTGATGGCAAAGCAAAGATAGATAACGGCACCTTCTACGGTGAAAAAGAGAGCTCAGACGTCATACCGGCGCGCATCTACGAAGTTCATACTCTCTTCACCGCTATTGAGCGGTCCTTGGGTATCGTAAGCCTTAGCTAACATTACTTTTTCTTGGCAGGGGCTGGTTTGGCTTTGGCTTCGGGTTCTTCCGGAGCGGTTTCGCCTTCCTCTTCTTCGACGTCTTCGGTCTTATCCACTAGAGCTAGTGAGACAGCTTGGTCGCCGTCGTTGAGGCGCATAATACGTACGCCTTGGGTGGCCCGTCCAAGTGCTGATATATCCTTGAGGCCCAGGCGAATAGTTTGGCCTTGAGCGGAGATAATTATGAGCTCCTGGCTGTCGTCTTTTAGTGCTTTCACGCCCACCAGCTTGCCGGTCTTTTTGTTGACAACGGCACTGCGGATGCCAACACCGCCACGGGCATGGGCCGTAAACTGATCAATATTAGTACGCTTACCATAGCCAAGTTCACTAATCACAAAAATGTATGCGCCTTTTTCGACCAGGTCCATGCCGATAACCTGGTCGCCTTGGCGCAAGCGGATGCCCCGCACGCCGCGCGACACGCGACCCATTGGCCGAACATCTTTTTCGTGGAAGCGGATGGCCTGGCCGTCAGCCGTCGATATCAAAACCTCATTATCACTATTGGTCATTTTTATCCATTTCAGCTCGTCGCCTTCGTCCAAATTAATGGCGATCAAGCCGCTTTGGCGAACGTTCTTATAAGCCTCAAAGGCGGTTTTCTTTACAACGCCGCGGACAGTACACATCAGCAAATGCCCCTCGTTGTTTTGTTTACTGATGTTGATTACTGAGCTGACCTTCTCCTCTGGTTGTAGCTGTAATAAGTTGACCAGTGCGATGCCTTTGGCACCTAGTCCGGCCGTTGGCACCTCATAGGTTTTGAGCCGGAAGACCCGACCGCGATTAGTGAAGAAAAGCAGGAAATCATGTGTACTAGCATTCACAACATG
>CAZVBA010000054.1:0-3621 GCA_964625325.1 uncultured Candidatus Saccharibacteria bacterium | reverse complement strand
GTATTATTTAGATAGGATTTTCAAGTTTTGGGATAATCCGTTACTAAATAATTATTCATTCGATTTCCAGATTACGCCGAAGCTAATGAAGTGATAGTGATGCAACCGGCATAGTCTGTACCGATAGGAAGGATACTACTATGGCACCAATAATTCTGGCTGTCGTCGGAGTTGTGGCTGGCTTTGGAGCCAGCACCGCCGTAACTAAGAAACGTCTGGGCTCGGCCCAAGACGTCGCCAAAAAAGAATTGGCCAAAGCCAAGAAAGAAGCTGAAAAACAAATAGCTGATGCCCGCGAAGAAGCCGCCAAAATGTCGGAAACGGCGCGCAACGAGGAACAATCCCGTCGTAAAGAGGTCAAAGAAATTGAGCAGCGATTACTCGACCGCGAGGAAACGCTCGACAAGAAGCTAGACGAGATTGACAAGCGTTCGGAGCATCTGCGCAAAAGCGAGGACGAAGTCGAAGGCCTCAAGCAGGAAATCCGCGACATCCGCGTCAAGCAAGGCGACAAGTTAGAAAAAATTGCCAAGCTGACCAAGGCCGATGCGGCCGAAAAGCTTATGCAAATGACCGAGCGTGACATTAAGAATGACCTGCTCGGTCTGATTTCTAAACTGCAAAACGAGGCTCAAGAAAATGCCGAAGAAAAGGCCGCCTTGGTAATTACCCAGGCAATGGAGCGCATGTCCAGTGAGGTGACGGCTGAGCGCACAATTACGGCTGTCAAGTTGGAAGACGAGGAAATGAAGGGCCGCATCATTGGTAAAGAAGGCCGCAACATTCAGGCCCTGCAACGCGCCACGGGCGTCGACATCATGGTTGACGACACGCCCGGAATGATCATCCTCAGCTCGTTTGATCCGGTCCGTCGTGAGGTCGCCCGCCAAGCCATGGAAATGTTACTCAAAGACGGTCGGGTTCATCCAGGCCGGATCGAAGAGGTTGTCGCCAAGGCGCAAGCCCAAGTCCAAAAAGACGTCGTTCGTGCCGCTGAAGACGCCGCCCGCGAAGTCGGTATCGTCGGCATTCCTAAGGAAATCTTGCAGTACTTAGGCGAGCTCAAGTTCCGCACCAGTTACGGACAGAACGTCCTGAAGCACAGCACCGAAATGGCCCACATCGCCGGCATGATTGCCGAAGAGCTAGGTGCCAACGTCAAAACAGCCAAGTACGCTGCCCTGATTCACGATCTCGGCAAAGCCTTGACGCACAAGATGGAAGGCAAGCACCACCACATTACCGGCGAAATGGCTCGTAAGTATGGTGTGCCGGAAGACGTCGCCCACGCTGCGGAAGCCCACCACGACGACATGGAAGCCACCACCGTTGAAGCCTTGATTGTGCGCGTTGTTGACGCTATCAGCGCTTCACGTCCGGGCGCGCGTAACATCTCAGCCGAGAACTTTGCCGAGCGCATGAAAGAACTGGAAAATGTCGCCAACAGCTTCCCGGGCATTGAAAAGTCCTACGCCATCAGTGCCGGTCGCGAGGTCCGGGTCTTTGTTCGTCCAGAAAATATCGATGACCTGAGTGCCATCAAGCTGGCCCGCGATATTGCCACCAAGATTGAGTCGACTATGCAATATCCCGGTACCATCAAGATTAATGTCATCCGCGAAACCCGCGCTATAGAGTTCGCCAAATAACATCATGGCCAAGAGCGGCGAAGATTACCCAATCGCCAAAACTTTTATTGTCAGTGGTGTCGTCATTGAAAAAGAAGGCAAATACCTGCTGGTCCAGGAAAAACAACCACGGGCGTACAAGAAATGGAACCTGCCGGCCGGCCGCGTCGATATTGGTGAAACCCTGGAGCAGGCCGCCGTGCGCGAAACTAAAGAAGAGTGCGGCTATGATGTCGAGCTTGTTGACCATATTCTGACGCTACACCAAAGCGTTGAATCACCAGTGCTCCACGCCTATCGAGCTAAAATAGTTGGTGGCGAACTGAAATTCCCTGAAGACGAATTACTCGACGCCAAGTGGTTCACATATGAGGAGGTAGTAGCTATGAAGGGCCAGCTCAGGAATCAGCAATATATACTGGGCGCTATAGAGGAGGCCAGGAAATGATTACCATTTGGTTTGAAGCGCACGGCACTACGCTCGACAACGAAGCAAAACGGGCCTCGGGGTGGAACGATGTCGACCTTTCGGAGTTAGGTAAACAGCGGGCAGTTGAACTGCTTGAGCGTAACCGCAAGCGCGGCCTGACAGCCATTTTCTGTTCGGATCTGCAACGGGCAGTAAAAACGGCGGTGCCAACTGCCAATGAGCTGCACATACCGATTTACGCAGACCAAAGATTACGCGAGTGTGATTATGGTGACTTCACACAGAAGCCGAGTAGCTTGATTGAAGCCGAAAGGGCTAAAAGGATCAAAGAACCCTTTCCGAATGGTGAAAGCTACGAACAGTGCATGCAGCGGATGGGCGAGTATCTCGTCTGGCTAAAGGATAATTTCGATAATCAGACGGTACTCATCGTGGGGCATAGAGCAACGCACTATGGGCTCGAGCATTTCATTCTAGATAAATCGGTTGAAGACTGCGTGAGCCAGCAATTTGTCTGGCAACCCGGCTGGAAATACCAGCTACAATAGAAAGGTAAACAGGAGGCGAGTTATGAAATTGACCAAGTTTGTCCATGCTTGCGTACTGGTTGAAGATGATGAGCACGTTGCTTTATTTGATCCGGGTGTTTTTTCCTGGGGCAGTGGTCTCTTCAAATTAGACAGTCTGCCTAAGCTTGATTACGTCATAATCACCCACGAACATGAAGATCATTTTTCCGAAGAGTTTTGCCAAGCAATTATTCAAAAATTTCCGGACGTACAATTTATAGCTGCCAAACCGGTTGCGACTAAGCTAAGAGAGCTCGGTGCTCAAAACGTTAGTACGGCTTCAATCGAAAATGTTGAGGTCTTATCATTGGCTCATGCCAGCATGTCACCCTTGGTGCCAGACCCGAATGTTCCCAACATCACGGTGCACTACAAAAATAGAATTTCACATCCAGGCGACAACCATGATTTATCAGAAACCAAAGACATCTTATTTTTGCCGGTGGCTGGGCCATGGGGCGCCACAATCGACGCTGTTCGTATGGCAGATAAGCTCAAACCGAAGGTAATTATCCCAATTCATGATTGGATGTGGAAGGATGATTGGCGAAACAGTATGTACGACCGCATGGAGTCTTACTTCAAGCAGCAGGGCATCCGCTTTGTAAAAACCGTTGATGGCGAACCCTTTGAAGTTTGATATGAAAAAAGCACTTATTTTGCACGGTACCAATAGCGACCACACCGGCAACTGGTTTCCGTGGTTAAGAGCGGAATTAGAAAAACTTGGTTACGAGGTCTGGGTACCGGATTTGCCAGAGCCACACCATCCAAACTCAAAAAGATACAATGAATTCCTGTTGAGCCAAGGTTGGGACTTTAATGACAACCTGATTATCGGCCACTCGGCCGGAGCTGTGGCCATCCTCGGCTTGCTGCAGACACTGCTCCAAGCAACCAAGATTAACACTGCCATTTTGGCCGGTTCGTTCTCGCGTGTTTTGACCGAAGAGCCTGATTGGGAACAGCTGAAGGGCTTGTTTGAAACGCCATT
>CAZVBA010000053.1:0-3696 GCA_964625325.1 uncultured Candidatus Saccharibacteria bacterium | reverse complement strand
TAACTATAAACCCGGATTCACTTAAACAATTACCTATACATTAGCACGATAACCCTAATCCGTCAACAAGAAAGCTTAGCGAGCATTATGTAACAATAAGTAAAATTGCCCCTGTTCAGGGTATAATTCAAGATATGACTGAGGTTAAGGATATGTACAAAATGGCGCTGTTTATTGATTCCCAAGAATATGACACGCCTATGAAAGAGTTATTTCGTAATGCTAATCAGGCTATAATCAATGGCGCAGAGCGATATGCTAAAAAGAAAAAAGTACCGGTTCGTAAAGCACATGCTGTTCTCGACAATGCAATAGCACATAGGTATATTAGGGTACTCGGTGATGATAATTCGGGATATGTATTAGACATAACACATGGCAGGGGCCGGCAGTTGATAGCTAAGAAATGGCTAATAAATAGATGTGGGCTTAGAGAACAGACAATGAAAGAATATCCCCGAACCCAAGCAATGTATAAGGTGAAATTTGTGGCAATTGTTGGTGCAACCGCCACTATCATGGGGGCTATAGGCGGTATAATAGTTGGCCATTTCTGGCGATAGATTATTACTGAAAAATGGGAAAGAAATTATACAAAGGACTTTTCAAAATTGCTTTGCACTATTCGCCAAAACCCTCACGCCTCATACACGCCTTGTAATAGCTTTCGTAGCTCCCACTACTTTGCCCACATTTTAGCTTAGCCCGACTTAACCCATGATAGTAAGAATTTTCCCTTAGCTTCGTAAAGGAAAACACTGTTGCGACAAGTATAACGGCAATGGCGATAGCGATGTTTCTAATTTTTTCACTCATGGTTCGAATTATACAACTTCACATGCCGTTAATGGATAGTCATCATCCATATTAATTTACTACTTTTTTCTACTTTTCTTCTTAGCTTGACGTTCTTGTTTCCTTTTTTTCTTTAAGTTCTTAAGTTTGGGCAAATTACTAAAATTCTTTGTGATTCTACTTTTAATGCGCTGGAGTCGATTAAACTCATCGACAAAATCTATCTTTGATGAAGGAGGTATTCTAAATGATAAGTTTGTCTTGCCCCTGTAGTTAGTTATCGCTAAATCTCCCAATGTTATAATGTCCATACCTATTAGCACATCTTGCGTGGTCATGTCAGCCTCTGTTACTGCCACATTAACAATTCTGATTCCATTCGGAAGTTCAATGTCGACTAAATAGACGTTACAATTTCGCTTCCCGCCTGCTGTATGAACTTCAGTCATACTTGTTGGAACTAGTCCCAGGGCTACGGCAACTTTATTTGTAATTACGGAGGCAGACGCTCCCGTATCCCATATAGCAGTGTATTCGATGCTTTTAGTTGAAGTACCTGTTACCGTAACATCTGCTTTGCTAACTTTAACAGGGCAATGTAGTACATTTACCAAACCAGGAGCAGAGAAATTAAAGGCCTTAAAATCAGCGTCCATTTATCACAACCCTTGAATGGAAAGTCTGAGTGAAGTTTGAAGTTCCACCCTCGACTTTCTGAATCAAGAATGTGCCAAGTTCATGCTCTTTTATTGATTCAGTAACGGCTTCTTCGTACGAATTGTAAGCACCAATTACTGCCTTATCCTTTATTACAATAAACTTGTGTTTGTATTTTTTAACTAACTCATTCTGATGAGACTTATAGAACTCAAATTCTTTCGAGAGACCTGTCATGCCCCTATTCTATATCTTTAATCTAATACATCAAACATTAACAGATGCGAATACTATAGATTAGCAACAACAAAAAAGCTCGAGTTTTCACCCAAGCTTTTGTGGTGGAGCACCTTGGGCTTTAACCCACCCCCTTACTAAACTAGTGAAGTAGCAAAGACTAGGCTGAACGTAATGGCGAACTGTCAGGCAATGATAGTCTGCAAGCTCTAGAACCAATTCTCTGTAGGGTTAACTTCTCATTGAAGAGCGAACTACCGATTTGTTCTGCACGATGGTTAGTGCGAGCTAACCAATAATATAGACCATCACCGCTTGTAGTTAGTCTAAAGCCATACTTATCGGGATCGTCAGTACTATGTTCATCAATAGCTTCATAAAAGGCATCAAACTCGGTAGCAGGCACTAGCTGGACTTGTGAGTGTCGCTCGTCTTGTATGCGGTGGTCTGGAGTGAAAGTACCAACAGTTAGACCCTCAACAGGACGCAATGGAACTGTTTCAATAGGCTCAAACATAACATAAGTTGAGGTTTCTAATGTTCTCATAACTTCTATAGACTCCTAAAATCGCAATATCAATGTATTAAAGGTATTCTAGCATAAACGCGTTAAATAGTCAATAGTCCTTCCGTATCGCGTTTCTACAGATTAGGCACAAACAAAAAAGCACCAGCCTAAGGAGTTTCTGTAACAGAACCAGGGGGAGCCAATCTAGCAAATCCATCTTGTATAATTTCGGCCGCGTAGCGTGGTTCTAGCCCTTCGGCTACAAGCCTCTCTATCCAAAATGATGCTATGCTTATGCCAGCCATAACGGGGAAATAGGCTTCTGGGGTATCGATTGGGAGGCCAAAGGCATTAAATCGCTCTCTCAAAAACGTCTGTACTTGGTCGTAATAGGCTAATCGTTGTGCATCACTATTTGACTCTTCGGTAAAATGACCTACGAAGCCAGTTAAAATAACCTTCTGATTAGGAGAGAGACCTTCACCTCCTTCTCGTTTTCCAGGGCTAGTAGAAGTCATACCATATATTATAACATAATTACAATACAATGGCGATTATTTTTGTGTTAAGCTGCTGGTTGTGCTAAATCAGGAACTTGTGGCTGCAGGAAATGGGTAATAACTTCATCTACATGGGGGCTGCTAGCCAATCTTTCAATTGGTAGCTGTTGGGTCTTCCATCTTGGCTCAACTCTAGTGCGAGCAGCCCTGAAATCATCAGGGGTTATGCCGAAATGAGCGTAAGTACTCTCGGCTGGATCTAAAAGTACACCCGAATAGAAACCAGCGATACCAAGAGCTGGCAGAACCGCTCCACTAGTAGCGAGCATCAGGCTGCCAAGTTGTTGCTTTTGATACTCAGGATCCACTTTGAATGCGGTATTATCATCCCGACTATTAAAACGTCCGCCCCATCTATCAAGTGCTCTTTGTTCGACATCATTTCTAGGTATGGCTGCTGAATGTTCATTGCCGCCACCGTTAGCATAATCACCCTGAAGCCACCAATCCATATGGCCTACAGGTGTAATTTGGCCATCTTCTTTCGTATATACATCAACTAGCATGACACCTGTAAATGCGCCTATGCCGATGTCATCTCTTTCCCAGCCACCAAAAAACTTTTCTGCATCAGGACTGTCTTCAACAGTCGGATTGGCAATGTACCTACTAGCAATAAAAAGTCTGGTGCCTTGGTTGCTTTCTCTCCCTAGCGGTATGAGAGTACCGTCCGCCTTAGCAATACGAGTCTTATATTCAGCGACATCTGTAGGTGCTTTTTCCTCGGGTGTACCTTCAGTTTCCGACATATAAGTAAGTATAACAAACGGCTTCAACCTACGAGTGAGGGGCAAACAAAAAAGCTCGAGTTTTCACTCAAGCGCTTGTACAGAACGTTCCTGCAACATTAAATTAGCGAGAGCCAAATACTATAATGCTTACACAAATTGCGGCCAACACGGCAACACCAATCAATATACCAATAACCAAATTTTTAAC
>CAZVBA010000052.1:0-4010 GCA_964625325.1 uncultured Candidatus Saccharibacteria bacterium | reverse complement strand
AAATCCGTTGGCTGAATAAGCCTTGTGGGTTCAAGTCCCACCTCGCCCACCAGCTCATTCTTGTATTTCGGCCTCCGTAAATACAAGAATGAGCTGTATTTACTTCCGGCCTCCAACAAGAGCCTCGCTCTACCCCACCCGGAATCCTCTCCGGGCGGGGACCCCAAAAATAGGATTAAATTGGTCATTTTTTCTAACCATAAAGTGATATAATTAAAGAGGTAAAATAGGGAGTTTTGCGATGATAGTGGTTATCTTAATTGTTTTGGCCGTACTAATCCTGGGCGGAGTTGCATTATATAACGGCTTAGTACGAACTAATGTGCGCGTCAGCGAAGCCTGGAGCGATATCACGGTTCAGTTGAAGCGCCGGGCCGATTTGATTCCTAACCTGGTCAATACGGTCAAGGGCTATGCCTCACACGAAAAAGAAGTCTTTGAGAAGGTTACTGAAGCACGGGCCAACACGCTGAACGCTCAAGGCCCGGCCGATGCCGCCAAGGCCGAGAATCAATTCCAAGCTGCGCTGAAAAGTCTGTTTGCGGTCGCGGAAGCTTACCCGGACCTGAAAGCCAGCGCGAACTTTCAGCAACTGCAGGCCGAGCTGGTTGATACAGAGGACAAAATTCAAGCCTCGCGCCGCTTTTACAACGGTGCTGCCCGCGACCTCAACACCAAAATCAAGGTTTTTCCGACCAGCGTTTTTGCCGGCATGCTCGGTTTCAAACCACGCGAGTTTTTTGAAGTCGACGAAGCTCAAACGGCCGCCATTGCCGAGCCAACTGAAGTTAAGTTCTAAGACCGGTCTCATCTGTTAGTTCATGTATAGCGCGATTGCCAGCAACAAGCGAAAAACAGTATTTATCATGCTGTTGTTTGTTGTCTTTGTTGGTTTGCTGGGTTGGGTGTTTGCCGGCTTCAGCGGCCACACTGCCATTACGCCGTTCGTGCTAGTCGGCGCCGGCATCTACGCTCTGATAAGTTACTACGCCGGTAGTCGGATGGCCTTAGCCGTTAACCGGGCGCAACCAATTAGTAAACGTGATAACCCCCGTCTGTACCGCATTGTTGAAAACCTGGCTATTACCGATGGCTTGCCGACACCGGCCATTTATATAATGAACGACCCAGCTCCCAATGCTTTTGCAACTGGCCGTGACCCGGCGCACGCTTCAGTGGCTGTCACCCAAGGGTTGTTAGACATCATGAATGACCAGGAGTTAGAAGGCGTCCTGGCGCACGAGCTCGGCCATGTCAAAAATTATGACATCCGGGTCGCTATGATTGCCTTTGCCCTAGTGGCTGTCGTTAGCATTCTGGCTGACATCATGTTGCGCATGACTTGGTTCCGTGATAACGATAATGACAACGGCAACCAGCTATTCTTCATTTTGGGTATCGTCGCGGCCATCTTGGCGCCTATAATTGCCACTCTGATACAACTGGCCGTGTCCCGCCAGCGCGAATTCCTGGCGGATGCCACCAGCGCCTTGACGACACGTTATCCCGAGGGCTTGGAGAGTGCCCTGACTAAACTTAAACAAACCGGTAGTACGCTGAAACACCAGAATCCTTCAACGGCCCACCTATTTTTTGCTAATCCACTTAAAAGCCACGGCTTGGCCAATTTATTCAGCACCCACCCGCCCATTGATGATCGGATTGCTCGCCTGCAAGGTATGGAAAAACAGCTCTAATTATGGCTCAGACAAAAAAAGCAGTTAAAAAACGAACCAGTTCTAAGGCCGCCATTAAACGACCAAGGGCGGCCACTCGCCGTCTCAAGCGGCCCGAATACCGCAGCTTACGATTGAGCAAGCGCATCAAGCACCCATCGCCAAACCTACCGAATGTCCTCAAGCTACTGCGCGCCAGTTTACAGCGCCTGGGGACTTCCAAACGCCTATTCATCGGCATTATTCTTGTCTACGGTTTACTGACAATTGTGCTGGTCAAGGGTTTTAGCGGTAGCCTTAACGTGCCCCAGCTCAAATCCAGTCTGCAATCATTGTTCCAGGGCAAGTGGAGCCAATTGTCGGTCGGCCTCAGTCTATTCGGTTTGCTGCTCGGTTCGGTTGGCAGCGGTACCAGTCCTACCGCCGGCCTGTACCAGTCCATATTGATACTTATTTTTAGCCTGGTGTTTATCTGGAGCCTGCGGCAAGTCCAAGCCGGGCACAAAATCGGTCTGCGCGACGCCTTTTATAAAAGTTTGTATCCGCTGATACCCTTTTTGTTAGTGCTGTTAGTGGTTGGTCTGCAATTGTTACCACTTCTGATTGGCGGTTCGGTGTATAACCTAGTGCTGACCAATGGTATAGCCGTGTCAGCGCTCGAAAGAGTTATCTGGGCGCTGTTGTTCTTTGGACTAGCGTTATTATCGCTCTATATGCTAAGTTCCTCGCTGTTCGCCCTCTACATTGTAACTTTGCCTGATATGACGCCGCTCAGGGCGCTGCGCTCGGCCCGCGAACTGGTGCGCTACCGCCGCTGGACGGTTTTGCGCAAAATCATTTTCTTGCCGATCGGCTTACTGCTACTGGGCGCTATCATCGTGGTTCCGCTCATTTTGGTGTTGACGGTGGCGGCGCAGTGGATTTTCTTTGTTTGCACCATGATTGCCCTGGCGGTGGTGCACAGCTATATGTATAACCTCTATAGAGAACTATTATGAACGAGGCCCAGGCCAAGCAGCGGATTGAGAAACTTCGTGAGCTGATTAACGACTATCGTTATCACTACCACGTGCTCAATGAATCAACCATGAGTGAGGCGGCGGCGGATAGCCTGAAACATGAGCTAACCGAACTGGAAGAGCAATTTCCAGAGCTTATCACGCCGGATTCACCGTCCCAGCGGGTGGCTGGCGCCCCACTGCCCGGCTTTAAAACCGTTACTCATCAACAGCGCATGTTGAGTCTCAACGACGTTTTTGGCGAGGCCGAATTGCAAGCTTGGGTCGCCAGAATCACCAAATTATTACCAACCAGCGCGAAATTAGAATACTGGATGGATCTTAAGATGGACGGATTCGCCTGCGCGCTAGTCTACGAAGACGGCCTGCTGACAACGGCCATTACGCGGGGCGACGGTTTTGTCGGCGAAGATGTAACGGCTAACGTGCGCACGCTCGAGTCAGTGCCGCTGCGCCTGCACGGCACCACGGCATTTATGAAAGGCCGCACTGAGGTACGCGGTGAAATCGTCATGTATAAGGACGACTTTGAAAAGTTGAACCAAGCGCGTGCCAAACAGGGACAGCCGCTGTTTGCCAACCCGCGCAACACGGCGGCTGGCACGGTTCGCCAACTCGATCCGCGGCTGGTGGCCCAGCGGCCGCTACATTTCCGAGCTTATGATTTATTGCGTGCGGGCGCTCAAGAAATCCCGACCTACCATTTTGCTTATAAAACACTGGGGCAGCTTGGCTTTCTGGTCAACCAGCAGGCTAAGACGGCCAATAGTGCGGCTGATATCCTGCAATTTGCCAACCAATGGGAAGACAAACGCAAAACTCTGCCGTTTAACACCGATGGCTTGGTTGTTAAGGTCAACGATCGCCGGCTCTACAACCGTTTGGGAGTGGTTGGCAAAGCGCCCCGCGGCGCGGTGGCCTACAAATACCCGGCCGAACAATCAACCACCAAAGTTAAAGATATCTTTGTTTCAATCGGCCGCACGGGTGCGGCCACACCTGTAGCAATGATGGAACCGGTGGTGGTGGCTGGCAGTACTGTCCAAATGGCGACGCTGCACAACGAGGGGGAGGTAGCCCGCAAGGACATCCGCATCGGCGATACGGTTATTATCCATAAGGCGGGTGATGTCATACCGGAAGTCGTCGAACCATTGGTCAAGTTACGCAACGGCTCTGAGAAAAAATTCGTTATGCCTAAAACCTGTCCGGAATGTAATACCAAATTGGTCAAGGTCAAAGCCGAGGATGCCGTCTGGCGCTGTCCCAATGAAAACTGCCCGTCGCGCGTCTGGAAGCGCATTCAGCACTACGC
>CAZVBA010000051.1:0-4132 GCA_964625325.1 uncultured Candidatus Saccharibacteria bacterium | reverse complement strand
AAGCTTCAATTGAGATTATTTACTTAAGAGTAATAGTAGCGGGGGCAGGACAGCGAACTTCGTCCTTTTCCGCTGCGGCGTGCTCGGTGCGAGCACCTGCGCGCGTCCTCGCTCCACCGAACCTGCGACTATCGTCAGCAAGCTGCCGAGTCGCAGAACCGAATCTTGCCCAACTAAAAATGGTCCGTCAACCTCACCAAATGGTGAGATTGTCGAACCATGGTAGCGGGGGCAGGACTCGAACCTGCGACCTCGTGGTTATGAGCCACGCGAGCTGCCACTGCTCCACCCCGCGCCGTCGGTTAGTACGGTCTCAAATACTAACAGAACAGATATGGAGTGTCAACGCAACAGGAGAGGCTGTCCTTATACCGCTACCAAGCATAAGCGTATACTTGTGCCATGGCTAACCATAAAGAAAACGAGGACGGCTTTACGCATATCCTAGGGCTGGTATTGCTGCTGTTGGTAATTATTGCCACGGTTTTTGTATTCTTGAGAGTTCGGAGTCGACCGAAGACTCAATCCACACTGCAGAATACCGCCCAATCGACTGTCAGCAAACCAGCTGTAGCAAAGCCTGACCTGCCTGAAGTCACTTGGCATACTATTGGGGGCGGTGAATGGCAGCCATCAAGCACACCCCCCGCCTGTCCGGCTCAGCCGATCTTTGCCACGCCCGTAGACCTTTCGTTGGCCACCTCCATTCTCTATCCGGGACAAGTTCGTGGCAACGCCTTCAAGCCGCACGGTGGCTTTCGCTTCGATCATCAACCCAACAACGACATCACCGTCACTGTGCCAATGGACGCCAAGCTCATGCGAGGCAGCAAAGGCTTGTTTGCCGAGAACGGCGAAGTTCAATATGGTTTTGAGTTTATTGCGCCCTGTGGCATCTGGTACGCGTTTGGCCACCTCAACACATTAAGTCCCAAGTTTGCGGCCTACGCGGACAAGCTGCCGCTCATTAGCGATCACGCAACTCAGCAACTGTATGACATACCGGGCAGCCCGGACGTTAAAAAAGGCGATGTTATTGCCACGCAAGTGGGCATAACCTTCACGAAAAATGTTTTTGTGGAGTGGGCCGTCTTGGATCTGCGCCAAAAAAATGGCTTTACGATTCGGCCAGAGTGGGCCAAGTATAGCGATCAGTTTGATCAACACGGGGTCTGCTGGCTGGATATGATACCGGCCAAAGACTCCCAGCTGGCGAAATCCTTACCGGGCGGAGACTCCGTCAGCGGCAAAAAAAGCGACTATTGCAAATAGATTAGAAGCCGACCGCCTCACGAATGATATAAATCGTTCCACGCCCCATCGGCTCTTTTCTATAAATCAGGATTTTGTTTAAGGAAGAGTGTGCGCCATAGGCTTTTTGGGCCCGTTCGTCCTCGAGATGAAAGCTGTAGTTTTCGATTCTGTCGAAGGCTTCTGCCAAATTGCTGACGATTTTTTGGGAGCCAACCGCCCAGATGAAATTTTTAGCGCCATAAACGTAGTTCGGGATCTGGCTGCCTGAAGCCGAAGCAATAACGGCTTGGCCGTCTTCAGTCAGCGCGTGGACACTGCCGATGGCATAATCGCTGGCCGAACCAATGCGCTTCATCTCTAACTCTTTCTCGGGCTGACCATAAAAGGGCATCAACTTTTTACGCACCGATACGTATTTGTCAGAGTTTAGCTCCTCACTCAGACTAGCTTTATCCAAGGTAACCGAGGTAGACGTAAGGACTTCAGAACCGGCGGGGATTTGTGTAATTACGGCATCATGCAGCTGTTGAAGATCATTAACCACTCTGACTTTAAAGCCATTGCTCTCAAGTGCCCGTTTCACCTTGTTTATTTTCTCTTCCCTGGCAGCCCTGGAAAACTTCATATCAATTTGCTTATTTTCTAATAAAGATTGCATTGAACCCTCCTAATGCTATACTTTTTATAGTGACAATACTATCAATAATATATTATGTATAGTGACTATGCAAGATAAAGTATTAAAACAAGACGAAATTGAAAACCGGCCAGGCTGTGTCGCCTCGGCCTTAACAATTCTCGGCAATAAATGGACAGCCCTGATAGTTAAAGAGCTATCCGGGGGGTGCGCTCGCTTTTCGGCCCTGGAAAACTCCCTAAAAGGCATTAGCCCCAGAACCCTATCACAGCGACTGGATGATATGGAGCAAGATGGCCTAATTACTAAAAAATCATTTGCCGAAACACCACCGCGGGTTGAATATACCTTAACTAAGAAAGGTAATGAACTGCTGCCAGTCCTTAAGTCCATGGCTGAGTGGGGCAGCAAGTATCATCTCTAGTGCTGTCATTTTTCTAACTCTTTAGCCACAACTTTTGGCAAAACCAGGACCAGTAGCAAAGCAAAGCCGAGGGTACCCACCATCTGGCCGACAAACATAAGATTGATTTTATGTATGGCAGACAACAAACCTATCAACGAACCAACCGTCATAATTAGCATGTAGACAAAGGTATCTAGCTTGGGCCGTTTAAATACAAGCCAAACCGCCAGCAGTAATTCGTAGCCAAACAAACTGATACTGATTTTGTCGTGTATTTCCGAGAAAATTACACCGAACCGGCGCGGAAATGTAGTCACGAAGACCATCAGTAAAAGTGCGCCGAGGATGTTCAAATAACGGGTCAAGGGCTTGAATCGTCGATCAAGCAACATAAGCGATTCAGCCGCCAGGTATAAATAGATGGCGTCGGCTAAAAAGGCAATCGAATAACACGGCACCGTGCTGTAGTGATTGCCGTAGTTACTGACGCCACCGTTCTTGAAAACTACGCTTGAGGCAATGACACTAGACAGCAATAACCAGCCGAACAAATTGACCTGGCTGAGCCACAAATACCGTTTAAACTTGTTCACTTTGTTAGTTTACCAACTAAAGTGGCCAACGTATAACCTCAATCCAGATTAGGTAATTACCCCTGTTAGGAGTATACTTAGGACAAATGGCTGTGATGAAGAAGCGTAATTATCTAGTGGATTCACAAGAAGGTGCCCAGATTAAGCACCTACTAAGGTTGATGGAATTAGACCAAACCTTCCACACCGAGGCCAGTTACAGCGCCAACGGCGTCCTACACAGCGACCACGTTATATCTTTCACTGACAAACACTGGAGCTATCTGAACAACAACCCCCAGGTTGACCCGACGCATTATCTGGCCAACCTGCGCCTCATGACCCGCGTCCGGCGCTAGAATTAGTGAGAGAAAATTTATAAACGTACCTATTAGTTTTTGGTAGTCTATGAGGTTGCCACAAAATTAAGAGAGGGACGATGGCGTGAGACTATCACCTGGATCATTTAGTAGCCGCCGGGTTGAGGATGGTCTTGACCAATTACCCCTTGGCGAAACTGTCGCCGTCATGCTATATGGTACGCAGCACTTTAGTATTGAAGATATCGCCCTCAGTATGGATATCCCCGCTGAGGAAGCTACCCGTCTCGTATTGGGTGGATTCGAGAGATTGCGAGAAAAAGTAACCGGCCTACCTGGCCATGAACACTCTACGGTTGCTCGTGCTCTCGGTGTAGCAGGAAATCCATCCACGACTCAAAGTTTCGCTGATAGGTAGGTTTGTGCGTCACGGTTGCTGCCTTTTTCTTGATTACCGTTTGCGGTAGCGGCGTGGTGTGGGCCAGGGCGACTGTTTTGGGCACCAGCAGCACGGTTTCGCCGGGAGCGGCTTTGCCGAACTGTTTGCGAGCAGCCAGTTCCAGGTATTGGTCGGTGTTGTAGTACTGATTCCTAAGTTGTAGATTGCGGTTTTCCAGCTCTTGGACCTGATTCTGTTGCTGCAGCTTAGAAATTTGTTTTTGCAGGTCATAATTGGTTTGGATAACCTGAATGCCGCTCCAGCTGACCAGCAGCACCAGGAAGCCAAAAATAACCAGGCCGAGCACACGCACGTCGCGTAACTGCTGAGCGTAGAAGTAATAACGGCTGTTTTTTATCTTATCGAGCACAGTGCTGTAATTATATACTAAACTGCTATACTTTCATCTGTTAGTCACCAACCATTGAGGGGGTGTAGCTCAGTGGTTAGAGCAGCGGGCTCATAACCTGTTGGCCGATGGTTCAAATCCATCCACCCCCACCA
>CAZVBA010000050.1:1570-4140 GCA_964625325.1 uncultured Candidatus Saccharibacteria bacterium | reverse complement strand
GGTGTTACCGGCTCACGTATTGATGGACAGCTAAGCATACAAGAGAAAGGCTCGATGGTACTGATACCGGTGCGCGATAAGACAATCAAGATTTGGACCGAATCAGACCAGTTTGTCGGTGACTTCAACAACATAATACTACCTAATCTGACCTTTACCCCATAACAGTTCTTAAATGGTAAATAGTACACCACGGGTGCTCCCAGCCCGGTGATATAATTTACTGAGTATTGGAGGGTAAGGTGCGTAAGTCAGAGGTCGACCAGCGATTGCTTTTAGCGTTAGCCGAACAGCTAAAAGTGCCGTTGCTCCAGATTGCCCGCCGCGCCGAATTGCTCCAGGGCAGCCGACGCCCCAAACAGCATCTAGCGGTAATTGAAATGACGGCCGATAACGCGTTGCTTTTAATTGATAATTATCTGTTAAGTACTCGTCTGTTGGCCGAGGGCGCCATTCTGGAACCGGTGTCAGTGGCTTCGGTTTTGCACGATACGGCTCAGGCGTTAAGTAAGTTAGCCGAAGATTGCCATTGCAAGCTCGAGTTACATTTGAGTGGCCGCTACGAACCGGTCATGGCCCACCGAGAAGGTCTGGAAGCAGCCTTGCTTAGCCTGGGCCACGACATGATTGAAGCCGAAGTTCAGCAAAGCAAAAATCCAGTAGTGACACTGGCGGCGCACCGTGGCAAAAAGGGAATTGTGGCTGGCATTTTTGGCAACAGCGAAGGTCTGACAGCTGACATGTTTCGCCGGGCGCGCACATTGTATGGAACGACCCGTCAGCCTCTGAACACCGTTACGGCTCATCCGGCCACGGGTATCTTTGTGGCCGATTCATTACTAACTGCCATGGCGGCCCGGCTGCGGGTGGCTCATCATCATAAACTGAGCGGCCTGGCCGCCACACTGCTGCCCAGCCAGCAACTAGCCTTACTGACATGAGGGTTTTATTAATCGAACCTGACATGCAATTGGGCCAGATTTATAAGCAGGCATTAAAGCGGGCAGGGCACACTGTTGATTGGCAGCGCGATGCCCAGAACGCCATTGAAGCGGCCGAAAAAATGCGGCCCGAAACGGTTATTCTGGAAGTCCAGCTAGCTCGGCATAACGGCATTGAGTTTTTATACGAATTCCGCAGCTACCCGGACTGGCAAAACATACCGGTAATCTTGCAGACTGCGGCCTTAGGTTTGCCAGCCGACGAAGGCCTGCTGACCCGCTTGGGTGTCAGCGCCGTGCACTATAAACCGCAGACCAGCTTGGCGCAGCTTTGTGCCAGCATTGATCGTACACTTGTTGCTAGATGAGCCAAGCAATAACCACCAAGGGCATTGTGCTTACGCGGACCAACTTCGGCGAAGCCGACCGGATTCTGACACTGCTGACGCCAGATCATGGCAAACGCCGATTAATGGCCAAGGGCGTCCGCAAAGAGCGCTCCAAACTGGCCGGTGGCATCGAACTATTCAGCGTAACGAACATTAGCTATATCCCGGGCCGCGGCGATATTGATACGCTCATCTCAACGCGGTTGCTTAAGAATTACGGCCAAGTGGTTAAAGACGTGCAGCGTACTATGCTGGGCTATGAGCTGATCAAGCGGCTCAACCGAGCCACTGAAGATGCTGCCGGCGAGGAATACTTTAATCTACTGGAAAATACCCTGGCAGCTCTGGATGAAGATACAATGCCACTTGAGCTGGTGGAGCTGTGGTTTAACGCGCGGCTCTTAAATCTAGGTGGCCACCATCCAAATCTGACCACCGATACCGCCGGCGCCAAACTGGCAGCTGATAAAACCTACATGCTTGATGTCGAGCGCATGGTGTTTGCTCCTAGCGAGGAGGGCAGATACTCAGCCAAGCACATAAAGTTGCTTCGGCTGGTGTTTGGTTCGGCCGACCCGTTGCCATTGCAAAAAATCCAAGACGCCAAAAGCGTCTTGCCGGCCACCCAAAACCTGGTCACGTCTATGCTTACAGAGCACGTTCGGATATAATCAGCAGCAATGAGTAACGTTTCCTTAGAAGATATTGTTAGTTTGTCTAAGCGCCGCGGCTTTGTCTTTCAATCTTCAGAAATATACGGCGGCCTGGCTGGTTTTTATGATTACGGCCCGTACGGTGTCGAACTGGCCAACAATATCAAGAACTTATGGTGGCGGGCTATGGTCCACCGCCATCCGGAAATCCACGGTGTTGATGGAGCCATCATCCAAAACCCCAAATTATGGGAAGCCTCCGGCCACATTGCCGGTTTTACAGATCCATTGGTGGATTGTAAAAACTGCGGCGCCCGGCACCGGGCTGACCATCTGGCCGGTACCGATTCGACCGACCTAAAAGAATTGACTAAGTTATTGAAAGATAAAGCTTGCCCTGTTTGCGGCAAGAAGACGCTGACCGAGCCGCGCTTTTACAACATGATGATGAAGACCTGGGTTGGGCCAATTGAAGACGAATCGTCAGTGGCGTATCTGCGACCAGAAACTGCCGGCTCCATTTTTACCAACTTTGAAAACGTTCGTGAAACCACACGCAGCAAGATTCCTTTAGGCATCGCCCAAGT
>CAZVBA010000050.1:0-1470 GCA_964625325.1 uncultured Candidatus Saccharibacteria bacterium | reverse complement strand
CACCGTCCGCAACCGCGACACCACTGAACAAGAAAGAGTCAAGCTTAGCGAACTAACCGAGTCTCTAAAGATATAGAGTCATGCATTATGAAAGAGCTCAGACTGACGCAGTTCGGCAACCCAATCCTGCGCCAAAGGTCCAAGTTGCTGACTGCCCAGCAAATGACCTCATCCAAGACCGAGCAGCTAATTGCTGATATGGGTTATACGCTCAAAACCAAAAAACTCGGGGTTGGCTTGGCAGCACCACAGGTGGGCGAAGGTATTGCCCTAGCGGTTATTCGCATTAGGCCGACCAAGCATCGCCCAAAGGTAACCAACTTTGATCTGGTGCTCATCAACCCCGAAATCACCGAAACATTTGGACGAAAGAGCCAGCTGTGGGAAGGCTGCATCAGTTCAGGCGAAGGCGAGGCTGGCTTGTTTGCCAAAGTACCGCGTTATAAAAAAGTAAAACTGAAGTTTTATGACAAGGATGGCAAGGCACACCATAAATCATTTGAAGGCCTACCAGCGCATGTTATCCAACACGAAGTCGATCATCTTAATGGCATTTTATTTGTTGATCGCGTTAAAGACACCAGCACCTACATGACCTTCGCCGAATATAAAAAACGCATCGGTAACAAAAAGAAATAGGCTAAAACTCGGTCAGAGCTTTGATTTTAGCGGCAAAGTCTTTGTCTTGCACAAGTTTACGGTGCATTGGCGAAGTAAAGTAATCGTGCAATATACTGCTCCATAATTGCTCATGTCTTTTAATGTCCGGATCGTTTACTAACTTGCGCGGGTAGTCATAAATTGGTTGCGGGCAGGCGTAGTAGTCGGCGCCGCGGATGTCGGCTTGGACCAACTGCTCCGGGAATTTATCGGTTGGTGCATCGAAACGTACGACTGAGTTTAGGATAGCTTTTTCAGGGTAGCCCAAAATTATGCCTGACGTGATGTCGTCGATGTGCATTTCATAAGACCGCATAAGCATTGGACTTTGACTGAGCTCGTGCATTAAATCCTCCGTAAGCGTAACCAGAGAATCATGCTGCACAATTTTTTCGAGTTTTGAGGAGTCGAAGAAAGAGTAAGTGGGTAGGGTAGCGCGCAGGCCATTGGGATTCATAAAGTCATACCCGACATACCATTGGTTACCGGGGTTAGGGATGATCTCAGTTACATAGATAAAATCTCGGTGCTTTTTGAGAAAACTAAACAGCTGACGCATTTCGTGTTGCCACAGCTTGAGGACTGCTTTGTCCGGGTGGTAAAACACGCCGTCGGCAAAACCGCGGGCATTGGCCAAAGTTAGAATAGCATTGGGCAAAACCAGGTAGGCGCAAAAGGTCGGACCCAGGTTATCCAAAACAAGCTCGATAGTTTCAATCGCGGTTTGAGCAGAAGGCGAAACGGTTTTAGGCACATTCTTATTATAACCATCTCCAGTCAAGGGGATGGTATTATTCAGTGATGAGAAAC
>CAZVBA010000049.1:0-4387 GCA_964625325.1 uncultured Candidatus Saccharibacteria bacterium | reverse complement strand
TATTATAGCAAAGCTTATGCTTTTTGTCAATAAAGTTACGGTTGTACTATTTGCGCCACTCTTGGAGCTTTTCAGCAAACCATTGGGCGCTGGGGCGGATAGTCCGTTTCATACCGTGTTCCCTGTCGACTGCGACCAGGCCGAACTTCGGCCACCAGCCGTCGGCCCATTCAAAGTTATCGAGTAGACTCCAGTGGAAGTAACCCTTTAGATCGACGCCCTCGCTAATGGCCCGTTCCATCGCCACTATCGTTTCCTCTAGCCACCAACGTCGATATTCGTCGTTTTTATCGGCGACGCCATTTTCAGTTACAAAGATTGGTTTCTTATTATGGGCCCAGGTGCGCAGTAGTAACGGGTACAAACCTTCCGGCTCCATATACCAACCTTTATCATTGAGGGGCACATTAGGGTTTTGGCGTTTGATTAGGCCGGTGTAGTAATCTGTAAAATAATAATTGATGCCAACAAAATCTTGCTGTTTACGGATGCGGCGCAAGAACCACCAGTTCCAGAAGTAACGCATTATTTTAGTCGAAAACTCATCAAAGTAATTGTGCGGTCGTTTGGCTTGAATGTTAGCCAGCTGGGCAGCGGCGCCAATTTGCAGCCCTGGTTTTTTTGCCTTCAGTATTTTGTAGGCCCGCTTATGAGCCCGCACCAAGTTTCTATAAACCGTTATAGCGTCTAAGATATTCTTCTCCTGCGGCGGCCAAGCCCCGATAATATAGCTATTGCTGGTGTAAACGTTGGGCTCATTGAGGGTAATGATGTAGGTCAAATCATCGGTGTATTCGTCGGCAATTTTTTGAACGAAGCGTTCAAAATAGATAAGGTTCGCTTTCTTTTTGAAACCGCCTTTGTCGGTGAACCAGGTCGGCATGGTCCAGTGCCATATATTAAGAAAAGGCTCGATGTCGCGCTTACGCAGCTCAGCAATGTAGTCACGATAGTGTGCTACAGCGGTTTCATCCCACTCACCTTCGGTCGGTTCCAGACGAGCCCACTCAACACCGAAGCGGAACGAATTCATATTAAGCTTGGTAATAAGGTCAAAATCTTCTTTGTAGCGCTGGTAGTGCTCGACGCCTCGGCCCGAAACATAATTACTGGGGTCTTCGGCCTGCTTCTTTATTTCTTCCCAAACCGGTAGTCGGGCGTAACGCTGGTGGGCGGTTTGGGCCAGTTCTTTGGCATTAGCTAGTTCCCAGACGCTCCACTGGTTGACTGTGCCGCCTTCGACTTGATGGGCCGCCGTGCTGCCGCCCCAAAAGAAGTCCTTCGGGAAAACAGAGAGATTGCTTTTTTTGTTCACTAGCACGAATTATATCAGTTTACCTATATTCAGGGTTCTCAAAATCAAAGCGTGCACCAGCATCCCACTTACTGCGTTGGTTGCCGTAAGCTGGTATCCCCCCACTGTCTTTGAGCATTTTAGCCAGGTGCATCAAGTTCCATGTCATGAAAGTTGTATTGCGATTAGTAAAGTCACTATCCACGCCGGCAACGCTGCCATCATCTAGTTTGTCACCGTAGCTCGGGCCGGGCCCAACCTCACCGATCCAGCCGGCGTCGGCTTGCGGCGGGATAGTGCAACCCAGGTGCTGCAGGCTATAAAGCGTGTTCATGGTGCAATGCTTGATGCCGTCTTCGTTGCCGGTGATGAGCGAGCCGCCAACCTTGCCGTAGTAGGCGTACTGGCCCTGTTTATTCAGCAGGCTCGAGCAAGCATATAGCCGCTCAATAATTTTTTTGGTCATGGAGCTGTTGTCGCCCAGCCAGATTGGCCCGGCCAGGACTAAAATATCAGCCGCTTCGACGCGTTTGTATATCTCCGGCCATTCATCGGTCTTATAACCATGCTCACGCATATCCGGATATACACCGATGGCGATGTCATGGTCAATCGTCCGAATAACTTCGGTCTGCACACCGTGCTTGTCCATAATGTGTTTGCTGATATTGATCAGCAGCTCGGTGTGGCTTGGTTCCGGTGATTTGGTCAAGGTACCATTAAAAAATATGGCCTTCAGCCCCGTAAAGTCCCATGTTTTGTCGGCCATTACATTCCCCTCAATTACTTTATTGTTAACTAAATAATACCACTAAGGCATTTTGCTGGGGTCCCAGCAGGTCCTATCGCCATCGCTCAAATTATTAATACTCGTCATATCTTCAGCCGACAGTTCAAAATCAAAGATACTCAGATTTTCCTTAATGTGAATTGGGTTCGTTGACTTCGGCAGTGGCACCGTACCATGCTGCACCGCCCAGCGCAGCATAATTTGCCCATTGGTTTTGTGGTGCTTTTCGGCCAGGCGGCTCAAAGTCGGGTCCTGTAGGCGCAAGCCATGCGCCAACGGACTGTAGGCTTCAACCACAATCTCATGGTTCTTACAAAATTCCAGCAGTTCACGCTGGTCTTCATAGATAAAGGGGTGGAATTCAACTTGGTTCACCGCCGGTACAATTTTGTTGGTATTCATAAGCTCTTGCAAATGCCGAACGGTATAGTTGGATACTCCTATGGCTCTGGCTCGACTGCTCTGATGGATTTCTTCCAGGGCCCGCCAAGTGTCCTGGCGCTTACCGGTAACCGGCCAGTGGATTAAATAAAGATCAATATAGTCCAGGCCTAGCTTTTTCAGAGATTCATCAAAGGCCTGGAGGGCTTTCTGATGCCCCTGGTCGCCGTTCCACACTTTAGTCGTAACAAAGATGTCCGACCGGGCCAGGCCGCTTTGATTGATAGCCTGACCAACACCTTTTTCATTACCATAAACATGGGCCGTGTCAACCAGACGATAACCAGCTTTTAAGGCTTCTGTAACGGCCTTTTTGGCATTGCTATTCAGCCGGATTTTCCAGGTGCCAAAACCAATACCAGGCATCGCTGCCCCGGTATTTAACTTCAACTCTGGCACCATGCTGCCCCTCCCTTAGTACATCCAGTATAGCAAGTTACGCTAGGGCTTAAGAACGCCGATCACCAGACCCATCGCTAACAACGAAAGTAAGTTATGCCCCAGAGTTAATGCAGTCAGTTTCATTGGCCGTTTCTCAAAAGCATCATGCATGACGACGTTAGTGGCCGAAATGCCTAGCCACAGCCAGAAGGCAGTTTGCAAAGCGTCCGACATGAATGAATTATGAAAGAAGCTGTTTGCCAAGAAAGTGACGTGAGCCAAAATATAGGCCGTAATCAGCGCAGTCACAAATGCTACCACCATCGCCTTGGCAGCGTCACTGCCCTTTTGCTTGCCAAAATCTACACCAACCAGTTTACCCCAGACATTACCGAACACGGGTTTGGCGTACCAGACCGAACCAACTAACATTGCTGCAACTGCTGCCAGCAAGACTGCCAGCATATTTACTTGAACGTTCATATTGAACCTCCGTAAGATTTACTTATGGTTCAATTATGCTCACACTACGGTTAAATTGTCTAGATACTTAACGGGCTAGTCACGACAAACGACACAGCTGGATGCCATGATATGATCCGTAGAATTTCACACTTGGATGCAGTACACGGAAGCAACGAAGCACGGAATGAGCTGTATAGGTAATACAGTGAATGAGTACTGGAGTTGCTGACGCAGTAATGCGCCAAGAGCCCAGCAGTATTCCGGCTATGCCGGAAGCAGGCTGGGCGGTGTGGAGTTCTGGTTACATTCCTGATACGACGTTGAGAATATTGCCGCTGGGGTCCTTAAACCAAATTGCTTTAATCGGACCTAGGACATGCACATCGCCTTCCATAGTTGCACCCGGTAAATCGTAGTGCTCTAAGGTCACGCCTTTGGCTTTCAGGTCTGCCGCAACACCACTAACATCGTCAACGTTCCAGGCCGCGGCGGTGGCTTGGTTGGTACCTGCAAAACCAGACTGATAAACAAATATGAAACCCGAGCCACTTTTGTACAAGACACCACCGTCTGCTGTTTCCTTGTCTACTTTTAGCCCTAAGGTATCTTCGTAGAATTTGCGGCCCGCGGCCATATCTTTTTGCGCCAGGACGGCTGATACATCTTTATCCCCTAACATAGTGCTATCTCCTCTTTACATTACTTATTTCGAGAGTTGTTGGTTTCTAAGAATCAGTATACACCACCAAAATTCCTATGCTTGCGTAGCTTGCATAAAATACCTATGATTAATAATTAAGAGCTTTGTATGACAAATATTGAGGTAGCACAACCAAGAAAATTCACACTTGAAGAGCTCTATAGTGAGACACAAATCCAAGCCCGCATTGCTGAAATGGCCACTGAAGTAATTGACGTGTATAAGGATGAGGATGCTCTTTTTGTCAGTCTAATGAAAGGCGCAGTGCCGACTACTTCTGCACTTATGTTTGAGATAGCTAGGCAGACAGCTGAGC
>CAZVBA010000048.1:1162-4623 GCA_964625325.1 uncultured Candidatus Saccharibacteria bacterium | reverse complement strand
GAGCACCTGCCTCTTAAGCAGGGTGTCCAGGGTTCGAGTCCCTGTGGGCCCTCCAGTGTTGTAATAAACCCAAAAAATGATATAATACTTGAAGTAATTTCGGAGTTATTTAATGGCTTCATTTCCAACCGGCTTTGCTGAAAGTGTTGAAACACTCGAGGGTGTTCTAGGACAACGCGGCGATGCGGCATTGATACGCCTGTGGGAAAAAGGTTTTACTGTGGCTACGGGCCTAACAGAATACTTTGCCGGAGCCGTTGGGTTAATGGGATATCAGGAACACATTCGTGAATATTGCCCAAAGGATGCCACTGAATCGCGGTTCGGGTCGCTACAATCAACCCAAAAATGGTTACAAAAAGGCGGTGGTCGAGGTATGTTTTTGCTGTTGCGTGGTCAGGGTAATGGCGCACAACTGGAAGGTTACGGCTGGACGGGCGTTGAGCCGTGTGATGAACTACCCGATCATCCCATAACATCAGCGTATAGAATTGGCGAACGAGGTCGCGGTCAGAGACTTGGCAAGGATTTTATACAAGTCGTCGTGTCGGGAACAAATACTCTGTATGCGCCTGGTGAAGGCATTGGTCTGGAAACCTGGAGAAGTAACCGTGCGGCTGGCATTTATCCCAGAGTCGGATTCATACTTCTAGCTGAAGCGCCCGACGACGAATTGCGCCCCACTCTTAAACCCGGTACCCCTGACGGCAAAGTTATGGACCGCCGATTATATATGGGCTACCCAAGCGAACTCTTAGTTTAATTGTGATAGTCTCTACGAGAGCTCTCCAACATTGACAGTTTGCTATATTAATGCTAAAGTATCTCTATTAAGATAGGTCTGTGGGAGTTTTGACATGAGAACACCTGAAGCTGCCGGACGATTAGTTAGAACACTATTACCAACCACACTAGCGGCTTATATGGTCTTGGCCGGATGCTCTTCGCCCGGTTCTTCAAACGCCGAAAGCAAATGCGACCCTACGTTTAACAATGAGCAGATCGATCCGACGACTACCAGGGATACTCGACCTTGGATATTAAAACGAGAAACAAGCGATTCTCTTCATTTAACCTATTTTGCTGATTGTTCTCTAGAGGTCCGGGGCGAAGTAACTCCTCGCTATCCCCTTGGACCTCTACTACAGGATTATTGGTGTAATAAAGTCGGTAGGATCACCGGAATTTTTGTGGAACCGGGCACGCTGCCTGACGAAGAATTGGACAGCCGAACACTAGGTGATTACCAAAAACTGAATTCTAAACTTGCTGGGGACTCTAATTCTATTTGCAGTGATGGTCGAATCGAGCCCGGCGAGGTATGAGTTTTGCCGACGAACTTCGGGCCACCCCCGAAGATATGGAAAGATCGCACAACCTGAAGCAGGCTATCATTGCTGAGATCAATGATAAGCCGGGCGGATTAATGACATACGGGGAGTTTGTTCAGCGTAGCCTATACGGCTATGATGAGAAAATAACTGGTTACTACACCAACCCATCGTTCACACCAAACAGCGCCGATATGGATAGCGCGAACACTTTCGGCACTATGGTTACGTATCCCGGTTTCGGGGCAGCCATCGGTGAAAAGGTGGTAATGGAGCTTGACGGCCATGATGACAATCACACTTTAAGCATCATCGAAGTCGGTGGCGGCGACGGCACTTTGATGGTAAACACAATCGCTGGTGCCAGCCGGCACCTAAAACAAATGGCAGCAAAAAGAGCTATTAACCCGGTAATGATTGACCGTACCCCCCAACTGCTTAACCGCCAGCGGGAAGCGATTGGGGCATTAGTCCAATCTGGAGTCGAAGGCATTGAGGTGGTTGATCCGGTCTTTATCGGCTCAAGGGTTGAAGAAATGGAGTGGTGCATCCGAAAAGTCGGCGCGGTAGTCTCTAATGAATTACTGGATATGCTGCCTTTTGAAGTCGCAGCTAGAACTGGCGACCTAACCCCTGGCCTATTCTTCGTCACCGTTAAAGATGGCTACATAGCACCGGTTTTTGCCCCAGCCAGCGAGGAGTTTGCCGACGAAGCTGACCACGTTTTGGGCGAACACCCCGAAAAATTACTCCAGTCGTTCCAGCCAGGCCTTATACCAGCCATGAATAGCTTGACCAATTTAATCGACAAAGGGATGATTGTTACCGTTGATTACACGCCCGGCTACGAACCCGATGTTCAAATAAACAGGAACAATGTACAGGGTGTCCCCCAATTAGAAATGGCCTACCCCGGACTTTTTGACATATCGGTGGTGCCAGACTGGGCCAAGATTGTACGCTGGGCTGCTGACCAGTACGGCCCAGAAAACGTTGAGCTGGACAACTTGGGCGATTTTATCCTTAATACTCCCAGTTACGATGATATCTACGAGATATTACCCGAACTTGTAAAAACAGCGGCTATAGCAGAGACCAGCAAGAATATGGCACGGCGCGTACTAATGATGGTCTTAGATAATTACGCTTCTTTGTTAATTAGAAAATAAGAGACTGGTCTTATTGTTAATTTGTATTATGATTGTAGTTATGTTATTGTATCTTTATGAATTTCCCGGAGTACGGTTTGACGCCTGATATAAAGGCTTGGTTTGTTAACGATAGACTTGGCGAAACGTCTGGCTTTCCTGAGTTTGTTGACCGCCAGTCCCTTGGTATTCCTTTCCCTTTGCGCGATGATCGCCCGGCAGAAGGGCCAGTCCCCGCTATAGGATTTGGACATGAGGACTTGGGGCTACCCCTGGACAAGGTTACACCCGTATATTTTCCCGATTCAGTTACCGTTGAGATTTCGGACGCCATTAAAGTGCTGCACATCTTTGAGCGCAACGAAGCAGCTGAGTGGTACGAGAACCTGTTTGGCCGGGAGCCGAATGACGATTATCACATAGTCTACCCGACCTCAACCGGACGTATCATGCCCAACGGTCTTATGCGCCGCATCTTGCCCGGTATTGAAGACTTTGATCACCCGGACATAGAAGATATATAAAGTTGTTATTACTATTGACATTATGTTGTGTTAGTGCAACAATGCATTATGTAATGATATATAACAGAGTAGCATTGCTGCGAACTGAAAAAGGCTGGTCACGACAAGACCTAGCCGATAAAGTCGACGTTAACTATCAAACCATCGGCTTTATCGAACGTGGTGATTATTCACCAAGCCTTGAGCTAGCGTTCAAAATCGCTGAGGTTTTCGGTGTCGAGATGATTACAATCTTCTCGGACAAGCCGTTTCAATCGCTGTTTGCAACTAAAGGAGATGTAAGTGAGTAAACTCTATAAAAGTCTTAATAAAAGCTTTCCGGTGAATGGGCGCATGGCCAAAGCTGCCAGTGTGGGGTTCGTACTCGGCATCTTTTATGGCATTACGAATATTCTTGCTTCCTATTCCTTTCCTAACGCAGGCCAGATCGAGGCCGTGATTGACCTTCAAAATTTTGG
>CAZVBA010000048.1:0-1062 GCA_964625325.1 uncultured Candidatus Saccharibacteria bacterium | reverse complement strand
ACCTCATTTGAAGAATCGCCTCGGGCGACTACTAAAAAACCAATGCGCCTGCTCAAACCATTGCTCATCGCCTGGCTTTTTGTTCCTTTGGCCTTTGTTGTATCTTTCGTCGCGAATAGCCTTACAAATGCAATAGGGGTAACCAGCCCAATCTCAGGTGGCTTGACCTGGCTGCTAGTTTTGAGTATGACAGTTGCGCTTGGCGTCACCCTCTTTGTGTTTGTCGTCAGCGCTTTGCGCACAGCTTTTGGCAAAAATTAATAAACCCCAATTAAGCAAAACAGAGGCCGGGAAAGCCTCTGTTTTATGTAAGGGGTGGCTACTGGTTATTATTAGGAATTGCGGGTGTTGCGGCGACGGCTATTGCCACTGGCTCGTCCACCCAACCTGGAAATCCGAGTCCTCTCTTCTTTAGACATAGCTGCGAAACCTCGCTTGCTTTTTGCCATATACACTCCTCCCTTAGTTAGCGTATACAGCATAACCGTGACAAAAATTAACCACTATGAAATATCTAGCTTACAGTTGCTTTCTTTTCCACACTTCAAAACGGTAGGTAATACCGTTCTCGATGACAGGTTCGCTTCGCGACGCTAGTTGGAAATCTTGGTCAAACTTAGGGAAGAATTTGGTGCAGTTGAAGTCGTCTTCCAATCGTGTCAGGTATAGTTCATCAGCTAAGTCTAAGGTGCTTTCAAACAGTAGCGCCCCGCCAAGGTTCCAGACATCACTGTCGGCCTTTTGCAGGAATGCGCGGGCATCATAGACAGGCTTAAACCCCTCTTTTAATTCTTCGTTGCGGTTTCGAGTCGCCACATAATTAATCCCCTCCGGAAGAGGCTTACTTAGTTCTTTATATAAGCCATAGCCCATAAGTTTCACGTCATTTTTAACCTTAGCATGATAATAGTGAACGTCGCTTGGGACTTTTCCGTGCCATGGGATACCATGCTCATCAGCAATACCCAGCTTTTCATCCAAAGCCGCAATGAATCTGATCATTACTTAATTATAACAATGTTATTTCTTGTGTTTAATGATGAGCGGGCGGATATGGTTCAT
>CAZVBA010000047.1:0-4973 GCA_964625325.1 uncultured Candidatus Saccharibacteria bacterium | reverse complement strand
ATCTTCACCGACAACGGTGGTAAAGTTACCGCGACGGACAACTGGGGCAAGCGCAAGCTGGCCTACACCATTAAAAAGAACGAATCAGCCGTTTATGTGTTTTACACGGTTGAAATGCCGGCTGAAGGCGTGCGCAAAGTGGAAAGCACGCTGAACATTACCGATGAGGTCGTCCGATACCTCATCACTCGTCCGGACCTCAAAGCTATCGCCAAAGCTGAAGTCGCCAAGGCCGACAAGGCTAAGAAAGCTGCTGAGCGCGGCGACAGAGCCGATGACGATAAAGAAGACTCCGGCGAGGAAGAGTAGGTGTATACTATAGTTACAATTAAGCAAGACATATGTCTTATAAGGAGGATGCCAAATGGCACGAAGCTTTAACCAAGTAATTTTAATGGGCAACCTGACCCGCGATCCCGAGCTCAGGACGACACCGAACGGACAATCCGTCTGTTCTTTTAGTCTGGCGCTGAACCGCAGCTACAAGAACAAAGAGGGTGACTGGCAGGAAGTCACTGATTACATCGATATCGTTGCCTGGGGGCCGTTAGGCGAGCGCGTAGCGCAGTATCTGACAAAAGGCCGTCCGGCGTTGGTCAACGGCCGCATGCAGTCCCGTAGCTGGGAGCAGGACGGCCAAAAGCGCAGTAAAGTGGAAGTCGTAGCGCAGGATGTTACGTTCCTGGGTAGTCCCAGTGGTGGTCAAAGCGGTGGAGGCGGTGGCGGTGAATTTGACCAAACACCCAAGGCTGATAAACCCACTCCGAGCAAGAAGCCCAAAGCCGATGACGTCGTGATTGAAGACATCGGCGACGAACCAATTAATTTAGATGATATACCGTTTTAAGGACAGATAATGTTTTTCATTCTATTAGTCTTAGTAGGGATAGTAGCGGCCTCGTTTATATTGAAGTCCAGACTTAGTCAGACGGCGAAAGTATTAACAATGTCGATGGTATTAATCCTATTAGGAACGTTTTTTTACTGTGTAACCACTTTGATTAGCTCGAACTAGATTTAAGAAAGGAGAATTAAATGGCAAAGATTTTTAAATATCGCACCGACGTTCCGTTTTTTGACTACAAGGATTTCAAGACCTTGCAGCGTTACGTGAACGGCTACGGACAGATTGAAAGCCGCAAGAAAACCGGCCTGACCGAGAGTCAGCAACGGCGGCTGAGCGTGGCTATCAAGCGCGCCCGCCATATCGCACTATTACCGTTCGTTTCAAACGGCTAATTCATCAAAGGAAATTTACTATGGTTGGAGGCGGAAAGTTTATAGAAGTTGATGGCTATGTCGACAGTGAGCCTATAGTGCATAGGCAGCAAGTATCAAGAAACATTCACATCCCAGGTATAGAAAGTGAACATTTGAGAAATATAGAAACTCCCGAATGGAAGCTAGCCCAAGCCGGAGTTGATCTTACTGAACCTCTTCCTATTGCGATAACGGTCCAGGTTAATCCACACGCCTTATCCCTTGAAGGTTTAGGCTTCAAAATACTATCTGGTGCTGGAATCAAACCGGAAGCGTAGTTGTTATGGCATTAGGCGTCACTGATTTAAAGAAAGGACAGGTCTTCCAGCTGGATGGCGTACCGTACAAGGTGGTGGAGTACGCCCAAAAGGTGATGGGGCGGGGCGGTAGCATTGTAAACGTCAAAATTAAGAGCCTGCTGGACGGCAAAGTGTTAGATAAGACCTTCAAGGGCAATGAAAACATCCAGGCGGCTGATATAACCACCAAGAGTGTCCAATACCTCTACAACGACGGTAATAATTTCCACTTTATGGACGACAAAACCTATGAACAGTTTGAACTGCCGGCCAGCGAAATGGCCGACAAAAAAGGCTACATGAAAGAAGGCGATGCCGTGCAGGCCCAGCTGTTCGATGGCCGCGTCATCAACATTGAACTGCCGAAGAACGTGCCCCTCAAAGTTACCTACAGCGAAGATGTCGTCAAGGGCGATACCAGCAGCGCTATCACCAAAAACGCTGAGCTGGAAACCGGCATCACGGTACGAGTGCCGGCTTTTATTAAGCAAGGCGACGTCATTAGCGTTGATACGACCACTGGAGCCTACCGTGAGCGAATCAAATACTGACCGGCAAATACTGTCCTTAGGACTTTATCAATTTCGGATTCCCCAACAATTTGGCCAATGGCCGCTGCACGTTACCTTACTACCGTGGTTTGAGGGGGCAGATCAGCAGACGTTGCAGCATGAACTTCAGGGGCTCAGCCGCCAAACCGATGCGTTTCACTTGCACGTTGGCGGTTTTGCTCTATTCGGTGATGACTTGGATGTGCCAGTCAGATTAGTCGAACCCAACCAGGAACTCGATGAACTTCATCAAGCCTCGCTGGAAGTAGTAGAAAAAGCCGGCGGTCAGCTTGTAAGACCTGATTACGTCTGGCCGAACTACCAACCGCACATTACGATTCGTGGTGGTCAAAATCAACCTCACACAGATTACCGGATCGACCAGCTTGCCCTGATTAACGATATTGGCGCTGGCAAGCGCGCTGTTGACAGTGTATTTGCGCTCCATGACTAAAAGACGATCGGATCAGGAGTTGGTAAGGCGTGGGTTAGTGTCGACACGTAGTCAGGCCGAGAGTTATATAAAACTAGGCATGGTTAAGGTCAATGGTAGAGTCGTAAATAAGGCTGGCCAGGAGATTTCAGAACACGATAATATACAACTTTTAACAGATGAGCGGTATGTCTCGCGAGCGGCTCTTAAACTTAAATCAGTTGCCGAAAAATTAAATCTTAATTTCAATGACAAGATTGTTTTAGATGTCGGTTCCAGTACCGGCGGCTTTACCGATTTTGCGCTGCAACATGGCGCCAAGAAGGTGATTGCCGTGGACGTCGGTACTAACCAGCTACATCCCAGCCTACAAGGCGATGAACGCATTGAACTGCACGAGCAAACCGATATTCGCGACATTAAATTATCGGTCGTGCCGGACATTGTGGTGATTGATGTGTCGTTCATTAGTCTGCGCGAAGTCCTGCCAAGTGTGGCCAAACTGGCCGGACCTAACACCCAGATAGTGGCCATGGTCAAACCGCAGTTTGAGGCCGGCGAGCAACTCAAAAATAAAGGCGTGATTAAGAACGAAAAGATGCGTAGAAGTGTACTTCAACAGATTGAAGCGTGGATACAAAAGTTATTCGTTACGGTTGACAAAGCCGACTCGGATGTTGCTGGCGGAAAGGGCAATCGTGAACGATTCTATGTGCTGAAACTAAAGAAATGATTTCAGTTTTTTGATGTCTTTCAGTAAAACGTACTGCGGATAGGCCTCAATCAGGCCTTTCTTTTCTAGGCCCGAAAGTTCGCGGCTAGTGGTCTCGCGCGAGGCATTGATGGAGCTGGCTACGTCTTGCTGGCGTAGCGGCACGTCAACCCTTATGCCGCCGTTTTGCTTGACGCCGAAGCGTTGCGACAGAAATAGCATGAACGAAATCAGCCTTTCCCGGACCGTGCGATACTCCAGATTGATGATGCGCTCTGAATGTATGCGGTACATTTCAATCGTCATATCCAACAGGGGCATCAAGGCGTCAGGATTTTCGCGCAGATATTTAGTGTAGGCCGCCCGGCTCAAGCGCCACACCTCAGTCGGCGCCAGCGTCTGGTAAATAATCTGCCGCTCCTGGCCGGTAACCGCCCAAATTAGGGGGAAGACCTCTTTCTCTTTACGGATAATCAGTAGGTTTTCTTCACCGTACTTGGTGATGTCGTAGGCCTTAACCAACCCCTTTTCTATATAAAAAACGCCCGTCGGAGCTTCACCGGGGCGTATGATAAATTCGCCTTTGTCGTACTTTAGCTTGGTACCGCGTTGAAAAGTCTCTATTAACGCGTCCAGTTGGGCGTTGGTGGCCAACATGTATATATTATGCCACAGTTTTAAAATTTTGGTGTGATAAAAATCAAACCCGCCGCGTGATGCATGATACCGACAACCATGGTTCACAAACCTATGCTTAGGGTATGAAGACATAACGGGGAGGTCTACCATGGTAAAAGCGCACGATGTGAGAAGGCAACTAAGGCGCATCGGCGCGGATTACCATTTCTGGGGGGTAGCCGAGCTCCGTGAGTTGCCGAACATTCTATTTGATAACGAAAACGTCCAACACGTCATAAACGGCCGTTACAGCGGCGGTTTTGCTACTTTGGTAGCCACCGACATACGCGTGTTGTTAATAGATAAGAAACCATTGTTCTTAACGATTGAGGACATCCGCTACGATATGGTCTCGGACGTGCTCTTCAACCACCGTTTGGTTAACGCCAGCCTTATCTTAGGTACCGTACATAATTCCATTACCTTTCTTGGCTTTAATAAGACCAGGCTGCGCCACATGACCAACTTTATCCAGCAGCGGGTTATGGATTACCGTCGGCACCAATCTATGGTGGCTCACGTTGAAGAAACGCCGGCGCCGCAGTTTGAACAGTCATTCTTGCCACCCGAGCCAGCCCAAAACTTAACGAGCATTCCAATTGAGGGCACTTTGTACCAACAAAACACAGACCCGGTACCCCAAGCCACCGATGATTTACCGGCGATGTCGCCGATTAACCCGTACCGAATGCCTACCATGATCCGCAAAAGAGTCTCCCGCTACTAGACCTACGGAACGGCCCGCCCTCTGATACTAAACAATGTGCGTGCTAAACTGAGGCTATGTACTTCAAGAGTCGTGCTGACGCTGGTCGCCAATTGGCTAAACAGCTAACCTCGTACGCCAAACACAATACCGTTGTAGTGGCCTTGAACGAAGGCGGTGTAATTATTGGCGCCCAAATCGCTATCGCCATCCACGCCAACTTGATGCTTCTGGCGACTACCCAGATTGAGCTGCCTAGAGAACCCAAACCAATTGGCGGCATGACAACTGACGGTACACTGGTCTATAACCCGGATATGCCGGCCGGCGAGCG
>CAZVBA010000046.1:0-5079 GCA_964625325.1 uncultured Candidatus Saccharibacteria bacterium | reverse complement strand
GTCCAAGCCCGCACTTCTTTTTCGCCGGCTGTTAGATAACTCTGTAATCCAAGTGTGTCATAGGCGGCATGAACCAGCTGCACCAGGCCGGATTCGGTCTGGCCGTAGCTTTCCAAAAGCTCTTTGCGATCAGCTTCATCAAGTCCGCGCAGTTCGCTCTCCAACTTTGCGCAAACAAACAACGACTGGGCCGCCCCAACCAGACCTTTAAGCTGGTCTTTTTTAGCCTGATTTGCTAAATCCTCTTCGGTCAGGTTGAATACATAAATTATCGGTTTAGCCGTAAGAAGCTGAAGGTCAGCAATGTGTTCCTGGTCAATATTATTGACAGAGAAGAGGGGTTTACCTGAGTCCAGAAGTTCATGGACACGGCTTAACGTATCAACTTTTGGTTTGAGTTTGGCATCGGCTTTGGCTTCTTTTTGTAACATTGGCAGGCGACGCTCTACAGTTTGCAAATCGGCCAACACTAGCTCGGTGTTGATAACGTCAATGTCTTTTTTCGGGTCATGTTGGTCGTCAACGTGCTGCACATTAGGGTCATCAAACGCACGCACCACTTGCACGATAGCGTTAGTGGTACGGATATGGCTTAAGAACTGGTTACCCAGGCCTTCACCCTGAGAAGCGCCTGCTACCAAGCCGGCAATATCGACAAATGTGACGGTGGCCGGCTTGATGGGCGCGTTGCCATACAGTTCACTTAGCTTATTCAGCCGTGAGTCGGGAATCGGTACGATGCCGGTGTTGGGCTCAATCGTGGCAAAGGGGTAGTTAGCCGCCAAGATATTATTGTCGGTCAGGGCGTTGAATAGGGTCGACTTACCGACATTCGGTAGGCCCACGATCCCAATTTGGAGTGATGACATAGTCTATACTCTAACAGATATGAGGTAGAATGATTATATGGCAGATACTGAGGAGGTGGTTAGGGTTTGGAAAGAATATGTAGACTCGATCGATGATTGGCAGCAGCTAGTTGCGGGCGCCAAGCCCAAAGATACGATTTGCGGCCCGGTCTATGAAACACCCAGCCCACTGCCGGAGCGAACGGAAACCTTCGCCATCGGCGATATGCGCAATGTCAAACTGGCCCACCCGCATTATCACAAGGGTGGCGAAACCGAGATTTATTTTGTACTACAAGGTTCTGGCCTGACCGTTGTCGGTGGGGAAGAAAAGCACATTCAAAAAGGCGCAGTTGTAATAACACCACCAAACATGACGCACTTCACCATTCCAGAAAAAGACCTGGTGCTGATGATTATCAACACGCCGTCATTTAACCCCGCCAACAACATCGAAATCAACGAAACTGACCTAGCAGTGAAGTTTGATAAAACCCAACTCGACAGACTTCTAACCAAGAATTAACAGATAAAGACTATTGCTAAAAACATATAAATATGCTAATATATTTCTCTCTATGACTGAAGTTATTCAGGAGAATTTTCAATCTACGCCTGCATCGCGCGAAGCCTGGCAGGCGGGTATTGCCACGCAGGATGGTATTGACGAGAATGTCTTGAGGCCAGCCGAACTGGTAGACAGAACTCAACTAGATTTTGTTTACTGCTTTCATCATGAATACTTTGCTGATGCCGTATTAGATAAAATCAAGGATGCTGATGTCATAGCTTTCGAATATCTGCATCCCCAAGAAGAGCGGGATCAAGCGGAGGCTCTGGCCAATCAGGCAACGCATACTACTGAAGCGGTGGATTTATCAGGAGTTTTTGGCAACCCTAAAGTACGTTTTTTGCGTGACATATTAGAACAATTAAGAGGTACTAATAAAGACGTACGTTTTATAGATGTACCCATTGATAGCACTATTTTTAAAGTACATGAGAGCGCAGGAGATCAACAAACAGACATTTACAAGAATATGTTTCTGCGACCGTTAGAGCAAACGCGTAGTGCTATTTTGGCGGAAGTAGCTATGGAGGCCCGAGCAATAAGGTTACGCGATCAATTCGTCACAGAAGAAATTAAGGGCTTAGTAGAGAATAATGCGGGAAAGAAAATTGCCATTGTTGAGGGTGCTTTACACTCAAGTACTTCGTATGATTTCAGTAATGGGCAAGAAGTGCGAACCAGTCGATCGTTCGTGCCAGAGTCAGAAGGTGTCTTTAAGATGGATTTTAGGGAATTCCTACCATATGAAACCGCTACTAGAGTAAAACGATTTTTCCCGAATAAACCCCTTCCTCCAGAGCTGATAAATAGTGTAGTGCTTGATTACTTTATAACAGGAACGTCACTCAAATCGTTCATTGAGCTAGATGTGAGCCCAGAGCAAGTAGAAGTACTACTTGAGGAGATTGCTAAGGCTCTAGATGATCAAAGCCTGAACGAAGAACAAAAGTATGACCAAGTTGAGGGAATAATTTCAAAACTGCCCCCGAAACCATTGACAGGCCTTTGGAAATTTCTAAGCGAATAACATCGAAAACAACGAAACCGATCCAAATGTTAAGTTTGATAAAACCCAACTCGACAGACTGTTAGTCGAAAACTAACGAATACAGCCAGAAGCTGTTCTAATGCATTAGAAGAATTATGGTCTGTAGGTAACCGGCGCGGATGAGGCGCCGGTGCTCGTGAACTCTACGCTACCGTCACTCAATATTTTCAAGCCATTGATGTTGATGCGCGACGCTGTGACGCCAGCATCGTGTTGTTGGCTTATGGTTTCGGCGACGTTATCGCCAAAATTATCGCCGCCAGTTGAGCAGGACTGCAAAATGACCTCGAAATTCGGCCCCAGGTGCCGTTTATAATCGTTAATCTCGGCACCCGAAATCTTACTACGGTCGCGCGAAGCTTTGCGATAGCCGCTGACATCGATGAGTTCCCGGTTTACACCCATGACCATGCCGTCGGCGTTACCGTGGGCGTGCAGGATGAAGCGGCGGACAGCCGGTTCACGGCCCAGTTCACGTTCGCGTTTACCGATTAAAACAGCGATGCGGGCCGCATCGGTGCCACTGTTGGCCTCGAAGTGAAAAACACCGTGGCCTTCCTCCTCCGCGAAGACTGCTACATTACCTGTGTATGAATTCCAGTCATAACGGGCGTCCACTACGGCCGAGCGTACCGGCTCACCGCGTTGCCAGCGTTCCATCTGGTCGTGCAGCCGGCCGGGTTTATGGCGTCCGAAATTATAGATGCCAAAAGTTGAAATAATTTGGTCCATTGCTTCGTTACCGTACATAGAGGCATAGACTTCAAGGGCTTCCATTTGTGTGATTAAAGCCGTGGCTTGCTCTCTGGCCGTGCTCGCGAGGGTTGCCTCTTCCGGAGCTTTTCGCGGCGGTCCATTCTGAAAAGTTTGCGCGAAAGCGTCAAACGTACTCCATGACGTAAAAATCGCCTCGGCCACTTCGGCCGATAATCCGAGCCGCTGCAGTCGTTCTTCCAGAAGTGGCAGTTTGCTTAGCTCGACTGTCTTTTCGGCCTGGCTGCGACGGACGATTGGATATTCCAGGTTGTCATAAAGACCTTTGTAAGCATCGACAATCTGACCGCTAGTCAATAATCGTTCAATCCACCCGGTAATATTGGTCTCCGGTTCAGCCAGGTTTTCTATAAGGCGGTACATACTATCGTATCTGGGCGAGTATTTAGACAAAGACGCTTCCAGCTGAGTTATATCCGACCCGAAATTGGCCAGTTCTTTGACAACGGCCTGGCAGGTTTCGACGTATTTGGGCACGTCCGGATAGTTGCAAAGGCCTTCAAAAAAGATCGGGTTGTCCAGGCCGCTGGCCTGCAGTGTCTGCAAGCCAGACAGGATTTCCTTGGCGTCGTACTGGCCCGACGGACGGCGGCGCCACAGTTCGTGCTTCAAGGCAGGGAAGTAGTCGGGAAAGGTTTGCTGCAAGGCCACCATGTCCTCGACTTGCTCCTGGTTTAGGCCAAGTAGAGGGGAATCTTCCTGGGCGACACCGAAAAGTGTCTCGACTTCCCAGACAGCCAGGTCTAACTGTTTGGCTGCCTGGTAGGCGGCACCCGGGTCTTCGTATTTGAAGGCATCCATCATATCGCGCGGGTCGGTAATTTCGGTTACGCTCAGCAGAATACGGGCCATGTCTTCGGGGCTGGCCGTAGCTGCCCGTTCCTTGATGGTCGCCACGCAGGTGAGACTGCTGGCTAACTCAAAGACCTGCTGCAGTGTGAACGGGGCGTTCGGCATGGTGGCCACGGCCAAGGCGTCCTGCAGGTCCTCAAATGAGATCTGACGGTCGGTGTTGTTGATGTCAAACTCGCCCTGTTCCTTCAGGCCGTAGTCCAGCTTGGTGCCGGTGGCATATTCCAACAGGCGCTTGGCACTGTTCAGCTCGTGTCCGGGGCCGAAGAGAGCTTCGCCGAGGAACAGTTTATTTGCTTCCTGGCCGCCGGCCAGCAGCTCGTCGGCCAGCCCATCACGGACGGCCTGGCGGAAGACCAGCCGATGCTCAGCCGGATTCAGGTGGGTGAGTAGAGTCAGTGATTCCATGAGAGCGGTGGTTTCTTCAATATTGCCGGCGGCTTTGGCCTTGATAGCTGCGTCGATTGTTTGGTGGAGTGCTTCGCTATAGACGGCGTCGCGTTCATGTGTCTCGCGCACCTGGCGGGCCTCGTCGGTTTCCGGCTTGTCGTTGCCAAAGACGAAGCCACCCTCCGCCAGGCTTTCGTGGGCGGTCTTCAATGATCCCGTCGAGGTTCGCAGCACCGCGGCAACTTTTTCTTTGCCGGCCTTGGCCGCCTCGACGGCCTGGGCTTCGAGCTGGCTAATGTCATAGTCCGGGTCGGTGATAACATGCTCAAAATCTATCTTCTGCCACTCTTTGCCGTAATCACCCTTGACGGTTTCAGCCGGATGCATATCGACGTGGGTCAGGCGTAGTGCTACTTCGCCGACCTGTTCAGCGATGTGCGGCGGCAGCTTTCGCAAGTGCTCGGCGCTATCCGGATAGTGCTGCCCAACTTGTTCAATAACGTCTGGCATAATGTTTACGGTTCTTTTTTGAGCAGTTTTTCCAGCAAGGAATCGTTCTCTTTATCGGTCCGCAAAATATAGGCCTCAGTCAGTTC
>CAZVBA010000045.1:0-5327 GCA_964625325.1 uncultured Candidatus Saccharibacteria bacterium | reverse complement strand
TAAGTTTTTCGCCTAATTTATGACCTTCGAGTTCACGAGGAATTACTACAGTACCGACATTCATTACTTTTACAGGTTCATTTTCGTCAGTATCCCAGTATCGTTCATTGTAAACATCACCGCTAAAATGCGCATCAAGACTGCCAACGGAGGGAAAGCAAACTTCTACCCACCCCAAATATTCTTTAAAGTCCGTCGACTCAAACATTGGTTCGTGCCATAACGCATATACCGGACCCTCGAGCAGTGCTTCGGCGCTCGGCAGCGCACCTTCAGTATGAAAGGGGACTGGAGAGGTCCATGTAGCTGCATCAGTCGGTTGAGGTGTTGGTTGCTCTGACATTTTTTATTTTGTTTCCTAAATAAAAATACTACCATAAAAGTAGTATTTTGTAAATAGTTGGCGGGCTCGACCGGATTCGAACCGGCGATCTTCTCCGTGACAGGGAGACGTGATAGGCCAGCTTCACTACGAGCCCTTGGCCAGAACAGGTCAGATGATACCAGTTACAGGGGTAAAAAGCAACAAAAGCTAGTATAATATAGATATGACCATGCCCAGGAAACCAAGGTTGGACTGCTTAAATTGCGGCCAAGAGACAAATAGTCCGCTCGCTAAATACTGCAGTAACAAATGCCAGATGGGACATAAATACAAACTCTACATCGATAAATGGTTGGATGGAGAAATAAGTGGACTTCAGGGTCACGGTGTGGTTTCAAATCATATAAAACGCTACTTGCGTGAAAAATTTGAAAACAAATGCAGTCTATGTGAATGGTCTGTGATTAATATTAAAACAGGCAAGGTTCCGTTGGTTGCTGATCATATTGACGGTAATTGGCGTAATAATGTTGAAAGCAACTTGCGCTTGATTTGTCCGAACTGCGATGCTTTGCTACCCACATACGCGGGCTTAAACAGAGGAAATGGCAGAAGGCAAAGAATAGTTAGTAACAGAGTAAGGGAAGGTCGTGTATTATTATCTAGATTTGGTACGCCGGAGTAACTCAGTTGGTAGAGTAGCTGTTTCGTAAATAGCAAGTCGTGGGTTCGAATCCCATCTCCGGCTCCAGAGCGGGTATCGTATAGTGGCTAATATGTAACCTTCCCAAGGTTGAGAGGAGAGTTCGATTCTCTCTACCCGCACCATAATATCCGCTATAATACCTTTCAAATGCACAATCCGAAGAAGTATACGCACGACCGGTTGATATTATTGCTGCTCAGCATCAGTGCCTTCCTGGTTATCTTTGGCAGTCTGCAGGTGGCGTTACGCTTGGGCGGCCGCAACAGCAGCTACATTGTCGAGTACCGGGCCAACCTGGGGGTCAGCCACTTTAAGCCAGGCACTGCCTGGGGCTTAGTCAACTTTATCGCCTTCATGCTTATCATCACGGTGGTGAACATCCTGATAAGCATCCGTGTTTACCAAGTCCGCCGCGAGTACGCGGCCACGGTGCTCGGTCTGGGCGTGCTCTTGCTGGTTATTACCATTGTGGTCAGTAACGCTCTGCTGATAACATGACCGACCTGGAGATACCGCAACCCAAGGACCGTAATAAAACCTATCGTTTTTTTGAAATACTACCCGGCCTGCTGTCATTAACCATCTTCTTAACACCTATCCTACTAAGCATCTTTTTTGTGCCGGCGGCCGCCTATTTCATAGTTACTTACATCCTTATCCTATTTCTGAGAGCTACCGCCATGTCGCTGCGCGTTGGTGAAGGTTATAGCAAGGTCAAACAAACCCGTCGAGTCGACTGGGAGCGGCTGCTGAAAGATTTCTATGCGCCGGAGCAGACTGTCAGCCGCCACGCCGGCACCAAGTCCAAAATAATTAAAGAGCATTTAAGGAATACGAAACGCTTACAAGCGGGCAATCTTATTGATATGCTGCCCGACGAAGTCGTCCAGGTGGTGATTATCTGTACCTATAACGAATCACAAGCCATCCTTCATCCAACCATCGAGCACATTATTAATAGCAACGGCTTTGAGAACCGTAAAACAGCGCTTTTCCTGGCCTATGAAGAGCGCGCCACCGATGAAAAAAAGCGTGAAACCCAAGAAACCCTGGCGCTGTATCGGAATAAGTTTTTCCACGCCGAAGCCGTCGAACATACAGTTTTGCCGGGCGAAATCCCCGGGAAGGGCGGCAATGCCACCCATTGCGGCCGGCGCGTAGCCATTTGGGCAAAAGAGCAGGGGATTGATCCATCGCGGGTGCTCATCACCACGCTTGACTCGGACAACCGCGTCGATAAGAACTACTTCTCGCTGCTAACCTACGTCTATATTTCCGCTGAAAAACGTAAGCAAAAATCCTACCAACCGGTAACTCTCTATAACAACAATATCTGGGACGTGCCGGCCATCATGCGGCTCTGTGCCATAGCTAACACCTACTTCCATACGGCCAACTCGGTGCGCTTGCATGCTTTACGCAATTTTTCGGCGCACAGTCAAAGTCTTGACGCCCTGATTGATACCGACTTCTGGAGTGTCCGTACCATTGTGGAGGATGGTCACCAGTTCTGGCGCAGCTACTTCCGCTATGACGGGGATTACGAAGTATTGCCACTCTACGCACCGATTTATCAGGACGCCGTCTATGCCGGCAAGCGGATTCGGACGACCATGGCCCAGTTTAAGCAAATCCGCCGCTGGACGTACGGGGCTTCGGATGTGGCCTATGTGGCCACCAATGCCTTTTTTAAGAAGAATAAAGTACCCAAGTTTGATGCCCTGGCCAAGTTTTTGCGGCTGCTGGAATCACATGTCGGCTGGGCCACGGCCGCACCACTGCTGTTGCTGTCGGGCTGGCTACCACTTTTCCTCAACCGCGATGCCAAACACAATATTGTGGCGTTAAGGTTACCGACGATTGTCAGTACCATCAATACCGTGGCGCTGATAGCACTGCTGACAGTGGTTTACGTCGGCATCGCCACCTTGCCCCAGCGGCCACCCCATCATAAGCGCCGCCGGGCCATTGGCTTTGCCTGGCAATGGATACTGACGCCGGTCGTCGGAGTAGTATTCAATTCCGTGGCGGCCATAAACTCTCAAGTCCACCTGGCCTTTGGGCGCTACATCGGTAAGTTCGATGTAACTGAAAAACGCGTTATTAACGAAGATAAAAGAACACTTCTATAATCCGGGGAAAAGTTTAAGATAAGAAACATGGACCTGGTTTGTCATGGATACTTCGACTGCGTGCTAGGGAATTTATTATTTGGGCTACTTTTTGGTGGCTGGATCTTTTGTTTGCTTGTAGGCTATCTTGTACATGGTGTTTTGACTTGGAATCCGACTTTTAAGAACTACAGTAAATCCAAACGTATTTTAATAACAACCGCTATCGTATTAGGCTTGGCATTTGTTGTTGTATCTGTTTTTTACTTGATTTACGGTAAGGGAAGCAACAGTACGAGCCTAGGATTTTAATCCTTTAAAGGGTGATAAGCCCGATAGGCGGTAGCCGCAGCACGGTCAAATCGCTTCAGTACCTCTGATGTTGCAGCTATAACTTGCGTACGGGTGAGAGCAGCGGTTTCAATTCGCGGCCAAAGCTTGCTCAGAACAGTGTCTGTCAGGCCTGTAGCGTCGCTTATCGCCGTCTTACGGTGCCGACAGGCCTCATAGAGGCTAATAAAGAGTTTATCCCTTGAAAACGGCTCTAAATGACCCTTATGTTTAAAACGAACAGCCTGACCCCAGTTAACCTCTTCTAATGAGCTGAAGACGTTACCGCAATTGCTGCACTTGCGCCGCCGCCAGACCTGATTGGTCCGCTTCTGCGAACGGGAATTAACTACCTGCGTGTCATGCCCACAATATACACAGACCATGTCAATATATTGTCATACAGCTATTTAAAATGGAAGTGGATAATTTTGGAAAAGAGGGGAAAAGAAAAGCTCCAGGTTGATTCCTGGAGCTCTCGTTCGTCCTTAGCCCTTGGCAGGCGCTGGTCGAACGCGTCGTATACGACTGATGGTGCGCTTGGATGGAGCGAGCTCTTCGTAGAAGAGTTTGAACTCCTCAAGCACATCCGTAACGGTACTCAAATTATGAGCGCCTCCCGATTAACTCGGTAATGCTACCAGAAGGGTGCACATGAGTCAAGTCTATGTCATAGCATAAGCGTCTTAAGATGTTACAATGTGGTGACATGTTATCTGTTTTTAAGCTAAATAAGACCACCAAAAAGGTTCGTAGTGGTATCCTCAACACCCGCGCCGGCCAGGTCCTAACGCCGACTTTCATGCCGGACGCCACCCGTGGCGCGGTCAAGTCGCTGAACCCTGAGCAGGTCCAGACCACTGGCACTGCGGTTATCCTGTGTAACACCTATCATTTATATATGCAGCCTGGTCCAGCTACGGTAGCCAAACTGGGCGGTTTACACCAGTTCACCAAGTGGTCCGGCCCCATCCTGACTGACTCCGGCGGCTTCCAAGTCTTTTCGCTGGCTAATATCCGTAAAATCAGCGAGGACGGCGTGACGTTCCAGAGCCCCATAACAGGGGATAAAATATTCTTATCTCCAGAAATTTCCATCCAAAGCCAACTCCAGCTGGGGGCCGATATGCTGGTCGCCTTTGATGACGTTACGGCGCTCGATGACCAGGGGCGGGCGCGTACCCAGGAGGCGTTTGAACGCACCCACCGCTGGCTGGAGCGCTCGCTGAAGGAGTTCCAGCGTCTTACCAAGGATATGAAACCGGTTGAAAAACCGCTGTTGTTTGGCGTCGTACAGGGCGGATTAGACAAAAAACTGCGGCAAAAAAGTCTGGAAATCGTCCAATCGCTGCCGGTTGACGGTATTGCCATCGGTGGCTTATCGGTCGGTGAGAGCCGTAAGGATATGCACGCCATGTTGAAATTCCTGGCACCACAGTATGACCCGGCTCGTCCACACTTTCTTCTTGGTGTAGGCGATCCAATTGACCTACGTTTCGCCATCGAGCACGACATTGACATGCTGGACTGCGTCTTACCAACCCGTAACGGCCGGCACGGAACCGCTTGGGTTAAAAGCGATAAGGCTATCCATCTTACCAATGCGAAATATACCAACGATACAAAACCAATTGACCCGTCGTGTGATTGTACGACCTGTGTCGGCGGCTACAGCCGCGGCTTCTTACGCCACCAGTTCAAGGTCGGGGAACCGCTGGCCGGCAGCCTAGTTAGCATTCACAACCTACGCTATCTCAACCGCATTTGCGAATCTTACCGAACTAACGTATAGTCCTATCTGTTAATTAAGACTTTCGGGCAATTAGCTCATTTGGCGCAGCTGTGCTGCAAAAAT
>CAZVBA010000044.1:0-5454 GCA_964625325.1 uncultured Candidatus Saccharibacteria bacterium | reverse complement strand
CGCGTCCTTGCCAAGGACGAGGCCAAGGGTTAGAGTCCCTTTACCCGCACCAAAATAAGAGCCAGTCGCAAGACTGGTTTTTATTATGGAGTTATAATATGGGCATGAGAAAAATAGTAGTTTTATCGTTTATTAGTCTTGACGGTGTCATGCAGGCGCCGGGCGGGTCGGACGAGGATAAAGCCGAGGGTTTTAAATACGGCGGCTGGACCTTCCCTTATTTTGACGACGCGGCCGGGGAGGAAATGGGCAAGCAAATAAGCGGGTCGTTTGACCTGCTGCTGGGGCGTAAGACCTATGACATCTTTGCTCCCTACTGGCCAAAGCAGGATCCGAAAGATAATCCGGTGGCCGGTCCTTTCAATAAAGCCAAGAAGTATGTGGTATCGCACGGTTCGCCAGAACTCATTTGGGAAAACAGCGAGCTTATAACCGGCGATGTCGTTGCTATGTTGAAAGAACTGAAAGCAGCGGGTGGTCCAGTGCTGCAGGTGCACGGCAGCAGTAAGCTAGTCCAAACTCTGCTGCAGAACGACCTGGTGGACGAGCTGTGGCTAAAGACCTTCCCTGTTATATTGGGCAAAGGCAAGCGTTTGTTTGACGATGGTGCGGTCCCCCATACATGGGAGCTGACTTACTCCAACATTACCCCCAGCGGCGTCATCTTCGCCAACTACAAACGAGCGGGCGAGGTCAAGACCGGTTCATTTGTCTAAATCTTTGGGCAATACTTCACAACGACCCCCGTTATAGTTGCCGTTAGTGCTTGTGCTTGCTTGTTAGAAAATGCTGTGCCATTATGGCATAAAGACTAAATGAGCTGGAGGGTTTTGGTATGGGCGTAGAAGACAAAATGATGGTAGCTTTCTTGATGGGAAGCGAGAGTGATAGAGGCCAATTAGATGCCAGCGGCGCCGAGCCAATGCTGCAGCGAATTGGCTTGGACACCTATGTAGGCGTCGCCTCAGCTCATAGAAATGATCGCGAATTGACCGAATGGCTTAATGAACACGCCGACAATGTTGATGCGTTCGTGTGTATTGCAGGACTAGCAAATGCTTTAGCCGCCAAAACGGCTGCTCATGTAAACACGGGTGAGTTTAGGCCAAAACCAGTTCTTGGTGTCGCCCTTGACGAACATGGCATTGACCCGATTGTCCACACTGCGCCCGGCCTGCCGGTGCCGCTTTTCTTTGGCGCTGGCGCCATCGATAAAGCCGCCTTATATGCTGCTATTGAATTAGGCACGGCCGATCCTACAATTGCGGCCAATACTCAAGCTGAACTTCTGCGCCGAAAAGAAGCCAAACCAGTCAGTCTGCCGACAATGTTGAGCAAAATTAGTGAAGGCAAAACCAAAGAAATACTCCGGGATGTTAAGGGTGATGGTGAGACAGTGTTGATACGAAGCAAGGACGATATTACCGCTGGTGACGGCGCACAACGGGACGAACTGGAAGGCAAAGCGGTAACGGCAACCACCACGACGGTAAACGTCTTGAAACTCCTCGAGAGGTCGGGCATACCAACGCACTTTGTCGGCGAGATAGATGATAGAACATTCGAGGCGCGGCGACTCAATATGATACCCCTCGAACTAGTCACCCGGCGCATAGCTACCGGCTCATTCTTAAAGCGAAGTCCCGAAACAGTCGAAGGTACGATGTTTGAAGATATTGTCTTTGAAACATTCGAGAAAGATGATGAAAACCATGATCCTATGGTTGAATTTGATTTTTCAAGAGGCACATTTAAAAGGTATGTCGCTAGTAGGCCCCAAGACGAAGGCTTTATAGGTGAGGAGCCAATGGAAGGAAGCGCTTTTGAAAACTTGACTGAGAAGAATAGGGCCGAAATGGAGATGATTACACGCCGGGTGTTTGAAGTACTTGAAGAAGCCTGGGCTCAACAAGGGGTGGCTCTAGTCGATCTGAAAATAGAGTTTGGCTTTGACGCGACTTCAGGCGAATTAGTGGTTGGTGATGTAATTGATAATGACTCCTGGCGAATCTGGCCAGGTGGCGATAAGGCGCAAATGAAGGATAAGCAGGTCTACCGCGACCTAGCCGGGGTTGAAGATCCAGCCGCAAAAGCGAAAGAACTTGGAGCTATTAAGAAAAACTATCAGTGGGTTGCCGACCAAACAAAGCAATTCGTTCAGTAATAAATCCCCCTATTAGTTAGGAGAATTTTGACCAGGGTGGGTCTATAATGCTTATGGATGGGGCGAAAAAAGAAATCTAAGCAAAAACATCGCCGATGGTTGCTCATCATTACGGCCTTAGTGATGATGGCCGGTTTTCTGTATTGGTACATGTCGCTGCGGGCGCCGGACCTGCCCAAGCCACCACTGAAAGTTCTAGCCGCATCGCATCAGGTTGAACTGGGCATGCTGGCCATACCGGAACGGCTGGCAGACAAACCTTACACCCAGATTCTGTCATCTCAATTTTCATTCCTGACAGCCGATGGGCCGATACACTGGGACAAAGCCCGACCTTCGGCCACGACGTATAACTTCAAAGACATGGACAGGTTGGTTAACTTTGCTCAGACGCACCACCTGGCCGTGCAAGCCCACCATCTGGTCTGGCCCGAAGATGACTCGCTACCAAAATGGCTCAAAGACGGTAACTATAGCAAACAACAGCTGCTGGACATCATGCATGACCACATCCGCACAGTGGTGGGCCGCTACAAAGGCAAAGTCAATGAATGGACGGTGGTCAACGAGCCATTCACGCGAGCCAGACATATCTACGACTTGGACAACTGGTGGGGTGACCACCTGGACGGCAATAATTACATTGACCTCGCTTTCAAGTGGGCGCACGAAGCCGACCCCCAAGCCAAACTTATTCTGAACGACTTCTATAACGAGATTGAGACGGACGTATCGAATGACATGTACGCTTACCTGAAAGCCGCCAAGGCGCGTGGAGTGCCGATAGACGGCATCGGCATGCAAATGCACATCGACGCCTCGCAGTCGCCCGACAAGGCGCAGATGATCAGGAATATGCAACGGTTCGGTGCGCTCGGCTATCCGGTCTACATCACTGAGTTCGATATCAGCTCCGCCGCCGTCAAAGGCGGCGCCGACTATAAAACCCAGCTCGAGACGCGCATTGTCAATGATGTCGCCCGGGCGTGCATTGAATCCAAAAGCTGTGTCAGCTTCAATGTCTTCGGCATGACCGACCGCGAGAATCTCCTGAAACGAATTGTCTTTAAAAAATCACGTTCCTATTTATTCACCAGCCGCTACCAGCCGAAGGCCTCGTTCTATTCCTTCCGCGGTGCCTGGCTGCAACCATGAATTGGCAACACCCATGCTGCTCATGCTTGCAAAAATTCGGACCCCAGTAGATACTCAAAAACATTAAACGGAGGTCTGATATGGCCGAGAGAGTAGCTGAGTGGAACACTGCCGCGCTGCAAGCCAACCTTGAAGCGCTTGGCAACAATTCTTATCCTGGGCGTTTCATCGGACTTGGCGTCAGTGAATCCGGTGACCACGCCGTGCAAGTCTATGCCGTCATGGGGCGAAGTGACCCATCGCGTAATCGGGTGCTTGTAGCCGAACCGGATGTCGTACCTGGAAATGAATTGGTAAAAACTGATGTGTTTGACGAAAAGAAACTTGGAGACAACGCCGACTTAAGCCTGATTATCTATAACGCCATGCGGACTACTAATGCTGGGCCGGATAGAGAAATAGTTCATGTCGTTTCCAATGGCCACCAAACCGATAACGTCGTCCGTGAATTACGATTAGCCAGTGCACAATCACTTCGACCGCCATATAGGGAAATAAAGCCGGTTTTTACCAAAGCGCTTACCACCGACACGTTTGTACCTGATGAACCAAAAGGTACAAATAAAACTTCGTATGAACCCGATTCGGAGCATACGTCGCGCATCACGGCCTACACAGCTCGTCATGAACCAGGCCTTTTCCAATACGGCTGGGCTATAACCCGTCGCGACAAACTGACAGAGATGCCCGTTCATACGTTCGGCGCCGGGCCGTTAGACCAAGTACCTGATGGCGCAGCCCTGGCTTTCCATACCTACGACGGAGACGGCAAGCCACTGCCGCCTTTCACCGGCAATCCCTACCCCATCAAACTGGAAGGTAATAGCCCGTTTGAAACGGCTGAGGCGTTATGGGAAGACCGGATTGACAAAGATAATCGCGTGGCCATGGCGGTCAAATATATTCATCGAATCAGTGGATTAGTTGAAGTCAAAATCATCAACCAGCTTCAGCCCGAAGTCGCCAACGATCTCATCAAGCAATCGATGTTGATTGAAGCGATGCTGGATGACATCATGCCCATAGACGAGGTTAAGTCATTTGTCGAGCATAGAAATGTGAAACGTGATAGACACGCCCTTGCAAAGCGCTCTGGCTGGACTACTATGCCCATCGAAGCACTGGAAACAGTATATCGGGGCGACCGTAACCGGAAACTGCCCTATGCGGCGGTGTAGTGTATAGCCTGAAACTGTACCGCTTATCTGTTTTCGTGTAAAATTGAGGCGGTTAACGTGGCTCTTTAGCTCAGTTGGTAGAGCAGAGGCTTGAAGAGCCTTGTGTCCTCGGTTCGAGTCCGAGAGGAGCCACCATAAAAAATGTCTCATAACGCGATGAGACATTTTTTATGGTGTTCTTCGACTCTCGAACTGAATTGTCCAAACCAACTAAACTTATCATTGACTCATTAAGCCTTATGGTATTGAATATAATTGGACAATGAAAAATAAAAACATGCAAAAGAAACCCTTTAAAAAAGTTGGTCTTATCTTTGTTCTATTATTTGCTGCTGTGGGTGGGTTGGTCATATATCGAAGCTTTGCTTTATCTCAGCCAGATTGGAAAATGGCAAGTGTTAAAGATGCGGCGGATGGCAAAACCTATCAGGCGTGGTGTTCAACTTGGTATTACAACAGCACATCTTATGGCGGCCTTGTATTCTGCGTCGAGGAAGCTAGCTATGGATCAAAATATATCGGCCGCACTGGTAACTACAGCCTGATAAATCATACTTTTACTGCAACAGGCGGCTGGGAGGAGGTTGACGCGGGTCAGTATCCTTCCGCTGAAGGACATTCGTGCCGGGAAGGTTACTTTTTGGGGATGGGACCTTTTAAAACTGGCTACGGTGATGTCGCAAGAGGCTTTGTGGTAAGCAGCAGTTGGTCTTCCGGCGGCAAACGATACATGTCTGTCAAATTCGGTAATTACAATACCTATTCTGGCCAGTGCACTACAGCAACACAGGTCTATACGTTTATATATGGCTGGTGACGAAGCTTGAAGATCCTTGTGTACCCACTTCGAGTCTGGGGAGTAGCTACCATACAAAAAGCTCGGTACAAGTCCGAGCTTTTTGTATGGTGGGCGCTGAGGGATTCGAACCCCCGACCCCCTCGGTGTAAACGAGGTGC
>CAZVBA010000043.1:3172-5693 GCA_964625325.1 uncultured Candidatus Saccharibacteria bacterium | reverse complement strand
CTGATCCAACTCGTCGTAACATTTTCGAATATATTGTTCGTGGTGAAACATCGGTGGGTGAGATCGTCGAGCGCTTTTCATTCAAAGCACCAACTATCTCGCAGCACCTCAAGATATTGAAGCAAGTCGGTCTCGTGCAATCGCGTGCAGATAAACAAAAGCGCTTATATACTGTACGAGTAGATGGCTTAGCCGAAATGGAGGGTTGGGTTCAGCTACAACAGAAGCATATGTCTGAGCGCCTGGACGCTCTAGAGAGACATTTAAATAAGTAACATTAAGGAGAAGACAAATGAATCAAGATATGCAAGCAGGTACCGTTGATACGGTAGATGGACACGCAACCCTTACCTTTAAGCGGTTCCTTCCACACCCTGCGGACGCCGTTTGGAAAGCGCTAAGCTCTCCAGAAGAGTTCGGGAAGTGGTATAACGCTCAAGTGGAAATTGACCCGAAAGAAGGAGGCATATTTACTGTCCACTCAGGCCCGTTCACTTGGTACGGACCAATTACCGTCTGGGATCCGCCTAAGCAGTTCCAATACGAACATAATCACGAGCCAGTTACTGCAATGCCAGATGGAGCACAAACCGTGGTGACCTGGACCCTGACTCCAAAAGATAACGGCACCGAGCTAACCTTTACACAGAGCGGTCTTACCTCTATTGCCGGCTTTGCTCCTGGCGCACACGTCATCCTTGATCGACTTGCAGCCTTTGTAGGGGGCGAGGACATGCCTGACTTCGGCAGTCGATTCGGTGAAGTAGAACATTTATATCCTGTATGGACTGCTCCAAGCAAATAAGTAAAGCAGCCAGTATATAAGATTAGCGAGGATGCTTACATGAGTAACGTTACGTGTGGAATCACAATGTCATTGGATGGGTTTGTCGCAGGTCCAAACCAGAGTCTGAAAAACCCAATGGGCGATATTCCCGAGAACCTGTTGCACCACTGGATGTTTGACGAAGATGGCAACCAGCAGATGCTCGATTATTTGGTTGATGCCGATGCATACATCATGGGCACCAACATGTTCATGCCGCCCGACATGCATGATGACCCAGAATGGAAGGGCTGGTGGGGTGATAATCCTCCATACCATGGTCCGGTCTTTGTGCTTAGCAAGAAACCGCGGAAGTCGATTGTAATGGAGGGTGGTACTACATTCCACTTTGTGACAGACGGGATTGAGTCGGCTTTTAAGCAAGCTCAAGAAGCGGCGGGAGACGGCACGATTGCCGTTGCCGGAGGTGCCAACACGGTTAATCAGTGTCTTGCTGCTGGCCTTATTGACGAGCTCTGGTTGCACATTGCGCCTGTTACGGTTGGCAGTGGTGCGCGCCTGTTTGAGGGCGTGCCAGATCTCAGACTTGAACCGGTGGAGACCAGTGGTACGCGGCTTGCGACCCACGTTCGCTACAAGGTTTTGAAGTAAGTAGCATCAAAATAAACTGGATAGCAAAATAACGGCTTTTTTAAGCCGTTATTTTTTACGAATGATTGCCTGAGGGTCTTAGTGGGGCTTATCGGGGCTAGAATTGCAGAGACTCGCCCCGCAGTAGTGCAAATCCTTTCCTAATTACAGCAACTTCCTGGTCTTCGTTGTTGCCATTTAAGGTGACAGCCTCGGCTTCCGTAAACCAGCCGAAAGTTGAATGGTCGTCTTGGTCGATGGTAATGCTAGCTGGCTCACTAAGAAGCTTGGCAAAGTAAACTACTTCAATCGAATGGGATCCTTTGACTTCATTGGTGTATGTAAAAACGGCAAAAGGGTCACCCAGCTGCACCTCCACGCCTAATTCTTCCTTCACTTCTCGGATTAATCCTGCCTGTATATCTTCGGCATAGTCAATATGACCGCCTGGGATCTCGTATTTACCAGGTAAAAACTTTTTCGTGTCAGCTCGTTTTGGCAGAAAAACTTTATCTATACCACCAACTTTTCTATGAATAAATGCACAGGCTGTGATTACTTGCTGGCCTTGTGCTGGTGTTTCGCTATCGTGAGAGGTTTTGTTCATAGGGTTAGTTTAGCAAAATAAAAACACTCCCGAAAAAAGAAGTGTTTTATAGCGCTTATGCTTGGGCCGGCAGTAAGTTCTGTTGTATCTAAAATTTGCCCAATAACTCCTTCGCCCATTTGGGATAGTCGGTCATGAAGCCATCTACTCCCAAATCTAATACTTTTCGCATTGTCCATTTATCATTTACGACCCAAGTTATTACTTTGAGGCTCTGTCGGTGTGCGGCCTCAACCACAGATCTACTAACTAGTTGCTTGTGTACGTGTATGAACGAAGCGCCTTTGGCATGTTCCTTGATAGGCAAGTGGGCTGCACTCAACAGAAGTCTCACATTAGCAGCAGCGCTAACTAGGGCTGCTGCGGGCCTAATGCCACTTTTCTGCTCTGTAAGGTCTGCTACGCGTTTGGCTCTGCCGTCAAAAGATGCGCCAATACACACGCGTTTCTCTAGGCCTTTTTTGACAATCAAATCTGCGAGCGGTTCGATTGCTAGT
>CAZVBA010000043.1:0-3072 GCA_964625325.1 uncultured Candidatus Saccharibacteria bacterium | reverse complement strand
AAAAACTCTCCATGAAAGGAGAGTTCTAGACATAGGCTTAGAGGGACACAGTGGAACTTATCAGGACTAAGATTTATTTCGCGAGCCTTACGTCGGCACCATTTATAACTAATACCTCACCATCATGAAGTGCCTTGTATGGCATCCTTTTATCCTCGAAGTATTTTACTACTTTCTCAATCTCTTCACTCTCAGGATGTTCAGAACGATAATGTGGAGCAATTGAGAAATCAACAAGACCGAGTCCTTCCCAGATAATTTCTGTATCATAGCCCTCGGGTATTTGCTCTGGATTATCAACAAGCTCTATACCTTTTAATGTTTGGGCTGCAACACAGCTGCCAGCGCTAAAACCGCCATACACCAGACTTTCACTAGCAACTAAATCTTTGATGATACTGTCAAAGCCACTCATTCTCATTGCTTGGCGAAGTGTGAAAGAGTTACCGCCCATTACCCAAACTAGTCCGTAGTCTTGAAGCTTAGTTTTTAATTGTGCACTAGAATTGAAATAATCACGTAAATCTAATTCTTCGGCGGTAAGCCCGATAGCTTTCATTTTTTCAATCTCGTTCTCTAGATAGGTTGGGCGTTTTTCGTTTCCGTAAATATCGGCTGCATTCATAATAATTCCAACTTTTTTGTTGGAGCCGACTAGCTTTGCCAATTCCTCGGGATGATTACCAAGAAAATATGACGACAGATATAACTTCATAAGATAACTATATCAAACAAAAAGACTCCTCAACCTGAGGAGTCTTTCATAGTGCTTATACTTGGAGGGCCAACGAGTATTTTTGCGAAACGCCTATCAAATGATGAACTTGTCGACGGTCTGATTCTACTATACGACAGGCTCGTTGATCTTGGTATGGAGTGCCGCAATGGACAAGTATATCTAGCTGACCTGGAAGACTATAACGCTATGAATAGGAGAGCGGTTTAATTTAGTAAAGCTGGCTATGCGTGCCAATAAAACCAAAGACTATTACCGTGTCACCGTGAACCTTATATAACACCCTGATATCACCAGTTACGTCGATACTCCTGTATCCCAAGTACTTACCTTTTAAGGCATGGTTTCGCAGCTTGGTATCGAACGGGCTTGCCTTGAATAATATAACTCGCTGCTGGAATGCAAGTTTGACTTTGATATTGAGTTTTGCATATTGCTTATCAAAAGCTCTGGTGGTCTCAATAGTCATTACAGACTATCCAGATGAGCGAACAATTCTTCAAGGCTCTCGAAAGGCCCGCTTACTTCGTCCGCAGCAATTTCTTTTTCTGCCTGTTCGATAATCTGCTCCATTTTTTCCGTCATGGGCTCCGAGGCGGTAAAGTGCACGCTGCCGGTAGAGGCGAGTTCGTAGAGGTAGGCATTCAGCAGATTGCTTAAAGGGATGCCGATTTGCTTTGCTACTGCTTGCGCTTTAGCCTTGGTTTCGTCATCAGTTTTGAAGTTTACAATGGCTGTTTTCATATAATCCATTGTATATACAATAGATTATTATGTCAATAAGTTATGTTAGGTTCTGGCAATTCGCGATAGCAGGTTTTTGACCTCATCGTCGATGCTTGTAACTATAACCGCACCGCGGAAGACCTCTTTTTGAAAGGTATCGATTTGTTCTTGTGTAATTATCCTGAGACGCTCAATTGAGCGCAGTACAATATTAATTACGAGGTATAAAAATACTCACCACTCGTGTAAGTTTGTTCGACTTCTAAAGGCACAATGAGCAAAATGTCTATGTCGGAATCACCCCGATTGGTGCCTTTGGCAACTGAACCATACAACAGGCTTGCTTTGATATGCGGGTTGATGTTTTGGAACCATGCTTCATGGCTAAGTGCGTCGTTGAGAAAATGGCAGTATAGCGCGATTGCTTGAGTGGGTTAATCACAGATTAATGATAACAAACGAGCATCCTGACTAAGAGGGATCTACAAGAAACAGTACTTCGGTGCCAACCATAACGCGAACTCGCGATAACAGAGGTGGATAACAAGAAAGAGTTTCAAAAAATAGATTTTGAAACTCTTTTACATCTGTAGCTAAATTTGGAGGGCCACAGTAATCGCTATCGCAACCGAAGTACGAGCGGGTAGCTCCGTGCTAGACTATGAGAATGAGTGCAGAGCAATTTAAGCAAGAATCCGATGTAGACATCAATACTGCAGCAGGGCAGCTTCATGAGTATGGAGAAGCACACGGCTTGCGAGGCTTAGAGGGGCGGGTGAACCGTGGCCTTGATCCCACGGGCATGTTAGCTCTACCTCAGACGCGTCGCCGAATAGAAAATTTGGCAGATGCCTATGGGGCGGATATGGCTGATGTAGAAAAACTAGTTAATGATCTTCATGTTGGTGGAGTATGGGCGCATGCAAGCGAGCTAGCAGCAGGTTCGCCAGCTGCTACGGTTTGGACTGTGGCTGGTGAAGCCACGGTTCGTGATAAGGCTGTGCTAGGAGATCTGACGGCAGAGCAGTTCAGTGACGATTCTAAGCGAGTGATTGGAATGCTTGATGAAGCCGTGGCGGATCCTACGGCCTTTGCTCGGGTAGCGCATGAAAATCTCATAGGTAGATCTCAAGAACGGTTTACGGTAGAAGATGGCGTGCCGGTTTCAGATGTTCCCGAAGGATTTCTTGCCATGGCGGTCAATGGCTATAAGGGTGGTATCGTCCGTGATGTTGCTAGTGGGCTAATGTTCGTAGGCGGCGGTAAGATTGATTTTGATCGTATTGCAGAAGGGCACAACCTGACCGCAGCGCAGCTGGAAGATCGTGGTCGAGTGGCTCTTTTCTATGTGGACTCAGAGCAGGAGCGTCATATCAAACAGCTTTATCCCGGTTTTGGCATTGTTTTGGATGGAGACATGGCGCTTGCAAAAGACCTGGCGTCCACGGCCGCCCAGGAATCCGAAGCGTAGCTCTAACCGGCTCTAGATGCTATAAAATAAAACCCCCTCCAGACGGAGGGGGTTTAAGTCGAATTGGAGGGCCAGGTGGGACTTGAACCCACGACATTCTGCTTAAGAGGCAGACGCTCTAACCAGCTGAGCTACTGGC
>CAZVBA010000042.1:3894-5694 GCA_964625325.1 uncultured Candidatus Saccharibacteria bacterium | reverse complement strand
GCTCGCGCCAGGGCGACGCGTTGCCACTGGCCGCCGCTCGGCTCGATACCTTTTTTAAAACTGCTATCCAGCACGGTTTCCCAGCCATGCTCATAACCCTCAATCATTTGGTCGACATTGCCAAAGGCCGCCGCCTTTTTGAGCATCTTAGGGTCTGGTTTTTCGCCGGAGCGGCCAATCTCGATATTTTCGGCAATACTGAGTGGATAATGGTTGAAGTCCTGGAAGAGGGTAGCCAGTTGCGAGTACCAGGTTTCGATGGCAATCGACTCCAAGTCTTGGCCGTCAATTAGTATCTGACCACTGGTCGGCCGGTAGAAGCGCAGCAGCAGTTTGATAATGGTTGACTTGCCGGCGCCGTTTTCGCCGACCAAGGCAACGTGTTCGCCGGCCTTGATCTCCAAATTCAGGTTTTCAAAGACCGGCTCGGCTTGGCCCGGGTAGGTAAATGAAACATCTTTGAAAGTGATGGTCTGGGCTCGTGTATTATCGAGTTTGATAGCTCCTGGCTGGTCGACAATCTGCGGCGTTAACTCGACCAGCTCAAAATAACTATCAGCGAACAGCAGGCTTTCCTGCATCCGCGAAACCGTGCCAAAAATGTTGTTTAGGGCACCGCCGATACGCAGCAGGGCGCCGGACAAGAAGAAGTAGCGCTCCAGTGAGATACTGTGGCGCAGAAATTGGCGCAACACTACGATTGAACCGATGGCCGTGCCGAATACTTCCAGGAGCTTGGTCGGCACCAGCGCCCGGCTGGCGCTGCGGTACTGGCCTTCCTGTTCGTGGTAAAACGTGGCATTCATCTGGTCTATTTTGCGCAACACAAAATTAGTGGCCTGAGTGCTGCGCAGCTCCATCTGGCCCTTCGCGAAGCGGATGATGTTTTCCAGCCCCCAGAAGATGTGGCGGAAGTCGCCTTTGCTGTCCCAGACAAACCACTGCATCTTGGCCATGCGGCTTTCGCCGATAAGTGTTGGAATCAGAAATAGGGCAATCAAGGGCACCACCCACCAGGTAATCTGCGACACCACGACAGTAATCGCCAAAAAGCGCATGACGCCGTAGACGAGGTCCAAACAAACGTCCGACAGGTTGGGTATTTGCCAGATGTAACCGCCACCGACCTTGTTGAGGAAATTACGGATGCGCGGGTTGTAAAAGTCGCCGATGTCCATCCGACAAATGGCTGACAGGAAGGTATTGATATCCCAGCGCACCAGCTCGAAATAAATCATCCGCTTAAAGTAGCTCATGGCCAAAAAGCCCAGTCCGGACCAAGCTACGGCCGCAATGTCGGCGGCCAGCCATAGCCAAATGTAGTCCGTCCGGCCACTGGTAATGAAGGCCGCCAGCAAAGCGCCCAGTTTGGCAGTCGCGAAGATCGATACCAGCATGCCGCTGATTTCCATGAGTGCACCACTAAAGTAACCGACGACGCTGCTGGCGCGCAGCCGCCACGAAGTGGCCAGCATGCGCCAGAAGATACTCAGGCCGCGGCGTAGTGTCAGGCTACTTTCTTCATTCATTTAGGAAGCCTCCGCTTTGACGGTTCCATAGTTTGGCATAGACACCGCCGCGGCTAATGAGCTCACTGTGGGTACCTTCCTCGACGACTTTGCCATCGTCGAGTACAACAATGCGGTCCATTCTTTGAATGGTGCTCAGGCGGTGGGCAATCACAATGGCCGTGCGGCCTTCCATCAGCTTCCACAGGGCGTCTTGAATCAGCGCTTCACTTTCGGAGTCGAGTGCACTGGTGGCCTCATCCAGCACCAAGATTGGGGCGTTCTTGAGCAT
>CAZVBA010000042.1:1406-3794 GCA_964625325.1 uncultured Candidatus Saccharibacteria bacterium | reverse complement strand
CTGTTGTTGCAGAAGGTCCAGAGCTGGCCGATGAGGTTGCCGGTGTAGCTAAAGATCAAAAAGACGACGCCGATATTGGCATGGAAGATCGTGACGCCCAGAATGGCCATTAGCAGGGCCATAATCAATATCAAGCGATTCAAGACGCTAAAGTAGGCCATTTGTTTCTGACTGGCGCGCATGACGGCCAAGGTACTGTCGCGGGTAGTTTCGGTAATTTTAGCGAACCGGCCACGCTCAAAGCGGCCGCCGGCAAAACTTTTGATAGCCATGATGTTAGTCACACTGTCTGCCAAGTAACCGGTCTGCTTGCTCTCGTGGCTGGCTTGGACGCCGCTTAAATGGCGAACCTTGCGGGTAACAAAAATGCCACTGATAATGTAGGTCAGTGAGAAAAAGACCAAAAACACCACAAATAACGGTGCTTTAGGAGCTAATATTATTATGGTTACAATTAAACCCGTGACCAGCTGCAACACCTGATAGATTGTGGTGTCGGCGAAACGAATGTAGCTGCCCATCAGCTTATTGGTTTGCGAAACCAGGGAGCCGCCAAAACGGTTGGCGTGGAAGTTGGCGCTCTGACTGAGCAGATGGCCATAGACCCGCTGCGCAATATCACGCTCAACACCAGCCTCCAGCCGCCAGTTAAAGGCATCAACCACCCGCCAGCCGACAGTACCTATCAGCATCAGGACGCCGTACAGAATAATGCTGTGGCCAAAGTCACCCCATAGATGGTGCGGCATAAAGTCACCCTTGGCTAAGCGGTTCAGAACGCCGGCCAGCACCAAGACATTGAGGTATTGCTCTGACACTACGGAAGTTGGCAAAACCAGCAATATGCCGATGACATACAAAGGGTATCGCCACATGTGGCGCCAATAAAGACGCAAGGTTTTGGAAGTTGTTGAAGTTGCTTTCATAGCGCACTGCCTCCAGCAGCGGCTTAGTTATTACGATATTTTAAGGTTTGACTGTTTGTTCGATTAAGCTAGAGAGCCGGTTGGACGGCGCTCGCGCAGACTAATTCAGTGATTCCTAACATGTTGGCCGCCCTTTCCATTAACTAATATCAGTCTATCAGTGTACTACATCTGTCAAACCGTGCCAAATGGTTCACTTGGATACATATCTCTTATAATAGGGTGGTGAGTAAACTTGAAGACAAGCTAGCCGAGTTGCCCAAGTCGCCGGGCGTCTATTTTCATAAGAATAAACGCGGCGATATTATTTACATTGGCAAGGCGGCCAATCTACGCAACCGGGTGCGCCAATACTTTCAAAAAAGCCGCACCCGCGACCCTAAAACCGACGCTTTAGTGCTGGAAATTGCCGATATTGACTGGACTGAAGTCGAGACCGAACTCGACGCCTTGTTCTTGGAAGCCGAGCTGGTTCGTCGCTATTTGCCGCCATACAATATTCTGCTGCGCGACGATAAAAGCCTGGTCTACGTCCGCATTAGCTATGGCGCTGCGCATCCAACTGTCAGTTTGACGCGCCGACCGCTGGACGATGGCGCCCAGTATTTTGGGCCCTATTTCAGCGCCTTTAGCGTCAAGAAAGCGCTGAAATATTTGCGCCGGATTTTTCCGTACTCCACACACTTAAGCGTTATCCCCAGACGCGCTTGCTTGCAATACCACTTGGGTCTTTGCCCGGGATTGGAGGAGGGCAAGACAACACTCAAAGATTACCGTGCTAACCTCAAAAAACTGATGCAATACCTTAAGGGCGAACGAGTCCGCTTGATGCAGCAGATAGAGAAAGATATGAAGACGGCTGCCAAACAGCATGATTTTGAAGCCGCTTCGTTATATCGCAACCAGTTATTTGCGCTCAAAAGCCTCAGTAAACAGGTGGTGTTTGGCGACCGCGAATTTATGGACATCAGCAAAGACCTCGGACTGGTGGAATTGACCAATGTGCTTGGTCTTCAGGAAATTCCGCGCCGGGTCGAAGGTTACGATATCAGCCACATGTCCGGCACCGATACGACGGCCAGCATGGTGGTATTTGTCAGCGGTATCCCCAATAAGGCCGCCTACCGCAAGTTCAAAATGCGTCTGCCGGGCAATGACGACTTTGCCCACATGGCCGAGACTATTACCCGGCGACTGAGCGAAACCAATGTTAAGGACTGGGGACTGCCTGATCTGTTTCTAATTGACGGCGGCAAGGGGCAGTTGAGCGCCGCCCTCAAAGCCCGTGACTCCGCCGGCTACACTATACCGATGATTGGTCTAGCCAAGCGTGAAGAAGAAATCGTTGTCCACCTGAAGTCTTCCGGGGCCAATATCAACACAGCGGCTATCCAGCAACTCGGCGGTTTTGCCGATGCCAGCGATGATTTCAGCAAAATACTGCTGCCTAAGAATTCGCACG
>CAZVBA010000042.1:0-1306 GCA_964625325.1 uncultured Candidatus Saccharibacteria bacterium | reverse complement strand
ATCGATACTGTGTTTTATCTGCGGTCCGTTTTCTTCTATGGTGGTGTCCTAATCGTCATTGCAATGATTGTTGATTACGTCACGCGATTGGTTCGACATGAGGAACAAATCGAGGAACAGATGCACGTTGTCAGTACTGAAAAAGCCAAGACCGAAGCCTTGCTCAAGACGATGGGCGACGCCTTGGTGGCTGTTGACAGGCAAGGGCACATTACGCTGGTGAACGATCGGTTTGAAGAAATCACCGGCTGGTCCAAGCAAGAAGCTATCGGCAAGCACATTGATGAAGTCTTGATGCTGCTGAATGAAGCCGGTCAACCACTGCCCACAGGCAACCGTCCGCTGCTAAATACGTTAGAACAAACCGGGCCGGTTAACGAAAAGGCTCAGCGCCTAACCGACTATTATTACCGTCGCAAAAACGGCACGGTTTTTCCATTTACGGCCTATGTGGCGCCAATTGTTCTGCAAGGTCGCGTCATCGGTGCCACCAGCGTGTTTCAAGACAGCACCAACTTACAAAAGATGCAGCAGCTGCGCAATAATTTTGTGGCGCTGGCCTCACACCAGCTCAAAACGCCGATAGTCGAAATCCAGGGTTATTTGGAAAATATGGTCAGTGGCGTTGTCGGCAAATTGACTAAAGAACAGGATGAGTACATACGCCAGATGTATAACATCGCCGAGCGCAGCACCCAGCTGCTGACCGACTTACTTGATATAACCGTGCTCGAAAAAGGCAGTGCCGCTATTAACGCCAAGCCGACATCGTTGTCTCGGATTCTTAAGAAAGTCGACACAATTTATCGGGGACGCATGAGCTGGAAACGCCTGACACTTAAGATAACCGAAAAAGACGGTGACTTAACGATTATTGCCGATCACAATAAATTTGTGGAATGCATCGGCAACGTTATTGCCAATGCTATCCGTTTTAGCAAGGCTGGCACAATTGACATAAACACCAGGCGGGAGGGTGACTGGGCAATCATTGATGTCCGCGATCACGGTACTGGCGTAGACCGCGACGCCATCGTGGCGCTCTTCGAAAAAGACGAAGTCTTAGCCGAAGCTCCGACGGCCGAGGGAGGCACCGGCCTAGGTTTGTATTTGGCCAAGCAGTTAGTCATACTACAAGGGGGTAGCATAGCCCTGACAGAAACTTCCAATAAGGGTACGACCATCACCATAAGAATGCCATTGAAAGGAGCCTAAGCAGCATGGATCAGAACGCTACAGCCAAAGGACAGACCATATTAATTATTGAGGACGAACTACCGTTTCGCCAGATTTACCGCGATATCCT
>CAZVBA010000041.1:0-5864 GCA_964625325.1 uncultured Candidatus Saccharibacteria bacterium | reverse complement strand
GCTCCCACTTGGCTACCATTTCCCGTTGTTTCAAGCCGTGTTTCAGAAATTCATAATCAAGATCTACGACTTTTTGGTCTTCATAAAATACTTGCAGTCGCGGCTCACCTTCTGGTGTGCCGAATTTACCCAAAGCAGCTATTTCCGTAAGGTGCTTGGCGCAAATCGCCGCGAATGCTTCGTAATGTTCAGGGCTGATAGCCGCGACCATGCGTTCCTGTGATTCGCTCATCCAAATTTCCCACGGTGCCATACCTTCGTATTTTAGGGGTGCCTTGCTGATATCAACAACGACGCCGATGTCCTCTCCCATCTCGCCAATGGCTGAAGAGAAGCCGGCGGCACCACAATCAGTTATGGCACGAATGAAGCCGGCGTCACGCGCTTCAATCAAGGCATCTGACATCTTCTTCTCTTCAATCGGGTTGCCAATTTGGACGGCACTCGAATTAATAACGCCCGTTTCCGCCGTCATATCGCCCGATGAAAAGGTGGCACCATGAATACCATCACGGCCGGTCCGGCCGCCGATGGCTATAACTAAATCACCCGGCTCAGGGTGACCTTTACGCGCATATTGCTCCGGCTGTATGGCGACTTCTCCGACCATGACAGTCGGTTTGGCCCGAAAATCGCGATCGTAATGAATTGAGCCATTGGCTGTCGGTACGCCATAACGATTACCATAGTCACGCACGCCATCGATTACCCGCTGTTGCAGATAGCTCGGGTGTAGACAACCTGCCGGTAAGTCTTCCGGGAGTAAATCAAACGGGCCGAAGCCGAATATATCCAGCGATAAAATAACCTTGGCACCTTGCCCGGTGCCCATGCCATCTCTAATTACTCCGCCGGTTCCAGTCATGGCACCCCCATAGGGCTCTATAGCCGATGGACTGTTATGGGTTTCCAATTTGATATTGATACATTGACCATCGTAGAAGCGGAAAACACCGGCATTGTCCTCAAAAGCTGAGGTTATATCGTCATCAAAATATTTATAAGAGGTTTCTTTAATGCGGGGATACAGCGGGTCTTTTTCGATACCGTCAACAAATAACTTGGCCATAAACGTTTTATGGCCACAATGTTCGCTCCACCGGCCGGCCGGCACTTCCAGCTCACAATCAGTCGGCTCCCGTTTTTCCAGTCTAAAATGATCCCTTATCGTGCGCATCTCGTCAGTATCTAAAAATAGACTGCCCTTGCTTGATAATTCATTTAACTGTGCCTCGTCGAGTTCACGCACCGGCACCGTATTCACCGGGCCGGTTTCGCCTTTTATGAGCAACGTTTTGGGCGTTTCCCACCGAAACATTTGTACTGTTTTGTTGAAGGCATGTCGGGTGATGAGTTGCGCGCGCTGCGTTAAATTCAGATCAGGCATATGATATTGCACGCTGACGTCTACGGCCTCTGGCTCGACACCAAGCAAGTGGGCGCCTTTCATAATCGATTCAGTCCGGGGATTCATAACTCCCGGTTTATAAGCGACCTCAACCGTCCGCCAATCGTCCCAATCCTGCCGAGGCCCTATTTCAGCTTGTTGCGTCAACGGTTCAAGAAAAAGTTCGCCGGTAAGTCTGGCAATTTCGTCTTGGGTTGCTCCTTCGACGCGATAAACACGCGCGGTAGATATATTGGTATCTTTGATTCCAAACTCCGCCTGTGCATAGCTTTTGAGGGCTCTGGCCTCCGGGTCATCGCCCGTATTGAAGACTCTAATTTCCTGGACGCCCATATTCCCCTTGGCCCATCAAAAAGTTACCGATATCAAGTGGCAAATGGTGTTTTTCAACTACTTGTACCCTGTCAAATAGGCTTTCTGGTGTATCGTCCTCCAGAATATCTACCGAATGTTCGACAATTTTTGGTCCTTTATCTACACCCTCAGCCACTAGATGAAAGGTATGTTTAGAATGCACTAACTCACCCGCACGGTAAAGTTCCATAACTCTTTCGGAAGCGTGAATGCCCCAAGTATTTTCGGTTTCTGGTAAAGGACCAGGGTGGGTATTACTCATTCTAGCGTCGTAAATATTGTCATAATGCGGTAGCCAGCCATACTCATCAACAATGGCTCCCTTGAGTATTTTCATATACCCCATCAGCGCCACATGAGCCACACCAGTACTTACGAGTTTCTCGGCCAAGGCTTCTGATTCAGCCAATGTCACATCACCTTCCCGCCATTTTTCGCCCTCACCCACCTCATGCCCTCTAGCATTAATAGTCGCAACTTCAATATCAAGACCGTACTCTTTATTCAGGCGGGTAATCCTGTCGTATATGCCCCCTCTGCCAGTTTTTCGTATGAAACTATCGCGAGAGTTGTTACAAATAACCAGTCCGACGTCAGCTTCCACAACTTCTGACTGGGTGGCATGGATGAAAGCTTCGGCCGTCGTGCCGCTACCAGAAGCTAGGATTGCCACTCTTGGAATATGCAACTCGGCCATAAACTCCCCTTTATCTAGAAAATTATCCCGATTTACCTGTTAAAACACAAGCATAAGCACATTACGAATATTTATAAAGGAATAATCCGCCTTTTTCTTTAATAGCTTTTTTATCCGGAACCCTGAAGGCGAAGCTTACGAGCTTGACGGGCGTATTAAATTCTCGAGTAATTTTATTATCCAGTTTAACCATAAACTTATTGAGTAAAAATACGAATATGCCATCAGCTTCCGGCCACGGTTGAGTCCAATAGTTACCCCAGATAATTTTGACTTGTTTGCGGTAGCGCAAAGTATATAGCCAGGCAATAATGACCAGTAATGGATTGAGTTCGTAACCCACTGCATTTAGTCCTAGCCTGGCAGCCGCTCTTAAGACCCTACCGTCGCCGCAACCTAGTTCGAGCAAGGTTTGACCGGGTTTTAAATCTAATAAATCCAGCGCAGTATCAGTTTGCTTCTTAAGCGTCGGCAAGTAAGGCGCGCCAAATAGCACGACAAAGCCAAATAGTAATACCACTAGGCTCACGGTGGCTATTAGCCAACTCATTTTTCGAACTGCAGCTTTATCTTTTTGACCTTGTTTTCAGCCGTTTTAAGCTGTTTTTCCAGCTCTGCTACAATCGTCATGCCACGTTCGTAAGCTCTTACAGCAGCTTCAATATCAATGTCCTCGGCCTGTAGTTGGCGCATAACGTCGTCCAGTTCGCGGCTCAATTCCTGATAAGTTTTAGCTTTATTCGTAGCCATGGCCTTATTGTAGATTAATTTTCTCTATTGCGGTATCGATCTCAGCATCGGCCAATTCTAAAGCCAGCTTATCGCCTGGTTTTAATTTTTTGCCGGAGCGCACCACCTGACCGGTCGTACTCCGCACAATGGCATACCCCCGCTTCAAGGCAGTTTGAGGGTTAAAGGCCTCCAATAACTGCTGCTTGAGGGCTAACGATTGCTGTTGACTGGTCAATAATCTGTCGACTAGCTCGCTGAAGGTGCCAGCTTTATCCTTAAGTGCGGCTTTGGCGTCTGCGAATTGAGATTCCACCGCCTGCAGCAACTGTAATTTTACGCTTGTAAGTTGTTGGAGTACTTGTTTCTTGTCTGGCACCAGCAATTCGGCGGCATTCGATGGCGTGCTGGCGCGTTGGTCGGCGGCTAGTTCGGCCAAGCTGATATCAATTTCATGGCCAATCGCCACCAGTGTTGGTACGCGGCTACCAGCCACCGCGCGCGTAACCTGCTCGGTGCTGAAAGCCACCAAATCTTCGGCGATACCGCCACCGCGTGTTACCACGATGACATCGACGAGTTCACTCGTTTCAAAATAACTGAGGGCCGCGACAATCTGCGGCGGCGCCAGCTCGCCCTGCACCTGGACGTCAATTAAATCGATCTCCACGCCACCCCAGCGGGCATTTAGAATTTTTACAAAATCGCGGTAGGCAGCTGATTCGCTGGAAGCGACCAGGCCAATGCTGCGCGGCGGATACGGCAAGGGGCGTTTGCGTGATTCATCAAACAGACCCTCAGCTGCCAGTTTAGATTCCAGCAATGCAGCAGCTTTCTTAATGCTGCCCTCACCGACTGGCTGAATGGTCTGAATATTGACGCTAAAACCATATAGCTGATGCAGTCGCGGCGCTCCGCGCACTTGCAGCAACATGCCGTCCTCCAGCGGACCTGGCAGATTGTAAACCGTACCAAAAAACTTCACGCTGGCAGTCTCGTCTTTCAGGTCAAAATAAACCCAGCGGCCCTTGCTAACCCGAAAATTAGCTAACTCGCCAGTAATAATAACGCTGGGATAAGCAAATTCCAGCGTTTGATTCAAAACGGCTACAAAATCCGAAACCGACCAAATCTGCTCCTGCATATTTTTAGAGTAGACAGTTTATAGCTCGGAGTCCAGTGGAGCAATATCAGGATCGTCAATATGCTGAGGTGTATCCGGTTGAATCGGCTCGGCATTGAGAGCGCGGTGATACAACAGCCAGCCTGCGGGCAATTGCGCCCCCATGTTAACAACGCGGTACATAATAGTCACCGGCAGGCTCAAGCTGGCCGGCACGCCACCGGCCGCCAGCACCGCCGTCATCAACGCCTCATAAATACCGACTCCACCCGGTAGCACTGATATCAGACCGGCAAAGTTGGCGATGGCATAAGCCAGAATAACGGCGCCTGGATTCACCCAATGACCAAAGGCAATGTAGACCACATAGATGGCACCGACTTCGGTGAGATTACCAAGCAGCGCGAACAACAGTGGTTTTCTTAACACATCGAGATTGCGCCGGATGTGCATGTAATGCTCATGCAATTCACTAAAGACGGCTTGGGCCTTTACGATATTTATAAACTCCGGCTGGTTACGACGAACCAGGTTAATCAGACGATTGATGAAACGCGTAACGAATGTAAAGAAACTATTAATCCGCTGTTTACTGCCTATAACGTAGACAATAGCAGCGGTAGTGATGAATAAAAATGTTGAAACCGATCCGGCCGTTAGCAAGGCGAGATCATTGGCTTTACCGCCAATGGCCAACATCAACAAGCCGAGGAATAATAATATTTGGAACGAGGCAAACAACAATACAAAACGCATAGTTTGCACTAGACTGGCTTTGGCGCCGGATATATCTTCGTCGCGCATGCGCAGGCTGATGTAGGAGAAACCACTGACGCCGCCGCTTGGGAAAACAGTGTTCACAAAATTCAATTCCAGACTGAGACGGTACATCGATTTGGTACGGAAGCGATTGCCTAGAATCCTAAACAGGTATTGGTACATTTTGGCATCACCAAGATGGTTGAGTGCCTCCAGTGGCACAATCAGCAGTACAAAAAAGATATTTACTTCGCGCAGGTTGCTAATGGTATCAAGAATCTGATGACGCAGGGCCACAATAAACACAGCCAACGCTACTATAGTTACCCAGGTTAAAAATAGCTTCCAGCGGCCGCGCCGCATTTTTTCGGTCATGATTTAACCTACATTATACCTAAACTCGTCCGTTGGAAGGTATACTAAATCCGATATGACTGACAGTTTGTGTATTTTAGGGCGACAACCTGCCCTCGGCCTGGCCGAGCTAGAGAGCCTATATGGCGCCGATAAGCTACAACCAATCGCCGAAACCGCCGTTCTGGTTCACGTTGACCCTTGCCTGCTGGCCTTTGACCGCCTGGGCGGTTCAATTAAATTCGCCAAATTATTAACCGTTCTAGATACGACTAGCTGGAAGGAAATTGAAAAATTCCTGGTGTCGGTTTCGCCCGGTCATTCCGAGAGGATGGAGCCCGGCAAAATGCACTTGGGACTGAGCGCCATTGGCTTTGCCATAACCGTATCGCAACTACAAGCCACGGCTTTGACACTCAAAAAAGCTATTCGCAAAACCG
>CAZVBA010000040.1:0-5865 GCA_964625325.1 uncultured Candidatus Saccharibacteria bacterium | reverse complement strand
ACCTCAGCAATGCGAATGCTGCGCTCTACCAGATGAGCTACGACCCCAAAATATGCCAGTGGCATACTTTGTAGCAACGAGCGAAGTGTCATTGTATGAAAACTGTACCAACTTCGTGCGCCAGCCACATATAACAGTGCACCTAATATAGCATAACTGATAAGCAGCCTTGCTGGTACAATGACTACATGGCAGAACGAGGGAGCTTAGATTCAACCGGCTGGATAGTGGCTGGCATTTGCGCCGTGGCCATTTTGGCGTTCGCGTTAGCGGGTTGGGCGTGGTGGCGCCATGTCTACAATGACCCGCAGCGAGCTTTCTGGAGTATGTTATCGACTAGTCTAAGCACTTCGAGTGTAACCCGTCACACCACCCAAGCCGACCAAAGCAACAGCTTGGATCAGATTACTCGTTTGAGCCTTGGCGACCAGACTATTGCCCGCGGCCTTAGCATCGTTAAGCAGCCATCTGCCGTTGGCACAAACACTGTGGTCACGGAAACCCTTGGCACATCGAGTGCCGACTACGCCCGCTACCTGAGCATCGATACCAAACAGACCGGCCATAACGGCCAGCCACTAAATCTAAGTAGCGTCCTTAACGTCTGGGGTAAAAGTGATGCCGCACCGGCCGGACAGCCATCCAACACCCAGTTTCTTAACGGCACTATCTTGAGTTTGGTGCCGTTTGCGCCATTGGGTAATCAACCACGCCAACGGATTCTGCAAACCATGCGCGATAATAAAGTCTATGACATCGATTACAGTAAAGCTATCAGCCGGAAAGAGGCTGGCCGTCCTGTTTTTGTCTACCAGGTTAGTGTTAAGCCGAGTGACTACGTAACAATGCTCAAGACCTTGGCGCACGAATTAGGGTTGAGCCAGCTTGATACTGTCAACCCGGCTGCCTATGCCAGCAATCCCCCGGAAAAGATGGAAATGAGTGTTGATAAACTCTCGCACCAGTTAGTGCGCATAACTTACGCTACCGGCTTTCGACAAGAGACGTACAGCGGCTATGGGCTGCAATCGACTGTAGCTATACCATCGGCCACGATTCCGATTTCCCAGTTGCAGGCCCGCCTGCAAGCTCTCTAGCATTTTGATTATTCTCCTGCTAATATCTAGGAGTCATGGGGCGCTTTAGGCTTCGGTCTTGAGTGCTCCACCAGAAAAAGCCGCTCAACCGAGCGGCTTTTTCAATAGGCTTTGATCTCTGTCAGTAAAATCGCTAAAGGTTGCACAATTAGTAAAACATGCTACAATAAGCCTAATAGGTAATTTATGACACAATCTGACCAACCCGAAACTGCTCCTATAGAGTCACCCGATGATGCGCCAACAGAGACACCAGTAGCTGATGGTCCTGGGCTATCTGACGCGGCCTCAAGAGGCGTAGAAGCCACCATGAGAGGTTTATATGAGGTTGCTACTAACGAAATTGAAACCGAAGCTCGCAGGCAAACAGCGCTCTCGATACTTAGCGGCACTGTGCGCGGTAAACGTGTTAAAAAAGTTAACGTCGAATCATCAGAGTCGGCAGCCGAGACTTCAGCTTCAGACACTGAGAAGAACAAACCGCTCACAAGAGAAGATTATGGTGATACTATACCCCCGCCCGGTACTAAATTTGAAGTAAAGGTTGGTGACGTTTCGCGCATCGTTGACCTGCAAGAAGCCCATATAGAAGTAGATGGCCATAGGATCAAAGCTACTCCCCATAACTTATTTTTGACCTCGTTATTCCTAAGCAACCCTGGCCGGCCGTTTACGCGAGGCGACATTGTCCAAGCAGGTTACTATCCACGCGATATAAGCGAAGAAAAACGGGCCGCTTATCTAAGTAGCCGGTTGGGAATTTTTGAGTATGATATGGAGCGATTATTGGGTACTCAAACTTCAGTTGAAAAGACATATTTCAATAAGGGTGTCTGCAAGTATACTTGGAGCTTGCCATCTCGGCTGCTAGATTCAACAATTACTCCTGAAGTTGCCCAACCACTGGATGTTCTGGCGCGCATTATAGCTAGCACCAAAGGCGTGTTTGATTCTAGCGCCTCCGAATCCATTGCCGAAGAAGTTGAAGATGTATCTACCGACTTGGTGTCTGAACCGGAACCGGAATTGGATGAACCATTGCCAGTAACCGAAGATGTAGCCCCATCAGTTGAAATACCCACCCAAGCCGAAGTCGAAAAACCAGCTGCGCAGGTTGAAAAAGCGGCAGAGACTGAAGTCGAAGAACCAGCCATCGTAGGGAGAACCGTTAACAAGCCAAAACCGATTAAAAAATCAAAGGAATCTGATACCCCGGCACGCGCCGGCATCTTGTTTAACTTCGCTGCCGATAAATTCGTGTTTGGTGGCGCCGAACGGCCAGTGAGTACCGATGAGCAACTCGTTCTTAAAATGTTGTATGCCATGGATCGGGAACAGACCGTGGCTTTGCCGATTTTGGCTGGCGCTTTCAAGCTTTTGTATCCTGATAAAGACCCAACCGAACTATTGCATATTATTGAAACACTTAATGCGCCCTCCCGTTTTAATAATATAAGACCGTTTATCGTAGTTAGCGATCGAAGAACCGAAGCTGGTCAAACTGTTATAACCGTTCAACTCAACCCAGCCATACCCAGGCTACTGCTCGCTCCGGCGCAACGCCAAGAGTTGCTTAAAGAGTTTCAGCCGTCTCGGCCATAACCTGAACCATTTACCTAAAACAGGTTAGAATAAGGTAAAATAGCAGAGATGCTATCTTCATTTAAGAAGCGGTTGTATTTTGTTGTGGCCGGCTACTTTGCCTTCTGGGCTAAGTTTGTGCTGCGGCGCTGGCGGCCACGCATTATTATCATTACCGGCTCATCTGGTAAAACGACGGCTCTGCAGTTGGTTGAAGCCCAACTGGGCGAGCATGCTATCTATACCCACCACGCCAACAGTGCTATCGGCATTCCGTTTCACATTCTCGGCCTTGAGACCAATATCTTAAACCGGACTGAATGGTTCAGCCACTTTGCGATGGCGCCTTTTAAGGCTTTACGCCAGCTGCCGACCACTAAGCTCTACGTCGTTGAAGCCGATTGCGACCGGCCGGGCGAAGGCGCTTTTACGGCAAAACTCCTAAAACCTGAAGTAACTTTGTGGGTTAGTGTTTACCGAACCCACAGCATGAACTTTGACGGTGTGGTGCATAGCGGCAGCTTTGCTACTCACGAGCAAGCCATTGCGCATGAATTTGGCAACTTCATCGCCCATACCAGCCAGTTAGTAGTGGTCAATGGCGACCAATCAGAAATTGTTAGTGAGTTGTCGCGGGTGCCGGCTGGCACTGAGGTAAAGCGAGTTTCCATAAAAGATGTCAAAGATTTTACGATTCAGAAAGGCGACACTTTATATAGTATTAAGCAGCAGAAGATAAGTTTGCCTGGGCTACATCCCAAAGAGCTGGGTATTAGCCTCCAACTCGTTAACGAATTACTCGATCATCTTAGTATGCCGCTTGATCCCAACTATGAACAACTGGCCATGCCACCCGGTCGCAGCAGTGTGCTAATGGGCAAACAGGATATAACCATCGTTGATAGCACCTATAACACCGGCTTGGATGCCATGAGGGCTATGCTGACCTTATTTAAAGACTACCCGGCCGAGCATAAGTGGCTGGTGCTAGGCGATATTCTGGAGCAGGGCAGCCTGGAAGCCGAGGAGCACGAGAAACTAGCCGAGGTAGTCGAAACCGTGCCGGTGGAACGGATAATTTTACTGGGGCCGCGCACCCAAAAGCACACTTACCCGGTTCTCAAGAAGAAACTTTATAAAGTTCCGATTGATAGCTTCACAAGCCCCAAAGAAGTATTAGTCTTTATTGAGCAAAATCTTAAAGGCGGTGAGACGCTCTTTTTCAAGGGCGGCCGCTTCCTGGAAGGTGTCATCGAACAATTGTTAGCTGACCCGGCGGATGCCAAATATTTGGTTCGGCGCGAAGCCGTTTGGACGCGCCGCCGTCAAAAATGGGGACTACCGAAGTGAAAGTTATCATTCTGCACGGCTGGGCCTACGACACCAAAAAGTGGCAGCCGTTTTTAGACGCTTTGAAACAGCACGGTATCGAGACTACCATGCTGGATATTCCAGTACTGACTAAGAAAGTTGAAACGCCCTGGGACATTGACGACTATATGCAATGGCTAGACCAGCAGGTCGGCGCTGGACCGGTGGTTTTGATCGGCCACTCTAACGGCGGCCGCTTAGGTCTTAATTATGCCACCCGTTTTCCAAGTAAAGTGGCCAAGCTCATTTTGCTGGATAGTGCCGGTATTCCCAGGACCGAGCTCAAGTCTAGAATCAAGCGGACCGTCTTTAAGGCTCTGGCCAAAGCCGGCAAGCCGCTGACCAAAGCGCCGGCCGCCAGAAGCCTGCTCTACAAAGTCGCCCGGGCCCGCGACTATCTTGAGGCCGAGCCAGTGGCCCGTGCCACGATGATTAATCTGCTCAAGTCAGATTACGATTTGGACCTTAGCCAAGTAACCGTGCCGGTTTATATTGTTTGGGGACGTAATGACCCGATGACGCCGCTCAAGGATGCCTATACCATGCAAAAGAAATTGGCGCAGGCCCACGAGCCTTATGTAATTGATGACGCCCGTCACGGCCCACAGTTTTCGCACGCCCAACAGGTGGCCGATTACGTCGCAAAGGCGCTTAGCTAATGGCCATGCGCGCATCTTTTGTCCCAACTCTGTTAAGCGAAAACGTTTTGAGTGTAGCCGAGACACGCATTAGGCGAGGAAGCGTAACAGTAAGTTACGGTGACGAGCAGTATGTGGGTCGCAGGCCGCTCAAAAGGTTTGAGGCTGGAGGTGGGGCATAAGATGGGTGCAATCTTTAATTCGCTCGGCTCCAATTACTCGGCCAAAGACGTCTGGCGCAATCTATTTGACGTCGGCGTAAGTAAGACGGCGGCCGAAAATGTTAAAAAACTGCTAACCGAGCGCTACAAGGGCCAAGTTACACTGACCTACAAGGGCCGCCAAGCTTTGGAACTGGCCGTTAGGCACCTGGGATTACCGGCGGGCAGTGTCGTCGGCATTAACGGTTTTACCTGCTACGTGGTTTACCAAGCTGTTGAGCGGGCCGGCTGCCAGCCGCGGCTGATTGACGTGCCCGCCAAGCAACTGAACTTTGACCTGAATGGCTTGAAGGCTACCCATCAGGCTCATCCGGAACTCAAGGCCATTATCATCCAGAATACGCTCGGCTCACCGGTAGATATGCCAGCCATCGAGGCCTATTGCCGGCAACAGGGCATCGCTATCATCGAAGATTTGGCCCATAGCTTTGGCGTTCGCTACAGCGACGGCCGCGAAGCTGGCACGGTAGGAGCAATGACCATGTTGTCCTTTAGCCAGGACAAGCAGCTCGATATTGTTGCCGGCGGCGCACTGGTGGACCGGAGGGATAAGCCGATGAACGACGAGCCCCTACCAACGATGGGCGCCTGGCAGCGCTGGATTAATCGCATGTATCCGTTTTGGACGGCCATTATTCGGGCGCTTTATCCGCTGAGGCTTGGCAAATTCGTCCACTTTGGGCTGAAAAAGATGCATTTACTAGCGACGCCGATGAGCGACAATCTAAACGATATCCGGGCGCTTGACCCACCGGCTGCCCGATTGCTGGAAAAGCGCTTGGCTAGTCTTGATGAGGAGCGGGGACATCGCCGCAGCATCACTGCTATTTACCGTGAAGAATTAAATAAGACTTGCCAATTAAAGGCAGACTCAACCGACACTTTCTTGCGTTTTCCGATCTGGGTGGATAACCGCCTAGGGCTGATTGCTTACCTCAAAAGTTTCGGGGTACACAT
>CAZVBA010000039.1:0-5903 GCA_964625325.1 uncultured Candidatus Saccharibacteria bacterium | reverse complement strand
GCCAAGCGCGACCGCCAGGGTAAGATCGTTAGTGTCGATCTGCTAACGGCTCTGGGTGGTGGCGCTTTGAGCGAAGCGGATTTGACAGTCGTCCAAAAGACGTCCGCTATTGACCTGAGTGCCCCTTTGAGTGTTATGCCTAGCAGTATTGAGGTCGATGGACACCAGACGGCCGAATCGCTGGTTGCCACGACCAGCACCCTGCCGGCCATTTTGCATCGTAAAATTGCTGTTGGTGGTTTCTGGCACGATGACGAAGAAAGTAAAAACCTAGCCGTTATTGGCAAAAGTTTGGCGCAAAGTGTCTTTGGCGATAGCGCGCCGATTGGACAAGCTTTTCGCTTGCGCGGCCAGAACTTTCTGGTGCGCGGCGTTTTTGAACAATTTCCAGCCAGCCCGCTATTGCCAACCACCGACCTCAACAGGGCAATTTTCATTCCTTATATCACTGCCAAAAATACGCTTGGCGCGGCGCCACCAATTTCTCAGATACTGGCCAAGCCGACGAGCCAGAACCAGCTTGATGATGCTGTTTCCCGCCTAACCGTTAATCTGCTGAGTGCCCACGGTGGACAGGAAGATTTTACGGTTCTTAAACAAACCGAGAATACCCTGCCCTCCAATGCCATTGTGCACGCCATCACTCAAGTAGTTATAGCCATAGCCACTGTTACATTAGTAATGGGTGGCATCGGTATTATGAACATCATGTTGGTGGCCGTTACCGAACGCACCCGCGAGATTGGCATTCGTAAAGCGATTGGCGCCACTAACCGCCAAATTCTCAGCCAGTTTCTGGTGGAGGCGGCCGTCCTGAGCCTAACGGGCGCAACCGTCGGTGTTATAGCGGCGTTCGTGGCCGACTTTTTGATACGTTTATTAACGGCCATGCAGCCGGCTATTACGCTTTGGGTGATTGGCCTGTCGGTTGGGGTAGCCGTTACGATCGGGCTTATATTTGGGATTATTCCGGCATATCAAGCTGCCCGCAAAGACCCGATTGATGCTCTCCGCTATGAATAGTCGCTCGCCCACCAAAGTCTTCAGACGGTTCGCTCACGCAATGGTCAAGCCTACACTTGCCTAAAGGGAATCTGCGCGCAGAGCAATAGCTTGTGCTCGATTCACCTATAGGCTCGTTTGTCTCTCCCTTGGTTCACTCAAGTCTTCAGCTTTGGTGGACTCGCTCCGATTAGTTTGTTGGGTTAGAAGCGGTCGGCTAGCGAGCGCGCAAAGTGGTCACGGTCTTCTTCTAGCCACCAGCGAAAGCCATCGCTATCAATGAATGGGCGCGTCTTAAACCTACCCCTCCCGTTTCGACGTGTTGCCATAAATCTCCTTAAGTAAGTATCTGAAAATCCTAACCAAAATCTACCGGGAAACCGTGGTGGTGCGGTCGCGGCCGCCGCTGAGCAGGCGGACAAAGAACAATAGCACAATGGCACCGAGAATCGCTACCAATAAACTGCCAAGGTTAAAACCGGTAATACCGGAGCCGCCCAGCAGCCGAGCTATACCGCCGCCAATCAAGGCGCCGACAATGCCAACGACTATGTTAGCGACCGCACCTTGTTCGGCGTCAGTGTGCATGATGAGTGAAGCTATCCAGCCAACCAAGGCCCCAAAAATGATCCATACAATAAGTCCCATTTACCTGCCTCCTTTTTAATGACAGACTCCAGCCTAGCGGTTGACTACACGAACCTCTACGAGATATTTCGCTGTGATAACCAGGCAATAAAAACGCCCGCGCGGGGCGGGCGTTTTAGGATTTGTAGTGTATAAATTAAGTGTCTTCTTCCTCAGGTTCTTCCTCACCGTCCTGCTTCGCCAGTTCGTGGCGTCGGGCCTGTTTGAACAAATCGTCCAAATTTACATCTTCATTTTTATTGTTTTTCTTTACCATATGGCTACTCCTTTTTCGCTTTATTGCTTCTGCTTAAATTACGGGCTCATTATAGGCGTCGCACGCCCCGTTACAGCGAAATTTCTTGCAATTGTCAGAATTATTTGACGAAAAGTTTGCCAATCTTAATTAACTTCCTAATTCAACTAGAGCCACGCCTAAAAATTTTAGTAGCCGTTGTTGCCGCGCAAAAACAGATAGTAGACGGCGGCATAGAGTAACCCACCGACGACTACATACAGTAGTATCCACTGCCAGAGCGGCCTTTTGCCGTAGCCCTTCTTTGCCGGTGCTTGATTGTTTTGTGGTTCCATGACGACTCCTTATTTATAGGCTCATTATACGCTTATGTATCAGGAGTAGTTCGTCGCTTCGTCGGTACTATTTTGTGACCTGTTGCTTAGCCGATCGGCCGGTTCGCCAAGCTTGTAGCCAAGACAGGACAGCTCCGGTAACTAGTAAAACAATCCAAAACCATTCATTACCCGTTATATTTTTACTAGAAGCTTTACAGTCGTTTCCAAAGACCTTATGCAGGTCATCGGCCTTGTTGGGGTCGGTGTTATTCTTATATTCCCCCAAATTGGTCAAGTAATCGCCGTCCGGGTCACCATTAGCATCGTTCTTGTTGACATCAAGCCCATGGTTATATTCCCAGCCGTCCGGCATACCGTCGCCATCAGTATCGTATTTTTGGGGGTCGGAGCCGATCTTGTATTCCGTCAGATTACTCAAGCCATCATGATCCGGATCTTTAGTGGCGTCGGTCTTATCGTTAGGATTTAAGCCGTGGCTGGTTTCCCAATCATTTGGCATACCATCGCCATCTTTGTCATTGCTTGGGGATGGTGGTGGATTGACCTGTCCTGAAGCGCTGGTAGATGTACTGCCGGTGCTTGGCGAGGCCGGTAAATTACTGATACTGCCACCGCCGTTGAGCGGGGCGGTATTGGGTACCAAAGGATTAGTGCCATTTTGCTGCTCTGTCCGGTCAGGAATACCATCGCCATCGGTGTCCTGTGTCGGTGTGCTGCCGATATAGCCTAACGCCTCAACAGCATCGATGTTCACGCCGGCGCCAACTTGCGACGAAGATATTCGGACATAGCGGTAGGCTTTACCGAAACTCGTCCAGTTATAAGCAAAGTTTTGCGATGACGGATTGGGGTCAACACCCAGTTGACGGCTTTCGCTAGTGATGACAGTTTGGTTAGAGTCCAGGAAATCAACACTGACGTTAATAACGGCATTAATCTGACCAAAATAGACCCTGAGACTTTGTGTTCCTTCTTCACCGCTGCCCATGTCAAGCGTTAGCAACGAGTTAAGTCCGGCCATTTGGGCAAAGGTATTATTCGGCGCCCCGACGGCATTATCGGCATTAATTACGCCGGTCGAGCTACTTTTGACAGAGTCGGCGTACGGGTCATAAGAAGGCGTGGCGGCTTGGGCGGCTCTGGTCAACAGAATCAAGGCGGCCGCAGCCAAAAGAAGGCCGCAAATGAAATAAAAGAACGATTTTTTGTGAAATTGCATATGTAAATAGTGGTTCTGCATGGCGTTTGTTTGAATCCTTTTTATGCTTAAACTTACGGCGAATTATATATTGTCGACCCCTGTGTGCTGTTAGATTTCTCACAATACTTTCCGTGCAACCGTATCAAACTTAAATTAAGCTAATAAAAACTAGCCAGATCCGTTAACATAACAACGCCCACAAGCGTTGAGACAAAGGAGCCAAATAATGGAAGAGACCAAAGAAGTAGTCAACAAGAAGACCGCTACCGGCAATGTAGTTACCGAAAAAACCTCCAGTCGTCCGGCACCGGAAGAAGCCAAGGCCCAGGCTGAAGAAAAAAGTACTTTCCAGGCCTACTATTTGGTGTATTACCTGACCGGTTTGATTGAGATTCTGCTGGCTTTTCGGTTCGTGTTTAAACTGCTCGGTGCCAACCCCAGCAGTGGTTTCGTTGCATTCATTTATTCGCTGACCCATCCATTTTTGGCACCGTTCTCAGGAATTTTTCATGTCTCTACAACGACTGGTGCTGAAACAACCTCAGTGTTCGATCCAGCTATTCTTATTGCCATTGTGGTCTATGCCCTAATCGGTTGGGGTATTGCTAAACTGCTTGATGTTGTCACAGCCGGTAAGACCCCAGCAGCATAGTCTTTCTTCTAGTGTTTACCGTTTAGGTACTTGCTGGCTACGCTTAGCGCAAATGACGGGAGAATAACGAAGACTGATATCATAAAAAGTTTTTGAAGTATTTTGTTCAAGCCAGACGGTGGCCCACTTCCATCAAAAGCCGAAGTGAGAACCATTAGTATTCCTAAAATACCAAAAGAAATTGAAGCACTAATGAATGTACGAGTAGCTATTTTTTGCATGGTTCAAGTATAGCAAAGGTTATTTTTTCGATTGCCTATTGAGCGCCCATTGCACGGAGGGGCTTATTGGTTTATCTGTACGATGAATACAACCGATCCAGCAACACGGACGGCGCACGCCCTCTTTTAACTCACTGACCACTCGCTGCACATGCTTTTTTCTGGTTGCATCCAGTTTGACGTTTATAGTCCAGCAGATCCACTCGTTACGGGCCAGCGGCGTCAGGTCTTCCCACCTTTCCAGTGCTGATTCATCAGCCATCAAGGCTTTTCGTAAATCTGCTGGCAATTCGTGAACGACGCCAGCGGCGATTGTCTTTGTAAGCATGGGTCTATTTTATCAAAACCCTTAAGGTCACGTTATTTTTATAAATCTTCTGGCGAAAGACTAGCATCCATAGCGGCAAATTCCTCAGTGTGTTGCTGGATATGATTAGCATAAAATTCGGCGTAAGGTTCCCAGCCCTCGTGTTCAACCGGTAAGTATAGGACCGGCCCACCGGTTAAAGGCGGATCCACCATGGCCTGTGTGAGCATACCCAGCCTTCTGAATCTATGGACGCTCTGATTTATATCCGGCATCGGTATACCGTTAGGCAATAGTCTGTCCTTCATTTCATGACGGAATTTTTGGGCATAAATCGGTTTATCATCAGGCTGTTCAAATATCCAGCGCGCGAACCACACGTCCGCTTTATTGTGAAACGTCTTCCTACCTTCCCGATCATAATCCTGTAGTTCGGACATAAAGCTAAAAATACCACAAAAGTGGAATTTAGTCAATGCTTGGCTCCCCGTAGTGATGGAAGTTATATCTATTGCTCAGATGCACGCACCAGGAGATGTCCCATAGCGGCCCGCGGATCTTCATCGGGGAATTGAATAATTCGGCCCGGAACCCATTCTGTGGCTCCTGATTCTCTAATCCACTGTTCGGCACGAGATAGTAATTCTCTCGCATCTATAGCATCATCTTCTTGGAAAGAACCGTAAGCCTCATCTGGGGTTGTTGGAGGATTGTACGGATCAATAGCGTATGCGTACCATCGGCCATCAATTTTATTTGCTGTCACGATTATATGTGCCAGATGAAGAGTTGATTGATCCGCAAATTCATCAATATCACAAGCCTTTAACAATGCCTCGTGGACTGGTCGCTCGTACGCTGATTGAGGGAGGCCAAAAGGCTTAGTTTCGTTGATTGTCATACAGCTTACAATAACATTAGTAACAACTAATGTCAAATAGTGATCATGGCGGATGCACGAACGATCTAGCCAGCCAGCCTCGTGGCTCCTGGGAGAGGATAGCGGCCTGCGGCCTTTTCCGCTGCGGCGTGCTCGGTGCAAGCACCTGTGCGTGTCCTCGTTCCACCGAACCACCGACTATCGCCAGCTAAAGCTGTCGAGTCGAAGAACCGAATCGCTCCCAAAAACAATGAAGCCAGACGGCCATCTGTGATGACCTTCTGGCTTCATGGCTCCGGGGAGAGGATTCGAACCTCCGACCTGGGGATTAACAGTCCCTCGCTCTACCGCTGAGCTACCCCGGAATACAATGGTGCATTATATCTGCCTGCCAGGGTTCAAACAAGGGCACGCTCAAG
>CAZVBA010000038.1:0-5910 GCA_964625325.1 uncultured Candidatus Saccharibacteria bacterium | reverse complement strand
CTCACTGGCAACGTCAAAGGACCACCACCTTCAACGGCCGCCGTCATTACGAAACCCATCGATGGCCAGCATTTTACCACCAATATTATCGATGTGGCTGGCACTTGCAGCGCCGGACTAATCGTGGAGATTTATCGTTATGCTATCTTTGCAGGGTCGACCTATTGCACCAGCCAAGGTACCTTTTCTTTAAGCATCACTCTTATTGCTGGCCGCAATGACCTAAAAGCCAGAATCAGAGATGGCGCCGGGCAGTACGGACCGGACTCGGCAATAGTCACGGTATTTTACGACGTGCCCAAAGTTGGCACACCTGGTGCACCTTTGCCGACCAGTCGGCCATTTTTGATTTATACCCAACCAGTCCAGCGCGGTGTCCAAAATGGTCAAACTCTGACGCTAAAGTATGAATTGAATGGCGGCAAACCGCCTTATGCGATTGCCATCAATTGGGGTGATGGCTCCAAGATTGACACCGTTGTTCAGGCTGCCGAAGGTGATTTCTCGGCCAGCCATGAATTCCGTCAAGCCGGTCAATTCACGGTTTCTATCAGTGGTAGTGACGCCGCTCGTAACCAGGCTTTTATCCAAACCATCGCCGTTATGCAAGGACCGGTGGCTTCGGCTTTGGTAGCGGCAGCCTGTAATGATCCTGATACTTCAGCTAGTAACTACTGCGCTATTTCTAATCAGTTGCAGCGCCTGGTCAACAGCGTTTGGCCGGCCTTTATCGTGGCCTGTTTGATGACGTTTAGCTTCTGGTTGGGGGAGCGGGTCATCTATACTCGTTTAAACAATGGTACCAGAACCGCCGGCTAATTTTGTATAGCGCTAGAGAACCCATTTGGCTGTAGTTGATAGGACTTCAAAAAGCCAAAACTACTTCACCTTGTTAAGTATTAAATATTATGATTAAGTATATTTTTTTAAGAAGTTAATTGCTATAATGAAAGAGCATTTCCTAGCAAATAAAAAACTAAACAAAAAGCAGAAATGCACAAACAAAAACGTTCTTACCGGCTTTGGTTAGTGCTACCCCTCGTAGCGCTCGTGGCCACTACGGTCTTGGCTGTGGTGGCTTTGTTGCATCCCGGACCTGCTCAGGCTGCTGCTGGTATTAACGAACAGATCAATTATCAAGGCAGATTGCTGACCGGAACAGGGGCGGTGGTGCCTGATGGCAGCTACAATATGGAGTTCAAAATCGTCCAGGACGGTGATGGCTGTAACCCCACTAGCGGCACATTTCCCTGTAGTGGCACCGTGAAATGGACTGAAACCAGAGATAGTAGTAATAAAGTACTAGTAAAGAACGGCTACTTCTCGGTGTATCTGGGCAGTGTCACGGCATTTGCCAGCAATATTGACTGGAACCAGGATACACTTTGGCTATCCATCAACATCGGCGGCACCGGTTCGCCATCCTACGACGGGGTGATGAAACCGCTGACTCGCTTCAGCTCAACACCATATGCACTCAATAGCAAACAACTTGGCGGCATCGACAAAACCGGCTTCGTTCAGATTGGACCGAGTTCAGTTCAAACCGACGCCACCACCAATTCAACGATTTTTATCAACAAAACCGCTTCTGGCAACTTGTTGCAGCTTCAGAGCAGCGCGGCTGACGTGTTTACGCTGAGCGGTGCAGGTGATCAGACTTTCGGCAACAATGCTAACCACACTCTCAGCGTGGCGGCACGCAGTACCAATGCGACCGGACGAAGCTTAACCGTATCCGGTGGTGCTGGTGGCAGTGGCGCGACAGGAGTGGCTGGTGGAGATTTGGTATTACAGGGCGGTGCAGCTGCCGGTACGACTGGTAACGCCAACGGTGGTAATGTCACGCTTGACGGAGGCGCAGCTGTTAACTCCGGCACCAAAGGTTATGTAATTCTTCAAGGTAGTAGTGGTAATGTTGGAATTGGCACCAGCAGCCCCACCGCCGCTTTAGCGGTCGGCGGCGGTACGGCCAGCTCTGACAACCGTGTAATTATCAAAGGCATTTCCAACAATGATATTTTGGCGCTAGAAAACTTCAGCACGACCAAGAAGTGGTCACTTACGGTTGATGGCAACAACTTTCGGATCGGCGAACAAGGAGTTGGCTATCAATTCCACATCTTGGCAGGTGGTCACGTCGGTATTGGCGATTCCAATCCATCAACCCAGAAATTGTCGGTGGTAAATGACTCAGCAACAACCATTGGTACAGCGATAAAAGCGGCTGCTAGCCAAACTGCAAACTTGCTACAACTTCAGGACAGTTCAGCTAACATACTGGCAAGCTTCACCCCACAGGGTGCTAGCAACCAGCGTCAGCAATTGTCTATCTATAACACGCTTGAAACCACACCAACAAACTACGAACGTCTAGGTATTTATGCTGATAACTCCAACAGCGTATTTCGCATTGAAAGCCAGAATGGCGGCAGCGGAACATTGCGCAATCTTGCTCTTCAAGGCGGCGGCGGCAATGTCGGTATCGGCACCACCGGACCCGATTCAACCCTACATCTGGTCGGGGGAGCCTGTATTGAGACTTCGGATACGGGTTGTGCTGCCGGCAGCGGACAGTTGGTGGTAAATAGCACGGGTGCCAGTGGTCTATTGCGCATAACAGATACCACGGCAACCGCACGAGATGTTTTGACCATTGCTGATGGCGGCGCTACTACTTTCCGCAATCAGACTGATTCATCCTCTGCTTTCGTTGTCCAAAATGCCGCTGGCACAGAAACCATGTTTACGATCGACTCCTCGGCTCGAGGGTCAGGCGGCGGCAACCTGGTTAAGATTGGCAATTCAACCGGCACCGATACAGCAACGACCGTCTTGCAAGTCGACGGCAACGCCGGCGCCCTGACCAGCAACCTCAGCGCCCTTAACGGTGGCTTATATTACAACTCGACCATTGGACATCTGCAGGTCATAGAAGGCGGCGTGGTCAAGACGGTTTGTAACCTGACCGACGCTGGTTGTGGTACCGGCGGGGCCACAACTCTGCAAACGGCCTACACCAACTCGGCCGGCGCGGCACCAAGTATTCTGACTACCAGCGCTAACAAGGCAGTTACCGTTCAAACTGCCACCACTTCCGGCATTACGGCCGGCAACGAGTTATTCGGGGTGCGCGCCAGCCACGCTAGTGATACTATCGGCAACTCATTGTTTACGGTTAATTCCGCCGGTGTCGGCATCAACATCGGCGGCACCGGTAACCCCGCCACCACGGCTGACTTGAGTTTTGGCTCTGGCGCTGACCGCACTATCAACGTAATTACCCAAGGGGCAAGTACAAATGGCAATAACTTAAGTATCACGTCCGGTGCTGGTGGCAGTGGTGTCTCAGCCGGTGGAAATTTGAACCTTAAAGCCGGTGCTTCGGGTGATTCAGGCGTAAGTATTGGTGGTCAAGTCACGGTTCAAGGCGGTGATGGCTACGACGGCGGCGGTTTGGTTACGGTACAAGGTGGCACGGCTGGGTCCGCTGGCTCGGGCAGCGTTGGTGGCAACGTGGTGGTTCAGGGTGGCACGGCCACTGTTGCCAGCGCAGCTGGCGGCAACACGTATGTACTAGGTGGCACGCCCGGTAGCGGCGGCACCGCTGGTAACGTCTTACTAGCTGTTACCTCGGGCGGAGCTGCACAGGGCAAGGTAGGGATTGGTACTACCAGCACTCCGTCGCAATTACTGAGCGTGGGGGGCACTACTGGTAATCTGACAGTTGACTCGAGCGGTAACATTACTTCAGGCACCATTACATCGGGTCTGATAAACTCGCAGACTATATCTTCAGCTGCCAACTTTACCGGCACGCTGGCTGTCGCTGGCAATCTCACCCAGACGGCTGGTTCTACCATTAGTGCCGGTACCGGCTTCAAGATAAATGGCGCCACGGCTACGGCTGGCAACTACTTGAGGGGTGATGGCACCAACTTTGTAGCTAATACCATCCAGGCGGCTGATATCCCGAGCCTTAGTGGCACCTATCTGCGTAATGTACCAGCAGCTGGTACTGATAACACCATCGCGCCTACTGCCAACGGCGTCGTTGCACTAACGGTTAATGGCACGAGCGGCACGGCGGCGACGGCTGTCAGCATTGTCCAGGCTGGCAACGCCGATGCCTTGAACATTAGCAGTAGTGGTACTGGTAACTTACTCAAAATTACTGATTCAACGGCAACTGCCCGTGATGTTTTGACCATTGCCGACGGTGGCGCTACTACCTTTCGCAATCAAACTAATTCTACTGCTGCTTTCCAAGTTCAAAACGCCGCTGGCACAGATATTTTTACAGTTGACGCTACCAACGCCAAAATCGGTACATCAAATCAAACCGCCGGCAGTACAAACTCCTCAGCCCTTACTTTTAAATCCGGTGATGTCAGTGGTGCAACCTCCAACTCTGGAGATGTGGTGATTGACTCTGGTTCCGCTACCGGTACGGCCGGCAACATTTCAATAGGAACTGGTGCCTATGCCCACAATGCAACTATTGGCAATACGACAGGCGGCAGTAATTCAACCCTTCAGGCCGGTAGTACATCTGGCACAATAACTCTAGAGGCACCAACGATTAACATTGGCAATAGCGGTTCGGTCCACAATGTTACTATCGGATCCAATAACTCTTCTAGCTCCACTATTATTCAGGCTGGCAGCGGTGACGTCACACTTACCTCCGGCAATGGAAACAGCATTATCGTCGGGTCGGCTACAGCTGATACTAACCAGATTTTACTGCAGCTCGACTCATTTTCAACTTTTGCCGATACGGCTACTTGTAGTACAACAACCAACCAGGGCGGTCTGTATTACAACACCGCCAGCAATGTCGTTCGCGGCTGCGTAAATGGCAACTGGGAAGATATGGTGTCAACCGCCGGCCTAGGATTGCAGCTATTTGGCGTCCTACCTGACTCAGGCACCAACCCCGGCGACTTAGCTTCAGTAACTGGGGCGCAGAACGGGCCGTGTAAAGTATCAGTAGGTGCCAACACCAGCACTGTATCCTGGAAATCCTGTACGGCCTATTCAGGCGGCCGCAAAGTGCTAGTAACCGCCGGCACGGCTGCAACCTCAGCAGGAACCAGCGCTACCATAATCTTCCAGCACCTGTGTTTAACCGGCACCGACAACCAGCCGGCGCTATCGGCGGTAGCCGTCGAGGCCTCCAACCAACCCGTTACTTCCAATACCACCATAGTCACTGCCCCTGTACTTTGTTTGGCCGACATCAAAGTCACCAACGGCTCAGCAGTAATTACCACGATCTACGACACGCGCACCTACACCACCAGCATCAAATCGCCCATTACTGTCAACACTACTAACCCGACGGTCGGCATGCTTTTGACTGGCACGACTACCAAGGGCACGGTTATCCCTAACGCTACCTCACCCGGCATCAGGTTTGTGGGTGTAATCGTAGCTACCACCGGCTCAACCTCCACCAGCGCTGTCAACGCTATCATGGCGGTGGGCGGGCCCGTGGCTGTAAAGGCAATTACCGGCACCAACGCTGTCAACGATTTGATTATCGGGTCGGCCACGGCAGGTTATGCGACAACCGCGGCCACCAAGACCGCCGAAGCCACGACCACAGTCTTTAATGTCATTGGATTGACCTTGAACGCCTGGACCGGCGCCACCGCCTGTTCGGCCAACGCCGATGCCTGCGCCGGCTCCTTACTATTTAACTTTGACCGCCGCTAGTGAAAAAGCTTTTATACCTGATACCAATTGCAATAGTAGCGGCGGGTATTCTTGCCATCGCGTTGCACAAAAGCAACACTGAATCCGGCATACCCAAAGCAGTCCTTAAAAAAACAGTATTTACCGTGTTTAGCACTGACCCGGCCGACAAAGACTGGCAATTGGATAAGAAAGCCGTTGTCTTTGATG
>CAZVBA010000037.1:0-6383 GCA_964625325.1 uncultured Candidatus Saccharibacteria bacterium | reverse complement strand
GAGAGGACTTGAACCTCCACGCCTTGCGGCATTGGCCCCTCAGACCAACGTGTCTACCATTCCACCACATCCGCGTGTTAGGCCCTGCTATCTTAGCATTTCCACCTTAAAACTCAAGGTTGAGGATGGCTTTGGTGTTGCTCACGGTAGCGCTCGGCAAACGAGGTAATGCCCTTAAACGCTACGGTCGCCCAAATTATGTTCAACACCACGCTGATGTAGGCGTGCAGGTGAAATTGGTAGACGATCAGCAATAACGCCCCGGCCAGATTGTCCAGTTCGTACCAAAATGACTTGTTCTTCCACTTGCCAATACTTATACGGTAAAAACCAAATAATAGGCAGCTCGCCCCAAGTGTGCCAACAACGTTATAGAATAGATTGCTCATATTTAAGTTCGCGGCAGGTGGTCATAGCCATGCTTGAGGCTATATTCTTGCCGCAGTAGTGGCTTAATGTCTTCGATTGTAACGTCAATTTTGACGCCAGGATTCAGGATACCGTAGGGATCAAATATATGTTTGGTTTTGCGAAACAGTTCATAAATTTCCGGGCCGTAGAGTTTGGCCAGGAACGGCCCGCGAATCCGGCCGTCGTTATGTTCGCCACTAGTAGTACCGCCCAGACTAATGACCAGATTATAGTACTCGTCAATCAGACGGAAAACCTTTTGACGATCGCCGACTGCCGACAAATCAAGAAACGGCTGCATATGCAGGTTGGCGTCGCCGGCGTGGCCCCAGACGGCTGCTTGTAGGTGATATTTAGTGAACAAAGCATAGACCGCAGCTGTGTATTCACGAAACTTGTCGATGGGCACCACGCCGTCCTCAATAATCGGCACTGCTTTGCTGTTACCCTCGTTGTGATTCATTAGAACGGCAGCGGTATGGCGGATTTTCCAGAGTTGGTCTTTGAGGTGTTCCTCAGTTTCGACCTGGTAGGTTACGTTATATTGGTCCAGAATCTTGGTGGCTTTTTTGACTAACTTTTTGTGGAGACGCTGGTTGGCTTCGTCAAATTCAATCAGCATGACCAGCTTGCTGAATGGTTTGGGCACAACCCCCTTGAGCAGATTGGGGTTCTGATCATCAACAAATTTGAGCAGGTGCTCGTCGACCACTTCCATGGCACTCGGCATTGACGGCAAGCCGCGCAGTTCGACTATGGCTTCTTCGGCCACTTGGATGTCATCAAAAAAAGCGGCAATCAAGGTGGTATTGGGGTTATACGGCTCGGTGGCCAAGGTAGCTTCACTGATAATACCGAGTGTGCCCTGTGAGCCGACAAACAGCGGCGTCAAGTCAAACGAGCTGTCTTTGCGACGAACGTCCCATAAATCGTAGCCGGCGGCATTCTTGGTGACGCCACCCAGCTGAGTGGCTTGTAGAGAATTGCCCTGTTCTTCCAGCAGTTTATCGACAGCCCGATAAACCTCGCCCTCAAAACTGGCCAGTCCCATCTTTTTATCGAGTTCGCGCTTGCTCAGGCGGCCGGTTTCAATCACTTCACCATTGGCCAGAATAACCCGCAGACTCTTAACGTAGTTACGTGTGCTGCCGTACTTCAGGGCTTTTTCGCCGGCGGCATTGTTGGCGATGGAGCCACCGACCGTGCTGTATTCCAGAGAAGCCGGAAATGGCGGCAAAAAGCGGCCGTGAGTGTGCAGCGTCTGTTGCAGCTTGCCGTAATTAATGCCAGGTTCAATACTGACGACGCCGGTTTTACTATCCAATTCCAGGATACGATTGAGGTGGGCTGGGAAGACCATGATGATGCCTGAGCCAATGGCAGCACCGCTAGGATCAGTGCCCAAGCCACGCGGCGTAATCGGGATAGCCCGACCACGCTCAGCTAGCTGCCAACTAAAACGGGCGGCCTTGCGGATATCATTTTCGTTTCTGGGATAAACCACCACGGCCGGGCGGATCGTTAGCACACTGCCATCGGTCGAGAAGTAGGTACGAACGTCATGAGAGGTGAGAACTTCGCCAACCAGGTGTTCTTGTAGATAATGCGCCACCTTACTCATGAATAATAGATCCTACAACCCTCTAAGCATTAACTTGTACTGCTGTTAAATATAGCATACCTGGGGCCATGCGACGTACTGGCCTGACTATTGGTGTGCTTTTCGTCTGGCAATAAGACTAATTACCACAAAACTGGCAAGTGAGGTTGCTGCAAAAGTCTTAGAAAATTGCACCAGACTGTCTTGTTTATTACTAAGCAGGTCGCTCGGGTGCATTATTGCTTTGTCGAATGACGTGCATCCTAATGCACCGACACTAGGCACACATCTATAGGTAATTTTAGTGCCTGCGCCAGCAAGCAAAAAACCAATCACGAAAGCAATTAATATATGGACGTAGAGCTTATCAATGTATTTAGCCATATTAACCACTATACCAAACCAAACTACTTTGGGGTCCCCAAATTGAGAGGATTCAATTTGGGGTAAAGCGAGGCTCTTGTTGGAGGCCGGAAGTAAATACAGCTCACTCTTGTATTTACGGAGGCCGAAATACAAGACTGAGCTGGTGCGGATGAGAGGACTTGAACCTCCACGGGGTTGCCCCCACTAACTCCTGAAGCTAGCGCGTCTACCAATTCCGCCACATCCGCACAGAACGGAGGTTATTTTAGGGTAAAAAGCCTGATTTTGGAAATCATTTGTCGGTTTTGGCTTGGCGGATCATCCAGTTTTGGACGTTAGCGTAGCGATCAACGTCCGCATTCATAACCGTGGTATTAAAGTTAAACAATTGACCGTGAGTCAGGTACAGGAAGCGCGGTTGATAGAGCGCCAAAGCGGGCACGTCACTACGCCAGGCTTCCAGAAACGGTTTGTACTTGATGGCACGGACGGCCGTATCGGAACGAGTCCGGCCGGCTTCCAGGCTTTTATCCACCGTGCCGGATTTATACTCCGAGAAATTCAAGTGTGAGGCCCGCGAATCAATCTGCGAACTATGCCAGTAAGCAAAAACGTCCGGGTCAACGCCAACGGCGACTCCATACAACAGCGCATCATAGCTATGGAACCGCAGTACGGTCTGAATGTCGGTACTGGGCTGTAAGTAGACCTGGACATCAACGCCCAGCTCCCGCCACTGCTTTTGTAGTAATTGGCTGACAATCGTATATTCACTGGTGTTTTGCGAATACAAATTGAAGCTAAGCGGTTTGCCGTCTTTTTTACGAACACCGCCGTCACTACGCTTCCAGCCGGCGTCGTCCAGCAGCTTGTTGGCATCGGACACATTCTGGGCATGCTGGCGCTGGTTTTTATCAAAGCCGATTTGGTTGGCCAGCAATGGTTCCTGCACGGCAATAGCCGGGTAACCTAAACTGTTGACGACTTCAGTAGTATTGGCCCCAAGCTCGAGCGCCTGACGGACTTTGGCGTCCTGCAAGACGCCCTGCGAAGTTTTGAAGAAGACAAACACCGCACTTGTCAGCGGAACGTCATATTCGTGGAGTGATTTATCATTTTTCAATGTCTCCGGCACGCTGTTTAGGCCGGCTACACCATTTAACTCATTATGTCTAAAACTATCAATCAGTCTGTTCTCGTCGTGGAAAGAACGGATGATGAAGCCGCCCAATTTGGGGGTGCCGCCGTAATAATCCTTATAGGGTGCCAGGGCAATTCTCTCCTCTCTGGTTTCGGGCGTATTACCAACTACTTCTATGGTTTGCCACTGAAATGGCCCGGTGCCAATCGGATGAACGCTATTAAAAGGGACGGAACGTAGCTGGGCCATCGGCCGGCCGTCTAGAATGTGTTTGGGCACAATGCCATTAGTCAGGCTGTAGATAAAAGAACTCAGCGGATTGGGTAGTTCGAACGTTACGGTGTAGGGATCGGTGGCCTTGACGGTAACGCCTTGCCAGTTTTGTCTTAGCGGCGACTGGGCGTCGGGATTCTGGATAACTTGATAGGTAAAGGCGACATCGTCGCTGGTCAGAGGCACACCGTCCTGCCAGTTGACGTTATGGCGCAAGTGTACCGTGTACTTAGTCTCATGCTCATCCAGCTCGTACTTTTGGGCCAAGTCGCCAACCAATTTATTTCTTGAGTTGTAGGTAAACAGGCCGCTGAATACCAGCCGGGCGGCGGCGGCATCGGCCGTACTGTTAGCATAAAGCGGGTTTGCGTTAGTGAAAGCGCCGAGTATGCCCTCGGTATAGGTGCCGCCCGGTACCGGACGTAGTTTTTGATAATAACCGCTCAGGTTGCTGATTTGCAGCACCACGCCGCCGATTAGAAGCAGCAGTAATAATAGCCAGGCCACCATAAAGCGGCGCACTTCCCAGAGCCGATTGAGCCGCCGGAAAAAGTGGCGCTCCAGATGGCGTTCAGCCTGCTGGCCGATATCTTCAACCGATTGACGACTGCGTCGATAGCGTCGGCGCCATCTTAGTTTTGTCATCCTGTCTATCATCTATACGACTCCGTCCGTTTTTCGCGAAGAAATCGCCCCCGCAGCCAAACGCAAAGGTTGTAGCATAGTAGCTAAGAGATAATTCCCAAAATCAGCGACAGCGCAAACACCACGGCTAGAATAATCGTAATCTGGTGCAACGTTTTATCTGAGCCCCGGCGGACAGTGTTGACTTCACCGCCACCACCCAGGCCAGCTCCCAGCGAAGCGCCTCGGGTCTGGATCAGGATTAATATTGTCAGCAGGACCATTGATGCGATTGTCACGTAATTCAATAAACTCATGTACTCTCCAGTATGGTTGACACTAGATAGTTTACTAGGCCGATACATATACCCGCAAGCATGGCCGCGCCAAAATTACGAACATACAGCTCCGGATAGAGCTTACTGACCAGCAACACCATCAGACCGTTAATGACAATCATAAACAAGCCCAGGCTAAACAAAATGGCCGGCAACGACAGAATGATGATAATCGGTTTGATGACGGTGTTGACTATGGCCAGGATAAAGCCGGCCACAATAATTACCCACAAGCGGCTGGCGTAGGTGACGCGTCCCTCCAGGAGGCCGGCGGCTATCCATAAGCCCAGACTGGAAACAAACCAACGAATAAGAAAGCGGCTGCTAGGTCGGTTCATGATGCTTTTATTTTACCATTATGCTTAAGTTCCGTCGGTAAAGCTTTGCTCAAGACTTTTAGACCGGCCTCGGTAATAAGTACGTCGTCCTCAATCCGTACGCCAATGCCCTCTTCCGGAATGTAGATACCCGGTTCAACCGTTATCACCATATCCGGTTCCAGCGGCCGCTCATAATCGGCGGCGTCATGGGCATCCAGCCCTAGATGGTGGCTGGTGGCATGGGGATAGTACTGGCGGATAGCTTCGTGCTCGGCACTCTTGATAAGCCCCAATTCGCGTAACTTTTCGCCCATGAAGGCTTCAACTTGTTTTTCATATTCCTTGATGAGTACGCCGGGCTTTAAGAGGCCCATGGCATAGGTCTGGACACTTTTAACAGCTTCGTAGACCTGGCGTTGTCGTTTGGTCGGCGCGTCTAGACAAAAAGTGCGCGAAATGTCGGCGGCATATTGATCAACTTCAGCGCCGACATCGAGTAACAAGAAGGCTTTTTTATCCAATAGAGCATTATTGGCCAAGTAATGGATGGTGCAGGCATTCTGGCCGCTAGCCACAATCGGCGTAAAACTATGGCCCAGTGCGCCGCGTTTCCTAAAACCGGCCGTAATATCAGCCTCAACCTCATATTCGTGTTCGTAGTCGGTGAAGCCACGCCTGGATACAACCTTCAGGGTAGCCAAGGTTATATCAATCGCTTGCTGTAAGGCTTGCAATTCCAGCGGCTGCTTGGTCATCCGCATCAGGGCCAGCTGCTGCCGTAAGTCGAGCAGCTCAATCGCCGGATTAATGGCCTTAATTTTAGCCAGCAATAGACTGCGCGCCGGGTTGGTATAGAGTCCATAGAACTCGAGGTAGGCTGGTGGTGGCGTCAGTCCGGCGATATGCTTGACGCGCTTGAGTCTGGCGGTCAATTGGCGCCAGCCTTCTTTCTCGTCGTATACCGTAGCAATACCCGAGCGGACGGCTAGCGCCTCGGCGTTAAGGGCGCCATCAAACTTCTCCATGACCGGCTCGCGGGCCGGTAGAATCAAGTATTCTTTCTGTTTATCAAGCACCAAAATAATGTCGGGTTCGGTTATGCCAGTTAGGTACCAAAAATTGCTGTCCTGACGAAATGCATAACTAGCCGTGCCGTTGCGTTGCAGCAGGCCATGGGCCGTCAGGACAATCGGCGCCGTGCCTTTGAAAAGAGTGCGCAGCTTCTGTCGGTTCGCCCGAAAGAAATCAGCCGTAAATAGAGACTCCATAGCAGCCGTTAGTATACCTTAGGCTTGTGGTTCGGGTAAGAG
>CAZVBA010000036.1:3112-6561 GCA_964625325.1 uncultured Candidatus Saccharibacteria bacterium | reverse complement strand
CAAACCCAGACATATTCTTTAGCCGAACCACAACATTTTAAGCTCAACAGTGAAGACGGCGGCTTTTATAGGACTATCTACAATGCCGGCTACTTAGAACAGTTAGGTGAGTTGATTACTAAAGGCAAACTTTCACCCCTGGACAGATTGGGCTTACTAAACGACGCTGGCGAAGCGGCAAAGGCCGGTTACCTGGATACTTTAAGTGTTCTTCATCTACTGGAGGTTTACCGTAACGAGGACAATTACGCCGTCTGGGACGTTATCGCCACCCTGATTGGTTCACTCCGATTAGCTATGGATGATGAAGCCTTGCGCGAGAGTATGAAGCCCTACATCCGGCGCTTGATCGCACCGCAGTTAAAACGCCTCGGCTGGAAACGACGGCCCAAAGAATTACACTTTGATACCTTGATGCGGCCGATAGTACTTGGTCTGGCCGCCAGTGCTGATGAGCCAACCGTGGTCAAACGCTGTCATGAACTGTTTGCCGCTATAAAACATACGGAAGACGTACCGCCTGATTTGCGCACCAGCGCCAGCCGCCAACAACTGGCCCGCGGTTTGGATATTGACCCTGATTTGCGCGGTGTCGTCTTTGGTACCGTAGCCAGGCATGGCGACGCTAAAACTTTTGCTAAGCTGGTGGCCTTACATAATAGTGCTACGTTGAGTGAGGAGCGGACGACGCTGTGCGCGGCCATTACTGGTTTTGAGCAACCGGACTTAATCAAAAAAGCCCTGGCGATGGTTACGACCGACGATGTTCGACTGCAGGATGCTGCTTATTGGATCGCTTACAGTTTCCTAAATCGCCACGCCAAGCACTTAACGTGGCAATGGCTGGTCAAACACTGGGACTGGCTGGAAACCAACCTGGGTACCGATCTCAGCTACTATCGCATGCCGATCTATGCCGGTCGTTCCTTCAGCGACCGCTCTTTCCTAAAGACTTATAAAGATTTCTTCCGCTCGAAGATGACGCCGGTGTTAGAGCGGTCATTTAAGCAAGGCATAGAGATGATTGAGTGGCAGGCCGACTGGAAAGAACGTGACCTGAAACTAATTAAGCGATTTTTCGAACAGCCAGCTTAGCGGGTAGGTTATTATTTATGCCCTTTATGTATGATCCAAGGGTGCCGCTAACTGGCATATGAACTGATGAGGTTCTATTGCTATAGAGAACGCGTCGTACTGGTACCGGCATAAATCTATCTAAAATAAAGTCGGTAGCTTTGACGCGTATGGTACCTGGCTTTAAGTCAGCCGGTTCTGGCACTGCTTCTCTAATAACAGCTCGGCCAAGCGGTGAAATTTTTATAAGGATGCTGGCTTCGTTAGCATTTAGCTTGGGTTTGGCGGGTACAAATAAACCTACTATATTGCCGTCATCGTCCCGGCCCATATCACCATTTTCATATCTCGTCGTCAACAAAGTCCGTAGTCGTGTGCGTTGCGGCCAAGTATTGTCATACAAATTGCGCAAACCAATTGCCCGGTCCCTATCAACTTCCACCGGCTTGATGCCGCCAAGTAACCAATCAAGTTCTTGCAAGGTGCAGTTTTGCGGCTCGGTAACTTCAGGGGCGTGTTTAGTGTAATAACCCTCAAAACCACCAAGTTCTTCTGGGATACCTATTAAACCAACTTCCCTTAAGCCTTGCTCGTCGTGGCCCCAAGTCCGCCAACCACTCGACGGTTCACAGTCAATATTTCGAATAGCGCTTGGCAAACTCATAAATCTTTATCTTGCTCTCTATATTTAACTATAGCACGCTTGACAATAGCTCAGCCCCGGACTGTCTTATTGTTAGTCGCAGTCCGGCAAGAACTCGGTTACTTGAAAGTCCGGGCCGCTGACTTCGATGACGCTTAGTGCGTAGTCGCCCGACCAATCGTATTGGCTGACCCAGAGTTCGGCTGCAAATCTCATTTGGCGCAGTTTGTACGGTGTAATGTAATCCAAACCACTGCCTTGCGCATCGCGCACTCGGTACTTAACTTCTACGAAATGAATGGTTTTACCCTTTTGGGCGACGATATCAATTTCGCAGTAGCGGGTGCGCCAGTTACGCTCACGTATTTTATATTTGTGAGTCTGTAAATAAGCAGCAGACGCCGTTTCAGCCTGCTGACCGATAGACAGAGTCGTCATGGTGCTGATCCCAGTAACGCCTGTATTGGTTTATAGCTTTTGCGGTGCAGCGCGCAGATACCATGCTGTTTTAAGATTTCACGGTGTAGTTTAGTGCCATAACCAACGTGTTTGTCGAACTGGTAGAGTGGATAGAAACGCGCCAGTCGGGCCATGTGGGCATCGCGGGTAACCTTGGCGTAAATGCTGGCGGCACTGACGATAGGTTGGTTATTATCGGCCTTGATTTCGGAGCGGGCGTTCACAAATTCCGGCGGGCAGTAGTTGATATTGCCATCAATAATAATTTCCGCATCCAATCCGACCCCCAGCGCTACTAAGGCACGGTTTACGCCGATACGCATGGCTTGCGCCAGACCATGGCTGTCAATTTCCTCCGGTTGCACCCAACCCTCGCCAAATTTACAAGTTTCGATTAGTAATTTGATTAATAGTTCACGTCTGGCTTTGGTAAGTAGTTTGGAGTCAGCCAAACCATCTGGCAGAGTAGTGGTTGCTTGGGCCGCAACGACGAGCAATGGTCCAGCCCATGAACCTCTACCGACTTCATCTACCCCAACTAACATATATCTATAGTAACAAAAACCGCCGGAGCGGCGGTCTAATCACATGTTGCCAATAGTTATTTCTTGGCTTCTTCTTTACCGTCAGGCTTGGCAACTTCTTCGTGCTGGGCCAGGGCGGCGTCGGCTTTGGCTTCGAGTTTGGCGTCTTCTTCGGCCTTTTTCTCGGCGTCAGCTTCGGCCTGCTTAGCAACTTCTTCTTTTAATTTCTCTTCCTCGGCCTCAGCCGCTTCGTCATGAATAGCATTGACGGCTTCTTTATCAAACTCCGTGCCAACCAGACGGGTACCTTTACCGGTGCGAGCGCGCATGTAGGTTAGATAATTGCGGCGAACTTTGCTACGCTTGGTGACTTCAACTTTAAGAATGAGTGGGCTATGCAGTAAAAAGCTCTTCTCGACGCCAACACCACTGGCCATTCGGCGCACGGTAATCCGGCTGGTGTGGCTACTCTTGCGGTCGGTCCGGATGACCAAGCCTTCAAAAATCTGGACGCGTTCTTTGTTTCCTTCGCGAATTTTCTGGTGCACTTTAACGCTATCGCCGGACTTAACATCGACGACTTGCTTCTTCTTAAAGCCTTGCTCAATTTCTTGAATAACAGATGGCATAACTCGGTAGATTCTACACTACATATCTGTTATATGCAACTAGGCAGCGATGAATGCTGATAGGACCTGGGTGGTCGTACCGACAAGCTCCTCCATATTGGCAGGCCTCAGGTGACGGCC
>CAZVBA010000036.1:0-3012 GCA_964625325.1 uncultured Candidatus Saccharibacteria bacterium | reverse complement strand
GCCATACGTTGTTCAAACCCAGGCACAAATGAAGCAATCGCCTCATCGACATGGGCTTCTATGATTTCAAAGTTTGCAAACCACTCGACGCTACGTTGCTCGACGGGCAGTAAACTGCCATCTTTCATACACAACATATAAACATGCATGTCAATAAAGTACAATACGATTATGGATTACGGCAAAGAGGCACTAAAGAAATACAAAGCCAGTCGAGGCAACCTAGAGGTGCATTTGAAGGATGCGCTTGATACCGTACCTAAACTCAGCACCTACTACACGCCTGGTGTCGGCAGCGTTTCCAATCATCTTAAGAATCATCCTGAGGAGGCCAGAGACTATACCTGGATCAATAATTTAGTAGCCGTTGTAAGTGACGGTTCAGCTGTCCTAGGATTGGGCGACATTGGTCCTTTGGGTGGGCTACCGGTGATGAGTGGTAAATCCATGCTGTTTAAGCACTTTGCCGGCATCAATGCCATTCCGATTGTGTTGGCAGTTCACACGGCCGATGAGATTGTCGCCGCCGTAAAAGCTATCGCACCGAGCTTTGGCGGTATTAACCTGGAGGATATTGCTGCCCCCAAATGTTTTGAAATAGAAGAACGACTGAAAGCAGAGTTGGATATACCAGTTATGCATGACGATCAGCACGGTACTGCGGTAGTAGTGTTAGCGGCCCTTATCAATGCCACCGAGGTAACTCATCGAAATCTAAAAGATAGTCGCATTGTAGTCGTCGGCGCCGGGGCCGCCGGTACAGCCGTCATGAAACTGCTGCACCTTTACGCCCAGCCCGATATATTAGCTGTCGACAGCAGGGGTATTGTCAGTAAAAACCGCCAAGACCTGAATAGTGAAAAAAGGAAACTCCTGGACTTTACCAACCCGAAGAATGTCAGTGGCACCCTCGATGATGCTATGAAAGGTGCTGATATTTTTATCGGTGTGTCGGTTGCCGGCCTCGTTAGCAAACAAATGGCTCAAACAATGGCCAAAGATGCCATCATAGTTGCCATGGCCAATCCGGTCCCAGAGATAATGCCTGATGAAGCAAGAGCAGCCGGTGTCGCAATCATTGCCACCGGCCGTAGTGATTTTCCTAACCAGGTCAATAATTCACTGGCCTTCCCCGGTATTTTCCGCGGTGCACTCGATAATCGTGTCCGTACTATTACCGATAAACATAAAATCGCTGCCGCCGAAGTTATCGCCAGCCTAGTCAAAAAACCAACCGCCGACTGTATTATTCCAAGCGTTTTAGAAAAACGCCTGGTACCAGCTATTGCCAAAGTTATTATCTAACCAACCACGCGGTAAATTTCTTCCAGGCTGGTTAACCCCTCGATGGCCTTCAATAAGCCGTCTTGCAGCATGGTCAGCATGCCGTCCTCGATAGCTTTCTGTTCAATCATCTCAGTGGTAATTTCATTGGGTGGCAGGCGCAAGATTTTCTGAACGCCCGGTGTCATTTGCAGTTGTTCGCGCAGGGCTAGTTGTCCACGGTAGCCAAAAGGATTTTCGGCTGATTTACCTGACCGATAAAGCGTTATTTTATTAAGGTCTGGTTTGGCTACACCTTTTGGCAGGCTATCAAGTATGGGCTGTAATTGCTTTTTCAGAGCTTCGTCGGGTTGGTATGGTTGTTTGGTCTGATCGTCGAGCCGTCGTACTAAACGCTGGGCCATCACCAAGTGCATGGCCGAGGCGAATAACGGGTTAATGCCGACAGCATCGAGCATACGGGTCAGGGCCGCGGCGGCGGAGTAAGCATGGAAGGTACTCATGACCAGATGTCCGGTGAGGGCTGATTGTAGAGCCGTCCGAGCGGTATCTTGGTCACGAATTTCGCCAATCATTACTACGTCAGGATCCAGCCTTAGCACAGCCCGTAATTTTTCAGCAAACCCGGTCTTGTCTTCGTCGCCTTGTACCGGAATCTGAACCACGCCGGGCATAAAGTACTCAATCGGGTCTTCCAGGGTGACAATTTTGCGCTCCGGCGTGTTAAGCGTATTAATAAGCGAATACAGCGTGGTCGTCTTGCCTGAGCCAGTCGGGCCAACCACCAGCACCAAGCCAGTTGGGTGCTTAATTATATCGTCCACGACGACTCGCTCCCGCTGGTTGAGTCCCAGATTATCCAATTTCAGCAACTCCAGCTTGAGGGTAAAGAGCCGCATAACCACGTCTTGGCCAAAAGCCGCCGGCACGGTCTCAACGCGCAAGTTGACGGTCACCTTTTCGCCGGTCGCAAGGGTATAGTCCTTATTGATGTGTCCTGTCTGGGGCTTTGGATCACCGGTCGAGACATTGGCGGCGATGGCGACGGATGATAATAATTGATGATACTTGTCCAGTGCCAGACGGGCAATCGGGTGCAAGACGCCGTCAACCCGCAAACGTACACGTACGTCGTGCTCCTGGCACTCCAAGTGTATATCTGAAGCTTTTAGTTGGTAAGCTTGCTTAACAAGGTAGGCGAGTAAGTCGTCGGCCCGGACTTGAGCCAGTGTGGTTGAGACGGTCTCGATGCCTTTAGCAGCGTCAAACGAGGCCACGCTGATGTCCTGGTATTTAATCTCCTTAGGCGGGTCATAGAGCTTCATGTATTGCTGGTAGCCGGCGTCCGAAATCAGCGCGAAAGCAACTTGTTGATCTAAAAAGCGCTGGCGCAGGTTGCTCATAGTGGCTTGAGACGTCGTATTGGTAATGCCAAACATGATATGGCTAGCATCGGTCTGCAACGGTATAATGCGTAAGCTATATAGGTCTTTGACGGGCATTAGGTCTTTATAGAGTGGTTTATCGCCTGGCTGCGATGTGTCAAAATAGTTCAAACCTAAGATAGCGGCCCGGCGCGCCGTGGCCTGCTCTTCATCTAAACGAGCGTCTTGACTCATATGCCACTATTTAACCACAAGGGGAATGAATAATGAATCGCGACCTTATACTCGTCGTCCACAATGTCCGCAGCTGCCACAATGTTGGATCATTACTACGTACCGCCGA
>CAZVBA010000035.1:4539-6935 GCA_964625325.1 uncultured Candidatus Saccharibacteria bacterium | reverse complement strand
ATACGGAAAACTAGTAGCATGCCCAAAACAGCCAGGATACGCTTGCGCATATCGGCATTTTTGAGCGACTGCCAAATGGTTTTCCAGCTCACTTACAACCCCTCATAATTCTGGTTTATTTAAACATAGCTACGGCAAAAAGCGAAGCTAGGCGGTGGTTTTTTTGGTTTGGTCTTCGGTCTTGGACTGCTTGGGCCGGCCAACTTGCGGTGTTTTAGTAAACGTGCCACCGGCCTTCACGACAGTTTGGATGGCGCTTTGACTGGCGGCTTGTAGCTTTACGGTCAATTTTTTAGTTAGTTCGTCCTTGTTGAGTAATTTGACGCGGACATGGGCGCTGCTAACGAGACCGGCGGCGGCCAGCGTTTCGTTGGTAACAATGCCGCTCAGGTTCTGCAGTTGAGCCGTATCAACGGTTTCATTAAGTACTCGATGGCTATGGAAGCCGCGTAACTTAGGTAAACGTTGTAAGAGTGGGTTTTGACCGCCTTCAAATCCCGGCCGCTTGGAAGAGCCAGTGCGGGCTTTCTGGCCCTTGGTACCGCGTCCGGCCGTCTTGCCCTGCCCGGCGGCGATACCGCGGCCAACCCGCCGGCGGGATGATGTAGCTACGACTTTGAGCTCGTTATACTTCATGCCTTGACCTCGGTCTTGGCCTTCTTTGGTCTTGGCTCAGTGGTAATCCAATCTTTCGACGGTGCCATTCCCTGAATGGTAGCAATCGTGGCGTAGGCCGTATTGGTCTTGTTAGTTGAGCCCAGCGATTTACTAAGGGCATTGCTGACACCGGCTACTTCCAGGATTGTGCGAACCACACCGCCGGCAATCAGACCGGTCCCGGGGGCGGCCGGTTTGAGCAAAATGCGGGCGCCGCCGACTTTGGCCTCGTGGTCATGCGGCAGTGTACCTTTATATAAAGGTACTGTAATGAAGTGCTTCTTGGCGACTTCGACGGCTTTAGTAACAGCCGCTGTGACATCGGCACCTTTAGCGCTGCCAATACCGACCTTACCTTTGTGGTCGCCGACGACGACTAAGGCGCGAAAACGGAAGCGACGGCCGCCTTTAACAACGCGGGCGACGCGGTCAACGTGCACAACGCGCTCGTCAAACTGCTTTTCTTCGCCACCATCACGCCTATCACGGCGGTCACGTTGTCGATTATCTTGTTGTTGAACCATTTAGAACTCCAATCCTTGTTCCCGAGCCGCTTCGGCCAGAGCTTTAACGCGGCCATGGTACAACCGGCCGTTTCTATCAAATACTACTCGACTTATCTTAGCTTTTTTGGCCTTGTTGGCAATTTCACTGCCGACCCAGGCGGCTCGTTCGGTAAGAGAACCCTGAACAGTGGTCTTGGTAGCGGTGGTTACCGACGCAATCGTCAAATGCTTGGTGTCATCAATCAATTGGGCGCTGACGTGGCGGTTGCTGATGTGAACCGTCAGGCGCGGCCGTTCGGTGGTACCGGACACGACGCTACGTATCCGGTTTTTACGCAGGCGACGATTTCTAAGGGTATCAGTTAGACGATTCATAGCTATTTTTCCTTACCGCTTTTACCGCTTTTACGGATAATGCGCTCGCCAACGTATTTAATGCCTTTGCCCTTGTAGGGCTCTGGCTTCTTGAGGGCGCGTATTTCGGCGGCGGCTTGCCCGACTCGTTGTTTATCAATGCCGCTAATCGTAATGATATTCTGTTCGACTTTAGCAGTGATACCGGTCGGAATTGCATAGACCACTTCGTGTGATTTACCAATATTAAACTTCAGGTCCTGCCCAGCCAGCGCTACGCGGTAACCGACGCCGTTGAGCTCCAACTTTTTTTCAAAACCTTCGGAGACGCCGGTTACCATGTTCTGGACCAGGCTGCGCATCAGGCCGTGTTTGGCTCGGTTGGCGGCCTCGTCATTCTGGCGGCTGACTAATACGGTATCGTCTTCTTGCTTGAGTGAGATGCCCGTGAGCATAGCTTGTTGCAAGGAGCCTTTGGCGCCATTTACGGACACCTGCTGGCCTTCAACAGCTACTGTTACGCCGCTAGGTATTTTGATAGGTAGTTTGCCAATGCGCGACATCTTAATACACCTTACAGATTAATTCCCCACCCAAGTGCTGAGTCTTGGCATCGTCGCCAGTCATCAGACCTTTGGAGGTCGATACAATAACTAAGCCACGGCCGCGCTTGACCACCGGAATGGCCGACACGCCGGCATAGTTGCGGCGGCCCGGCTTACTCAGACGAACAATTTCGGTGATTCGGGCGTTACTATCGGGGTGATTGATGAGTAATACCAGCGTTTTACGGCCGTCATCATTTTCAATACTGACATCGTCTAAGAAGCGGCGGTCTTTAAGCAAACGAGCAACCGCTTCCTTAACGTTGGAATGCGG
>CAZVBA010000035.1:0-4439 GCA_964625325.1 uncultured Candidatus Saccharibacteria bacterium | reverse complement strand
AGAAGCGGCGGTCTTTAAGCAAACGAGCAACCGCTTCCTTAACGTTGGAATGCGGCACCCGGACCTCGTTTTTGCGGACGCCAATAGCGTTGCGGATTCGGGTTAACATGTCAGCGATGGGGTCTGTAGATACCATAATTACTCCTTACCAGCTCGACTTTGTTACGCCGGGAATCTCACCCTTACTGGCGCGTTCACGGAATGAAATACGGCTGAGGCCAAAAGTACGCATATAACCATGCGGCCGGCCGGTTTCCAGGCAGCGGTTTTTTATACGGGTAGGCGATGAATTGCGCGGCAAGCGGTGCAAGCCTTCTTGATCGCCGAGTCTTTTCAATTCGGCGCGCTTGTCAGCGTACTTGTCGTGCAGGGCACGGCGCTTCAGATCGCGGGCAATACTTGATTTCTTAGCCATTAGCTTGTCTCCTTCTTTTCAAATGGCATACCGAATTTCTCCAGTAAGGCCCGGGTGTGTTCGGGCTGTTTAGCTCTGATTACGAACAATACTTGTAGGCCGTGCGGGGTGGTGGTGTCCTCAAAGGTTAGTTCCGGGAAGACTGACTGTTCGGTGAAACCGATGGCGTAATTGCCCTGTTTATCAAAAGCTTTGGCGCTGACGCCGTGGAAGTCGCGCAAGCGCGGCAAGACGACGTTAATGAGTCGGTCGGCGAATTCATACATGCGCTCGTCGCGCAGTGTAACTTTGAGTCCGATTTTGTTGCCTTCGCGCAGCTTAAAACTGGCAATCGATTGCTTGGCAATGGTTTCAATCGGCTGTTGACCGGTGATTTTGCGTAGGGTATTGGTGGCGACTTCCATAGCTTTCTTATCATCCTTGGCCCGCCCCAGCCCGATATTAACCACGATTTTCTCAAGTCTAGGTACTTCATGGCGGTTTTGCAGTGACAACTCCTTTTGCAGCTCAGTCACACATTTGTCAACGTACTGCTGTTTTAGTCTGGACATAGTCCTGGCTTTGGTGACGGTAGGCATTACTTTATCTCCTTGCCGTTGGACTTGAAAACGCGGGTTTTAGCACCGTCTTTGGACAGTTTGTAGCCAATCCGGCTGGGCTTTTTCTTGGTCGGCTCGACAATGCCGACTTTAGATACCCAAATCGGCTTGGTTAGCTCAATGATGCCGCCCTGTGGTTGGGCGCGATTAGGTTTGAGGTGTTTCTTAACGATGTTGATACCTTCGACGGTAACCTTGTTCTCGGTCGGATGGGTGGCCACAATCTTGCCGGTTTGGCCTTTGTATTTGCCAGCCCGTACCATAACGGTATCGCCTTTCTTGAGGCGGATTTTGTAGACCATTAGAGTACCTCCGGCGCGAGGCTGATTATCTTGCTGTAGCCCTGGTCGCGCAGTTCGCGTGGTACCGGGCCGAAAATACGGGTGGCTCGCGGTTGCTTGTCACTGTCGATTATGACGGCGGCATTATCGTCAAAACGAATGGTTGAGCCGTCCTTGCGCTTGATTGGATAGCGGGTCCGAATGATGACGGCGCGTACCACTGACTTTTTCTTAACGGCGCCAGCCGGGTTAGCTTGTTTGACGGTAGCCACGATGACGTCGCCGACGTGGGCATAGCGGCGGCGGGTACCGCCGAGCACGCGGATGCAAAGAATTTCCTTAGCACCGCTGTTGTCAGCTACACCTAGTCGGGTTTCTTGTTGAATCATGCCTTGCCTCCCGCTTCCGTCAAGGTCTCGGGTGCTTCGTCAACCGGGATGACCGGCCGCTCGATCACTTTTTTAAGCGTAAAGCGCTTCCGTTTGCTGATGGGGCGGGTTTCGACAATCGATACCTTGTCGCCAATGGCGGCTTCATTTTTCTCGTCATGGGCGATAAATTTCTTAGTAATACTGTACTGCTTCTTGTAAATCGGGTGGGTCTTAGGCGTGTGGACATTGACCACAATCGTCTTATCGGCCTTGTCGGAAGATACGATACCAATGATAGTACGAGCCATTACACGGCCTCCTTTTGGAATGCTTCACTGAGTACGGTCAACATGCGCGCTAAATCCTTGCGCTTGTTGCGCAAAACGCGCACATTCTGCATCTCACCACCGTGCAGTCGTCGTCTTAATTCGGCAATCTCTTCACGCAATTTAGTACTCTCGCTAGTTAGCTGATCGGTTGATAGTTTACGGATTTCGGCGACTTTCATATCTATCACCCTTCTTCCTTCACTAAGAACTTGGTCTTAATCGGTAATTTATGACTGGCCAGACGCATGGCTTCACGGGCGGTTTCAATCGGAATGCCCTGCATTTCAAACAAAATAGTACCGGGTTTGACCTTGGCCACGAATAGTTCGGGGTTGCCCTTGCCACTGCCCATTTTGACGTCTTGCGGCTTCTTAGTAACGGGGGTGTGCGGGAAAACCCGGATCCAAATCTTGCCGCCACGTTTGATATATCGTGTCATGGCTTGACGGGCCGATTCAATCTGGCGGGCCGAAATCCGGACATTTTCCTGGGCCTGCAGTGCATAATCACCAAAGGCAATATAATCGCCGGCCGTCGCAACGCCGCGAATCCGGCCCTTGAAGACCTTGCGGTGTTTAGTGCGCTTTGGCATCAACATGCTAGGCCACCTCTCCCTTATAAATCCAGACCTTGACGCCGATAATGCCGGCGCCAGGATAATGGGCTGGAACATAGGCGTAGTCAACGTCGGCCCGGATGGTGTGCAATGGCACGCTGCCTTGGATTTCCTTTTCACTACGGGACATCTCAGAACCTTGCAAGCGACCGGCAATCTGAATACGGACGCCTTTAGCACCGGCTCGCATGGTGGCAGCGGCACTAGCCTTGATGGCGCGCCGAAAAGACATACGACGCTCAATTTGGTGGGCGATATTTTCAGCCACCAACTTGGCGTATAATTCCGGCTTTTTGACTTCTTCAATGTTAACGCGCGCCGGTACCATCATAATTTTCTCAATGGCAGTCTTGAGCTCTTGGGCGCCGGTGCCACCCCGGCCAATAACCACACCAGCCTTAGCCGTGCTGATCGTGACTGTAATGAGATTAGGTGAGCGTTCAATTTCAACTCTATTAATGGCGGCCCGAGAGCCTAGTTTTTGGTCAATCAGGCGCCGCACTGCTAGGTCTTGAGTTAAGAACTTGGCGTAATCTTTCTTATTGGCAAACCACCGAGACCGCCAGTCTTTGCTGACTTGCAGTCGCATTGAGATTGGATTAACTTTCTGGCCCATTACTTCTTCTCCTCGGTTTTAACGGTCTTCTTTACGGCTCGTTTTTCGCCGTCGACAACCACGTGAATGTGGCTGGTGCGGCGTTGGAAAGGATGGGCACTGCCGCGGGCGACTGGACGATAACGCTTGTAGCGAATACCTGGTGTAACTGAAATTGAGACAATTTGCAGTGAATCGGGCTTTAGTTTGTGGTTGTAGTCGGCATTAGCCCGGGCACTTTCGATAACTTTTCTAACTGGTATGGCCGCTTGTCGAGGCGTGTGCTGCAGAATTGTCAGGGCGTCAGCGACGGTCCGACCGCGCACCAAAGCTGCCACCACACCGATTTTGCGGGGGCTGATACGAACGCCTTTGGCAATAGCTGTAACAGGCATAATTTACTCCCTGGCCCCTTCGCTCGACTTGGCCATCTTACCGCCATGTGAGCGAAACTTACGGGTTGGCGAAAATTCGCCCAGTTTGTGGCCCACCATATTCTCGGTAATAAACACCGGCACGTGGACTTTGCCGTTGTGTACAGCAATGGTACGACCAACGAATTCTGGCGGAATAGCAGAAGCCCGCGCCCAGGTTTTGATAATAGTACGGTCTTCAGAACCCAAAGCTGCTACTTTCTTAGCTAATTTCGGATCGATAAATGGTCCTTTTTTCAGTGAACGACTCATAACTACTTCCTTTTTCCTAGGTGTCGGCTTCTGACAATAAACTGACTGGTATTCTTGCGACGACGGGTCTTATAGCCCAGGGTCTTCTGGCCCCAGGGTGTACGCGGATCTTTACCCATGCCATGTCGGCCACCATCACCACCGCCGTGCGGATGATCAGCAGCATTCATAACGACGCCGCGGACAGTTGGGCGGATGCCACGGCGACGGGTACGGCCGGCCTTACCGATCTTGACGTTCTGGTGCTGTTCATTGCCAATAGCCCCCAGGCTAGCTGTACAGTTGATGTTGACCAGGCGGACTTCGCCGCTCGGTAATTTAACTTGGGCGTAAGCGCCTTCCTTAGCGACCAATTGGGCGCTGTTGCCAGCGCTGCGCACCATTTGGGCGCCTTTGCCGGGCTGTAGTTCTATAGCGTGGATGGTGCTGCCGACCGGAATATTCTTGAGTGGCAAACGGTTGCCGCGTTCAATAGCGACTTCTTCACCACTGGTAATCTTACGGCCGACTTTCATGCCTTGGGTCGCCAAAATGTAGTGATAAGTGC
>CAZVBA010000034.1:0-7289 GCA_964625325.1 uncultured Candidatus Saccharibacteria bacterium | reverse complement strand
GTGCCGTCGGAGTTAACCACGATGGCCTGGGCGCCGAGCAATGATTGGAAGCCAGCGTGGAAACTGCGTTGCAGTCCATTCTCGGTGGCCCAGTTGGAGCGCGGCAAAGCCACATGGATAGACGGCGTGGAATCACCGTCAAAACACGTCAGGGTTGCTGATTTATCCTTAGCGCAAACAATGTAAGTGTCTTGATCAACACTGGCGGTAATGGCGACAGATGAAATATTTTTGTTGCTGACTGGTTGTGAAGCAATCGCACTCCAGGAGCCACCGCCCGAACCATTGGCCGACCAGACCTTGAGGGCCAAAGCGCCAAGATTGGCGGGGCTGGCAAAGACTAAGCCACCCTTGGTATTGTCGTTGGGACTCCAGGTAAAGTCGACCAGCTGCTCATTGTTGGCATCAGCCACGCCGGTAATGGCGTGCGTTGGCTGCAGAGTCCAGCTGGTGCCGTTGAAGTATTCGGTCTGGATGCTTTTATCGGTGTTCAGAAAAGCCGCCATGACTTCGTTAGTGGTCGGGCGGGCTTTGGCCACAATCGCGGTCGGCAGGCTTAGCGTAGCCGGCAGATTGGCTTGGGCCGTCCAGCTGGTACCATTCCAGATCCGGTACTTGGGTACATTGCCTGAACCACTGCCGTCGGCGTAAACCGCCATGAAGCGCCCATCCGCCAAATAAGTGCCGCTAAACGACTCCAGATTAACGAAAGAGCTGGTTGCCCAGCTGACTAGCGGCTGGGGTGTGCCCCAGGACCAGGCGCCTTGGGAATTCTGGCTATAGACTTGGGCAAACATAGACTCTGTCTTGGGATTATTGGCGCTGTAGTGTTCGGATAAAATAACTTCTTCTTTTCTAGTGCCCGGTGAGGAATAAGCCCGCACCGCTCTCAATGGTTTATTGCCCCTGGCATTGCCGGAGTCAGGCACCAACGCGGCAGAATTCCACGTGCCACAGGCTATAGGTGAACAAGGTCCACCATTACTAACATCATCGGCCAAAATACGGTAACTGATGTTTCCCGAGCCGCTGCCGCCATCGCCATATACCAGCAGACCGCCAATCTTGCCATGGGCCTGGCTGCGCGGCCGCCAGCTGGTTAAGTTAGAGCCCATTGTTATAACACCGTCGCGTTGGGCATTCTGGCGCCAGGTGACTTTGACCACAAAATGCTTGGCCGTCTCGCTGACAGTGCTCAGCTTGACGGTTCGCGTATAAATATCGGTTGTATCGGAACTGCCCGACAATGTCCATAGGTGTGTATTGGGATCAACCACTAGACCGTAAGTGCCATCTTTGGAGCCGTCGGCCGGTCCAAATAATGTAAAATCTTTGTCGCGGATGCTGCGCAAGGCTTCTTGGCCCTCTTCGGCCAGGAAGGTGGCCCGGTTGCGCTGGCCGGACAGGTACTGGCTCTCGCGGCCGTATATAAATGCGCCGGTTAGCGATGTAACAACCAGGCCAAAAACGGCCACGGCCAGCATGGCTTCGACCACGCTGAAGCCGGCGGTGTGCAGGGCCTTGCGGCTTGACCGCCGGCTTAAGCGTGGGGTTGTTACTCGCCTCACAGACTTACCATACCTTTGGTATTAAGCGTGATGGTCCGACTATCTCCTTGAGTGCCAGTCAGCTTAATACTAAAAGCTGAGGCCGGCGCTGTTGTAGTCGGTAACCCGGTTGATCTATCAAACTTAAAGTCAGTCGTGGGAGTAGTAATATTAGTTTCAATATTGGCTACTTCATTGCTAGCATCGCTGGAGTTATAGGTAGAGCCTTTAAATAATGTCACGCTACCGGTTTGAGTATGAACACCCCAACCGCTATTACCGGCGTTAGCCTGGGACAAAACCTGGGCCCGTCGGATAGTTTGGGCGGTTGTCCAGGCAGCAATGTCTAAACTATTTCTACCCAGCAGAGAAAAATAAACTATCGAGGTCGTACCGGTTAGTATGGCTATAAGAGCAATCGACAATAAAACTTCAATCAGCGTAAATCCCCGCTGACGTGAAGTTTTTCGATTAGTTCTGAAGCGTAACTTACTAAACATGACAGTTTTTTACTTATTAACTCCGCCGACTAAGTGGTAGATAGGCAAAATGACCGACAGCGCCAGGCCGAGCACGCCCAGCCAGACAATGAAGAGCAAAATCGGTTCCATGGCCGTCACCAGGTTCTTGCTGGTGTTGTCACTGCGCTCCTCGTAGACCTGCCCGACCCGCAGCAAAGTCTCACTTAAGTTACCAGTCTGGGCGGCGGCGATCAGCAGCTGCTGAATCGGACTTGGTACCAACTGAGTTGATTTGGGATAGTTTTTAAATATCTCGTCAAAGCCGCGGCCGCGTTCAATCGCCTTCTTGCAGTAGACAAAGAATTTCTGGTAGCGCTTGTAGGTAGCCACCTGGGCCATCGAATCAAAGGCATCGACCACCGGCAGGCCAGCCCCCAGCAGAGTGCCGAGCAAGTAGCCCATGCGGGCCAGCTGGATCTCACGCATCAGTTTCCTGATGCCTGGTATTCTGAAGAGTAATTCGACGCCGACATTTCTGGTTTTAGGGTTGATGAATAGAAAGTAGATCAGGCCGAAAAAGCCCAGCAGAAAAGCCGGCACGATAATCACGCCGTGATGGGACATGGTGCGGCCCAAGCTGACAAACAGCCTGGTAATCCAGGGCAGCGGCACATTGAGCTGGGTCAGCAAAGTCGACAGACGCGGCAGCAGGAATACCGAAACCGAAAAGCCGACCAGCATGGTCAGCGACAGCACGATGGCTGGATAGACCATGGCCGATACCAGCTTGGAGCGCAGGTTGCGTTCTTTTTCCTGGGCAATCCGAATGACTTTGAGGTTTTCCGGCAAGCGGCCGGTCTGCTCGCCAATGCGTACTAAGACGACGAGGTCATGCGGCAGCAGTTTGTTGTCTTCCAGCGCCTTCCAGGCTGGCGAACCATGATCAACAGCGCGCTGGGCCTTATCAATGGCCTCTCTGGTCCGCGGTGACTTAATGTCTTTCTTGACCGCCTCCAGGGCGGCACCAATGTCGACGCCGGCGCTTAGCAGCATGGCGAAGTTTTCGATAAAGTTGTCTTTCTCAGCCCGGCCGCTAAACAGCGACATTTGCGGTTTTTTCATTTCCTTTTACCTATTTCCGTTAGTGTTGACATAGTGCCCTCCTATTCAAATTCCGAGGCAATTCGGATTAATTCTTCCAATGACGTCGTGCCCTGTTTGACTTTCTCGAGCCCGTCCTCAAATAACGTTTGAGCACCGTGCTGGCGGGCGACGGCCCATATCTGGTCAGTGTTGGGGTGGGTCAGAATGAGCTCGCGCATTTTTTTGGTAATCGGGATAAGTTCAAAAATAGCCGTCCGGCCGTTATAGCCCTTTTGGCATTTGCGGCAGCCCTTGGCGCTGTAGACGGTGATTTTTTGGCTTTTGGCTTTAGTGGCTGGTTGTGGCGGCAAAAACTTCTTGAGCACGGCGACGTCAACTTGTTCTTTGATCCGGCAGTGCACACACAGCCGGCGGACTAGCCGCTGGGCAATGAGCAGCTCCAGGACTGACGCCAGCAGGAACGGCTCGACGCCCATGTCCATCAGACGCGGTATGGCCGTGGCGGCGTCGTTAGAGTGAAAGGTGGTTAGCAGGGGATGGCCGGTCAGCGAGGCGTTGACGGCAATTTCGGCTGTTTTGCGGTCGCGGATTTCGCCAACTAGGATGATGTTGGGGTCCTGCCGGACAATCGAGCGCAAACCCTCGGCAAAAGTCAGGTTGGTCTGAGTGTTGACCTGAATTTGGTCAATGCCTTGAATTTTATACTCCACCGGGTCTTCGATCGTAACGATACTGATTTCCGGACGGTGCAGCAGCTTGAGAATGGCATATAGCGTGGTGGTCTTACCGGCGCCGGCCGGGCCGGCGTTGATAATCATGCCAAAAGGCTTTTTGGCAGTCGCCATTATTAACTTCTGGTTGGCGTCGCTGAGACCCAGCCCTTTGAGAGTGAGTCCACCGACCTGGGTGCCTAAAATGCGGAATACCACACTTTCACCCAACAGCGTCGGCAGAACTGATACCCGAAAGTCGACTTTGTCCTGGGTAGTTGTTACATAATGAATAGCACCGTCCTGGGCCGAAAAGTGCTCGTCAATCCTTAGCTTGGCCAGAATCTTGATACGGTTGACGATGCCCTCGTAGTTGAGCTTCGGTATCCTGGTGACCTCTTTGAGATCACCGTCAATCCGGAAGCGGACCGACACCTCAGTTTCTTGCGGCTGCAAATGGATGTCCGAAGCATGGTAAGTCAGGGCGCTTTCAAATATCTGCTCGACGGCGTCCTGCATAATGCCGGCTTCGGAATGTAGCTTGAGTGATTTGTTTTTTGTCATCTGGAGCAACGGGCCCTGCTACGCCTTCACACGTAATGGTTATTACTTATGGTATTTAAGCGAATCGAACCGTGGATACGTCCGTATCCAATTGGTTACAAAAAATGAAAATACTACTTCTTAATTTTGGATACCAGCAGTGGGTTGAGGTAATACGTTTTATGGTTCGTCAAAATAAAGCGCTCTCCGATAACCGGTGCCAGCTTTTTATTTAGACTGGTCATGGCATCATAGATTTTGCGCCAGCCGCCCTGTGCTTCTTCAACACCAAACCTGTCGAGCAGCTCATCGGTTTCCCACTTTTTCCTGGGGGCCGCGAACAGGGCGTGGCAAAGATAGTACTGGTTGGTCGCAAAGGTAACCGGAATCTTCTGGTCATTGATACTGATCGTGCAATCAAGCTTGTTGAACTCAATGCTATCAATACTTTTGAGCCGCAGCCGCTTGCCAGTGGCCGGCCTATCATTGGTCTGGGCGGCGCACCAACGCACCAACAGCCACCACACTAACAGAACTAGCAGTAACCCTAGTAGACTACTAATCAGCAGGAACCTTCTGACCAGCGCCAGGCTGGGCGAAATGGTCCGGGCTACGATGATGGTGCCGATTGGCGCATTGCTTTTATCGAATAGTGGCGCTGTTTGAACCAGGAAGGTTTCGCTATGCGAACTATCGGTTACTTTTTTTAGCGATGGCACCCGCAAATCATCGGCAATGTAGCTGGGGTCGATAAAATTTGGCAGCCGGTCAATGCTGCTGGCATTGTCGCTTTTGAGCCGGATTTTGTTGTACTGATCGACAATCTGGAAAGCGGTGCTATAGGGGACGCTGCGGATATTAATCTTATCGACGTTAAGCCCGCTACTGGACACGGTGACGCCGTTGACCAGATCCTGAGCAACATTCTGTAGAGCCTCATCCAGAGCCGGCGTTTGGTCGGCGGCGACGTTAAAACGCCCGACCGTTACCAATCCAACTACCCGACTCTCCTTATCCTTGACCGGCAAACTAAACAACCGCCAGTCCTGGTCCGTTACGGTATGGACGGTTTGGGGCATTTGGTAGCTGAGCAACTGTTTAAAATCCGACGTGTCCAGGTAGCCTGGGATTGGCCGCCAGCGGTCAATCACAAAACCGTCTTTGGTAATGACGTAGAGGCGGTAGGTGCCGGGTATTTCCGGATCGGCGTCGTACTTTGAGGTGTCCCAGTGGCCGTCGTTATAGACAATGTCCTCTTTGGCGCGCTGGCTGATGGTATTTATAAATTGGTGCGTCTGATTAATAGCCGTAACGTAGATAATTGCCGCGCCAGCCAACAACTGAACGACATAGAACGCGCCCACTAAGAGTGTTAATTTTCTTAAAAGCGGTAAGCCCCTAAGCCGTGCCAGCCCTGCCATGGTATATGGTTCATTATAGGAGGTGAACTCAGTAAAGGCCAGCTTAATATGGTGAACTAATCTAGAAGGCAGTCAGGCCGCGCGGCGTGCCCAAGCCAGTTGGGCCGTCAAAGCCAGGTATGGCGGTGCAGAGCGCCTGATTGCCACCACCACTCTTGCCATTGGCACAACGGCCATTCGAGCCGGCGGTGATGTCAAACAAACTGCTGCGATGGCTGTAGGGATATTCGCCGTAGGTAATTGATGAACCGCTGGGGCCGGTGTTGCCCGCCAGGGCGTAGACACTGCCGACAATCGGCGCAGCTACGCTGGTGCCACCGAAGACATACCAGTTAGCCCCGCCGGTTGAACCATAGCTGTCATAGACGGCTACGCCGGTATTGGGATCGGCCACGGCTGATACATCAGCGACAATACGATGAGTCGTGCAGTTGCCGATGGTTGGTTGCCAGGCCGGCTTGCTGACATATGTCGAGCAACCGCTGCCCGCGCCGCTCCAAGCGGTTTCGGACCAGCCGCGTGAGGTGCTGGTGTTGCGCGCTAGCGACGTGCCGCCAACGGCGGTGACATACTGCGAAGCGGCCGGGAATTCGACGCCGTAACCGCTATCGCCGGAGCTGACCGTAATAGCAATGCCGGGGTGGTTGAAGTGGCCGTTGTAAGTCGATGAGGTTTCGCTACTGAACTCGTTGCTGCCATAGCTATTGGAAATGGCGTTGGCGCCCAATGTAGCCGCCCGGTCAACCGCGGCCATCAGGTCGCTGTAACTATTCGAGTTGGCTTCGACTAAGACGACCTTGCAGTTGGCACAAACAGCTGAGGCCATTTCAATATCCAGATCAATTTCCTGACCCCAACCAGTGTTGCCGCTGGGCATTGGGCTGGTTTGGCCGTTTTGATTCACCTTGGCGAACAAACAGCCAACTAAGTCATTGGTTGTTGGCGTCGGGTTAGCGGTGGCGCACAGCGGCAGATTAAATTGCTGACGGTAGGCCAGCAGGTCGGCGGCGGCATTAGGGTTATCAAAGGCATCGACAATAGCGACGGTTTTACCATTCCAAGCAAAGCTGCCCGTCGGCAAACTTGGCAGTTGATAAGCGGCGTGCAGGTCCGCCGGGGCATAGCCTCGGGAGTAGCTGGTGCTTGCCAATGGTTGGTTGCTGCGGGCATTGACCACCACTTGAGCATGGCAACGAGCGGCATTGCTGCTGGGGGTGCCGCAGACAGCCCGGTGGCTGATGGCATTAGGCGACGGCGCGGCGATAACTTTGGTCCACAGGCTCTTCCCGCCGACAGCAACGACGGCCAGGGTGGTAACAAACAGTAGTACTTTTATACTGTTATGGTGTAGGCCATAGGATCGCTTGGCGGGCTTACGGCGGGAACTATTTTTGCGAGACGATTTCATTGTTAATTTATTCCTTCAGTGGCTATTTTTTGCAGACTCAATTGTCAACCTATTGAACCATAATGTCAATCGGTTGACCGAAGTGCGCTAACCCC
>CAZVBA010000033.1:0-7632 GCA_964625325.1 uncultured Candidatus Saccharibacteria bacterium | reverse complement strand
CAGGTTGATAGGCGCAAGGTGGAAGTGCGGTAACGCATGCAGCCGAAGCGTACTAATCGTCCCCATTGACTTTTTATGATCTCTCACGAGGTTTACTTCGTGAGAGAGTGCATTGACTAGTTATTGGTATTCATCATAGAATACCGACGTTTGCCAACCTTCTTTAACAATTTGGACCAGCACATGGACATCATCCGAGCGCCTAGGGCGTAGAATTACCAAATTCTGCGTCATCGAGACGCAGAATTTGGTGCCCATGGAGCGGGGGAAACGCCTGTTCCCATCCCGAACACAGCAGCTAAGCCCCGCATCGGTTACAATACTTGGGCCTGAGCCCTGGGAAAATAGCACGGTGCCAAATTATGCAAAGAGCCTCCGAAAGGAGGCTTTTTGTTTGGGGAAGGGAAAAGATATTGCTCGTGCTTGCAAATGAAACATGCAATCGTATGATGAAGCTATGGCTGAAATATTGCTCGTGCGACACGCTAAATCACTCGCAAACAAACGTGACTTTACCACATTTGGCAACGAAGATTCGCCACTTGAAATCGAGAAAGGTATACCACAAGCCAGGGGTCTAGCTGAAGTATTTCGCAATGCCTACAACATTGACCCGCCGACGTACGACCGACCGGTTATGGCATCTGAATATACTCGCGCATACCAGACGGCAAGAGAGGTTGGTTTCCAACAAGTTGATGCGAGCGGGATACTAGATGAATCAAGATTTAGTCTAGAAGAATTGAGCCCTGAAGCATGTGTGCGCAGGCATGCAAGCGAAGGTTGGGTACCGCTAGAGACGGCCGAGCGAGCACTGCGATTCGTTAAGTTGGTTCAAACAGGTGAACTTAGTTATCAAGTTTACTTTTCCCACGGAATGATGATTGCCGGCATAATGCAGCTGCTGGCTGATGAAGCGGATATCCGCGGCGAAGTGTTTCCGCATGAGTTCAGGAAGGGTAGGGGTTACATTCCAGACCTAGCAACCATTATTCCAGTAAACGTCTAGGAAAAGATATTGCTCGTGGTTGCATTTCGTAGAACTTTGTTCAAGAATGCCTGAATGGCTCTTGAGATGGAAAAGGTTGAATCAACCGATCTTATTAGGGTGGTTTCTCCAGAATCACTTCAATATTTTGCTAGCATAGAACTTTCTAATGATTGGGAGCCTGGTGAGAGTGCACTGCGCTGTAAATTCGTGCGCCTGGGCGAAGTCATAGTACTGGGTGCAACAATTGATTATGGAAAGGAATCGTGGGACGGTAGACGTAATAGTCTAGTCCATCTTGATTTAATGTGGCATGCGCTTACTGGTCGTCTAGGTGACGATGTAAAGCGTCAAATAGAAGAAACTGCACCCGAGGATGGTAAATATCTCAAAGACAAATGGCCGGTCACGGACGCAGGGCGTTCATGGATAAGTATTAATGCATCTAAATGGCCGACTGGACTAGACTTATATGCTGACAGTTATGACCTCGGCCGAGGCGACGATAATGCAAGACAGAGGACCGTTGAAATTGCCCAAGGGGTTTTGGGACCTGTAATTCAAGTTACCACCGGATAAAAGTGTTGCTTAGGGGTGGGGCGACCCATAATTCATGGGCTGCGGCGGAAAAGACATTGGTTTTGCTAAAAGCGGGGAGGCGGCAGTGGCGTAACGCTGTCGTCGACTGTAACGGTGCAGACGTCTCCGGCAATTGCTACAGTACCAAATTTTAAGTGGAGATCCATCAAGTGAGCGTCCCGTAGCCATTCGTTCTTGGTGAGACCGTCCTCCCAGCCGCACATAACGGCCAAAAAATCCGGATAGTCGTCAGCAATAGCGCGACACACGACAGCCAAGTGAGTCATTAGGGGCATGCCATCCTCTTGTTTGCGCCCGAGGGTCACGACAGCGGGTACACGATGTTGATTACGACTGATTACCGTTTCGAGCGGTGAACCATGCTGATACTCTTCGGCAATAATAGGGATGCAACGCCGGTTCATTTTATTCGTCTTCTTAAGCCTGTTTAGGCATTGCTTCATGCCACTTAGGCCAACGCCAAAGAAACCATCCACCGTGCCTTCGACGGTGGTGATATTGCTTGCGACCGGGAGCTCATAGGTGTGCATCGGGCAAACTATACCCTAAAAGGGTAGTAAAAGATATTGCTCGTGGTTGCTCTGAATCTATGTTTGGTCCAGAATGTTTCCCATGGCAATTGAAAGACCAGAAATTCAAGGATGGTTTATACCTAGGGTTACACCTTATGGGGGCGCACCGGAATACATAAAAAAGCAATGGGTAGACGTGCCCCTCCCCGTAAGATACTTACGTCCTTCCGAAGGGCCCGAAGTTCACCTTGGACATGATATTAACAACATATTCGACATAACGGTTCTGCCAGATGCGGTATCTATAGCAGGTGTTGATGCAGTTAAATCTCTCTTAATCTTTGAGCGGGGTGAAGCTGCCCAGTGGTGGGAGTCGTATATCGGTGACAGAAATACATATTTAGCATTCGGTATTGAACCACAAGATCAACTTCTTCCCATGGATTTTCTACGACGAATTCTGCCCGGAATTGAAGAGTTCGATCAAATCCAAATTTAAAAATACGCGTGGGGGTGAGGAAAGACATTGCTATTTGCAGTAGTCGCTGGTTTTGCCGCTTTCGCTGGAGGCGGCCGGTAGGCTCTTGACTTTGGCGGCGTCGGCAGCCGGTAATAGGTCAAACCAACAGATGCCGTATTGGTCATTCGGATTAGTCTGGTGTTTGGCCAGCCAAGTCGGATCGCTGGCGGCTTTGTTCTTTTTGGTCATGTCGTAGACGCCGAAATCGACAAAGATATTTTTGCTAGAGGGGGAGCCAACGGCGATGGCAATGGTATCGCCGGCTTTAACTTGTACGGCTGGATTAATGACGGTGGTGTGCGAATCGCTGGTGGGCGCTGGTAGGGCGTCAATCAAAGCTTGTAACTGTGGCGCAACTTTAAGAATATGGTCGAACCGGTAGCTAATTCCGCAACTGGCCGTAAACTCCAGTAGGATTTGAACATCACCATTTTGGACATAACGGCTGGCGCGCTCGATATGGGCATCCAGTGGCGCTTTGACAGTGATGTCAGCTGGCTGGAAGTTGTCGAAGCGAAAGGCACCATGTGCTTTATATTCATTACCGCGATACTGGCCGGGGTAGAGAATGCCGCTTACTTTACTGAGGTCAACCGGCGTCTGCATGGTTGGGGTAGCCGGGCAGCTCGTTTGGCTAGTCGGCGTTGATTGATTGGCGCTAGTCTGACTGGCAGTTTGACGTGGCTTATTATGAGTCAGTACCCGGCTGGCGGCGAAACCGACAACCATGAGGACCAAAATTATTGCCACCACCACCAACAAGCTGAAACCAGCTTGGTTTTTGATGCGCCTACTCATACAACCATAGTAGCATGAGCGTTATGCAAACCAGAGGGAAAAGATATTGCTTGTGGTTGATTGACAAAAGTTAGTTAATTTGCTATAATAGGCGGTATGACAGAAGCTCTAACAGTTCAAGATCCTAACGGTCCAGAGCGCTCGCTTTGGCAACGTGTTAACGACAATTTTGATGAACGGCTAACACAGCTGGTAGCCAGAGCCAATCTTGATGCAAGCAATCCAGGGGTTAAGAAACAGATGGCAATGACACTAGGCATAGTCGGGGGTGTCGCCACGCTTTTCCTGGCGCCTGAACTGGCCGGCAATGTTATTCATACAATCCAAGAACATGGCGCCAACTATGTACACCCTGGTTGGGGCGAGTTCATCGGCATTGAAGCAGCAGCTGGCTACGCCGGCACTAAAATCGGCCCCAAACTAGCGGGCAATTAGAACTACGGTATCAAAATGTTAGAAGGATTAAGCCCTGAACTGTCTGAAAAAGCCTTGTACTTGCGCTCACGACATAAAACGTGGGCAGATGCTCTCACGGATGCTCATGGTGTCTTTGACAAGGCTCAAAAGTTAAGAGATATCCAGGCAGAAGAGGGCTTCGATACTGAATCGCTTACGCACCATGACAGGGTATTTGCCAATGGAGAAATCGAGCAGCGTGCGATGATAAACCAGGCTCAACTTCATTACGATGCCAATATGTGGCGCTCCCAGGAACACTACCGCCAAAATGAAGCAGCCTATCAAGAGCAAGCGGTTAAAGATCTACCCGATGGAGTCGACACCTCGTTTGGCCAAGCTCAAGAGTCTGCCCAGCCTACACCCGAGCCTAAATAGTTCCTGCCAGTCTTATAACGCTGTGTCTCGGTAAGGGAGAGGGATTGATTGAGGTCACATACGCTTCGTCGTCATGAAGCGTACAATGAAAACAAAGGAGGAAGTCATGGTAAAAGCGGGTAATAAAACAGTCAAAGTCATCAACAAGGGCGGCGGGCCGCTAGGATTTGTGTTTTTTATGGCCTGGATTGGCGCAGTCGTGTACTTTGTGCAACGTGTTGACGGCTTCTGGTCTATCGTTCTAGCTTTTCTGAAGGCTTGCGTTTGGCCGGCCTTCGTACTGCACAGAGTCCTAGAACTCCTACATATCTAGGAATCATGCTCTCGGCGGCGAGGGAAGTTTACTGTTCGATTTGTTCTATGGTGGTCTGAGGGGCGGTGATGGAAATGTGTGTCATGGCTGAGTCCTCAGTAGCACCGTGCCAGTGCTTCTCGCCGGCTGGGATGACCACCACGTCGCCAACTTTGATTACTTCTTGCTTTTCTTCGGTTGCAATGTAGCCGACGCCTTCCGTTACTACTAGGACCTGGTCGTGGTTGTGTTTGTGAAACCGATTGCGCACGCCTTTAGGAAAATGAACGTAGATTACGTTATATTCATTATCATTCTCGCTTACGGCCGTCTGCATGCTAACGGGCGCCGTAAAGAGCGAAGTGTTATTCTCCTTAGCCTCAACCTCATTGAGATGGATTACTTTCATGTTCTAACCGTTGCGTGCTTGTAGAATGCTGACGCGGTTGCCTTCGGAGTCTTTGAATGAAACCCAAAGCCCAATGCCGGGTATGTCTTGCGGCTCACCTAGCAACTTGCCACCGGCGGCTTCAATGTTTTTCACCGTTTCCTTTAGGTCAGCCACCGAGATGACAACCGAAGGCTGTGGTGATGCCTGGGCAGCGTTAAGGTCATAAAAGCCGCCGTTGATGGTACCGGGCGTTTTGACCATGCGGTCGCCATCAGTATCAGTCGTTACGGCCACGATATAGCCACCCATTTCCGGGCCGGTCGCATTCATGCCCCAGCCAAAGGCCTTTTTATAAAACTCGGCTACTCTTTTGCCGTCTTTGTAGGGCATCTCAAAATGGACTACTGGATTCTTGCTCATAATATCTCCTTCTAAACTTATTATTGTAGGTCGACGACTTCTAGGACTTCGTTGACCGGTACGTTAGCTTCGTCGTGTGCTTGCTGTACCAAATCGGCTGAAGCGGCCTCGGTAATGCAAAAAGCTTTGCCGTGCTGAGCACTGACGTGTGCGTGTTTAGGGGCCAGGCCAAGTTTGACGCATGCCGTCTTATAAGCCTCCCAATTTTGCGTAACCATTTCATCTGATACTGGCTCACCCTTATCGTGTACGCCCATGAATAATGCCATGAAAACCTCCTTTTATAGTTCAATTATAGCCCTAGAGTAGCGAAAAGATATATCTATTAATACCAGAAGTCTTTGCGTAGGCCAGAGTACAGCCGCAGGAATTGCGTTTCGGCCTTGGGCCAGAGGGGATAGCGTTTGCCGAGCGGCAGTTCCACGGCCGGCATAAGTTTTACGGTGTCTGGTGCGAAGCCCGTTTTAAAGGTATACAACCCCTTTAATGAGCTGGTTTCCAGCTCTTCCTTAGCCGGTATGCCCGATTGGTCGTAACGGTTAATGCCCTGGGTCTGCAGGTCGCGCATAATCTCCCATTGCAAAAAGCGTGAGCCCATCAGGTTGGATTTGTCACGTACCGAGCCGCCGTCCTTGTACCAGGCGCTTTTACCGTACCTAATGACGTAGGCTGCGGCCAGCAGATCCTTGTCGTGGTAGGCAAAGTACAGACTGCCTTGGTTGGCCTTAGCAAAGGCTTGCCAGTACCGGTTGCGGTAGTCATGCTTGCGGAAGAAGGCGCCGGAGCGTTCGCCGGTGATGTCGATGAGTTTGGACAGCTTATCCAAGTTCGCCTGGGTGATGGCCGGCTTTTCGACACGGACTTTATTGCGCTGGGCCACCCGGACCTCATAGCGGGCCCGTCTTTTCATGCTGTTAAACAATTCTTCCTCGCTGCGGGCCAGATCGACCAAGACGGTATCACGTGGTTGTACGGAATTGCCCCTAACCCAGCCGTTGGCCTTAAAAGCCCCGAGCAACTCGTCGGAATAGGGCAGGTAGAGCTCCAGCTTAAAGGCCAGACCACGCCGGTAATGGTCTCGAATCTGCTTTGTTATAGCCGGTATATTTTCTGGCGTAACGCCGGCCACTTCCGGCGCGTAGTGCAGAAGGCCCAGGCCGGGAACGGTGCGCGAAAAAACCTGCAACGGTGGTGTATTGCTGCTTTCTGGCACAATTCGTGATACCGGCCACTGGCTGTGAGCCTTAGTGGCAGCCCACACGCTTGACTGCATATAGTGCGAGCCGTCAGCAACATCAAGTACTAATTTGTCCCAGGCTTCATCATCGATAAGCACTTGGTTTTTATTACCTCTCATCTGGCTATAATACTTGCACTTCTCTAAAAACTCCAACAGTAATGAAAGCCAGGTGTAGAATAGAGCTATGTCAGTACAAAATTCACCAAAAACTGATAAATTCAGTAACTTTGCCCTGTTTTGGTTTGTGAAAGTCCGGCTTATTGCTCTCGTGGTTCTGGTGCTCGGGTTACTTATCGTATGGTTGGTGACAAAATAAGCTATGAAATTAATAAGTGTTTCCAGCCTGCTGTATTACGTCAAAGACATTGGCAAGTCCCAGGAGTTTTATGAGGCCGTTGGCTTCCATTTTGACAGGGACAAAGACCGCGTGGTGACGTACCTCAATTGGTTCTCGATTGAGCTGCGCGAAGCCAAACAACCGATGAGTAATGACTGTGGTGAGTTTGTGTATATAAAGGTCGACAGCGTTGATGAAATGAAGGCCCGACTGGAGTCCAAAAGTATCAAACCGGAAGGCGACCCGAAAGATGTCGGTGGCGGCATCAAAGAGCTGCAAGTCCGAGACCCGGACGGCTATAGATTTACCTTTTTTGAGAAAAAGTAATGGCCATAAAACCCATCTGCGACAGTTGCGGCCAAGAACTCAAGAAGTTTGGTGCAATCCTATTTAGTCCACCCGACAAAAAGAGCCAGGTCAAGAAATTCCACCTCTGCGTAGAATGCTATAAAAAAGTGATAAAGCGGTTCAAATAAAAACAAAGAAGACTTATTGACATGAGCGCAATGAAGTGATATCATAAGCGCATTCGAAAGAATGTAAAGAGGGTTTCGTCGCAAGACGGGGCCCTTTTTATATCCTCGAGAGAGATAAATTAAGGGAGTCATAATCATGGCTGGAACAAAAGCTGGCGGCAAAGCTGCCGCCTCAACCAACAAAAGCAAATACGGTGCTGATTTTTACGCAAAAATCGGTGCTA
>CAZVBA010000032.1:6426-7969 GCA_964625325.1 uncultured Candidatus Saccharibacteria bacterium | reverse complement strand
CGATATTTCATGATTACGGCTTAATGATAGCTTCTCAGCCACCTTTTGGCTACAACACGCATCCCGCACCAGCGGACCTGCTCCCTGACAGAGTCAGGGATACCGCCCGCCTCTTGGCTATTTTCGGCTTGCCACCGCCGGTACTCCTTCACCGTATGCCCATATACGGCTCAGTCCGTTCCTTGGCGGCGCACCAAAACTAGCTCAAGTGCGGAACACGTGCAGGCGCTTGCTTACTCAGCTAGTTAATTGCTAGCAGGTTATGCTTGCGTTAGGGATAGGGGCCGGTTAGAGTAGCAGTCATGCCCAAGCCGCCAGTCCTTAAGCCTGAACAATTCACTATGCCATTACTGATGAATGGCTTAGCCGGGCGCATGCTACAGCTGCCGGCGACCAAACCTAGTAAGCGCGAAATCCTGGTAATCTACGGCCAGCACGCCAGTTTGGAATATTGGTGGCCGTTGGCCCGGGAGCTCCATATGTACGGGAATGTTACGATGCCTGATTTGCCGGGTTTTGGCGGCATGCAGAGTTTTTACAGAATCCACGACAAACCAACCCTTGATAACCTAGCCGATTACCTGGCGGCTTTTGTAAAACTGCGCTATAAATCTAAGCGTCTGACGATAGTCGGTTTAGCCTATGGCTTTGCCGTAGTGACGCGTATGCTTCAACGCTATCCTGACCTCGCCAAAAAAGTTGATGTGGTTATTGGCTTCAGCGGCGTCGCTCGCTACGATGATATTTTATTCAGTCGGCCCAAACGTCTGCTCTACCGCGTTGGGGCGCGGCTGTTAGCCACCTACTTGCCGGCGTTGATTGTCAGACATATAGTCTTGCGCCCACTGACTTTAACCTCTTGGTATGCTCGGCAGAATGAGCCGCCCGCAAATATTACCGAACAAGTTGCCTTGTGGCGCCAAAATGACACTAGAACCCACTTGATGGCCCTGTCTGAGCTTATGAAGCTCGATAATTGTAAGCAACGGGTCGAGTTGCCGCTGTGGCATGTTGCTATGCACGCCAACAAATCGCTTGATAGTGAGCGCATTAATCAACACTTGCACGTCATCTATGGGCAGGTCGAGGAAATCCGCTCCCGGCTCAAGTCGCAAAGCATCGGTACCATCGACTATAATCCGTCGGCCACCCAACTATTGCCAGCCAAGCTCAAACGCGCCCTGTCTTATTGAACCAGAGCCAAAACGTGCGATAATAAAACCATGTTCTCTCTTTTCAGGCGGAAACAAAACGAGATGGAAATAACCATATCCAACCGCACTATCATACGGGTGGTCGCGGTCGTTATTCTATCACTGCTGCTACTAGCGGGCGTCAAACGCGCCTCGCACGCCCTAACTCTTATCTTCATCGCTTTTTTTCTGGCCCTGGCTCTCAATGCCCCGGTGCATTGGTTAGGTCAGCGTATCCCCGGCAGTAAGCGCGGCAGCCGGTCGCTCGCTACGACCATCTCTTTTTTGGTTGTCATCGGACTATTGATTGGTTTCTTGGCTAGCATCGTGCCGCCAATTATTCGCCAGAC
>CAZVBA010000032.1:0-6326 GCA_964625325.1 uncultured Candidatus Saccharibacteria bacterium | reverse complement strand
TGTCTGCGGATTCTATGGCTGGATTATCTGAACCGCAACAGACTTATAGACCCGGTTACAAGCGATACCAAATAGAAGAGTCATTCGTGTCGTTTATGCCAATTCCCTGCTCTTCTATTTGTTTACGAAGTTGATCCGATTTTTGCCAATCCTTGGCCTTTCGAGCTTCCTCTCTAGATTCTAATAGTTGAGCCTGCACAGAGTTAACATCTTGACGACTCGACAAGCCTAGGCCGAGTAAATGGTCTAGTTCTTGAGTCGCATGGGCGATAGCTCCAGAGTCTGCTCCTAACTCGGCCACTCGTTGCACCATTCCATTAAGAAATGCCAACGCTGCGGGAGTTTTCAAATCATCACTCAGATCATTCTTCAGTGCTTCTAGCGACTCACCATAATTCTTCTTTAATTTATCCGACTTAAGCGATTGAAATTGTATATCGGCCCAGGCGTAAAAGCTTTTCAGCCGGTTCTGGGCGGCTTCGAGGTTTTCCCAGGTAAAGTTTGATTGGCTTCGGTAATGCGATTGCAACACCAGCAGGCGGAGGGCCATGGGGTCAAAACCACGCTCTTTGACGTCTTCAAGTGTGTAGAAATTATTAAGCGACTTGCTCATCTTGCGGCCGTCAACCAGCAAATGCTCATTATGGACGAAGCAAGCGGCATATTGGCTACTCTGGCCGGCCGTGCTTTGGGCGATTTCATTCTCGTGGTGCGGAAAAATCAGGTCGACGCCGCCGGTATGGATATCGAACGGCTGTCCCAGCGCTGCCACAGACATAGCCGAACATTCAATGTGCCAACCGGGTCGACCTAGCAGATTATGGCCGTCTAGTTCAAATTCCCATGCGGGTTCATTGCCCTTTTGTAGTTTCCATAACGCGAAATCGTGGACCGATTCTTTGTCGTATTCGTCGTTATTAATGCGTTCTTCGCTAGTATTGCTGGCTTTGAGCTCTAGAAGCTGGCCGTATTTTTTGCCACTTTTCTTGTAGGCGGCAATTGAAAAATAGACGCCGTCGTCGGCAATGTAGGCGAAGCCGTCTTTATGTAGGCGTTTGATAAGCGTCTGCATCTGTTCAATTTGTTCAGTAGCGGTTACAAAGTCGACGGCCGGTACGTCATTACCGATAGCTTTCATATCATCAAGAAAAAGTTTCGAATAATGACCAGTCAGCTTTTTGAGGGCTTCCTCCGGTGCCAAATCTGGGTATTGTTCGGCACTGCGGTTTATGGTTTTATCATCGACGTCCGTGAAGTTCATAACGTGTTTAACGTCATAGCCTTCTGTCTTCAAGACGCGCCGCAGAGTATCGAAATAAATAAAGCTGCTCAGGTTGCCGATATGTATATGATCATAAACAGTCGGACCACAAGAATAGATGCGCACCTTATTATCTTTAAGCGGCTTGAAGTCTTCAATTTTCCTGGTCAGAGTGTTGTATAGTTTCATGTTTCTACTTCCGCAATTACTCGGGCCGGTGCGCCGTCTATCTCTAGTTTAATTGGTAAAGCATAAACTATAAAAGATTTCCCTTGCAATTCACCGAGATTGGTCAGGTTTTCGATGATGAGTACGTTACCGGCCAGTAGAATTTTATGGATTGGAAATTCATCCGTATTATCGGCACTACAGGTGTCAAAACCAACCATCTTCACTTTCTTGTCTACCAGATAGTTGGCAATTTCTGCCGACATGGCCGGATAATTTTCGAAATAGACCGGATCATGATATTTGGCGCTCAGGCCAGTATCGAAAAGTATGATATCACCGGCTTCAACATCGACAGACTTAATCACCTCAAGCGAAAATTGCCGATCGACCTGTACGCAGCGGCCACGACCAACAAATTGTTCGATAGGTATTTGGTCTAAACTGACGCCCTGCTCCAGCATATGAACCGGTGCGTCAATGTGCGTGCCGACGTGGGTGCCTAATGATACGTAGTGGTCGTTGTAGCCGTCGCGAGCGACGACACCGGCTGGCACAATCTTGGTTGCCGGATCACCCGGATAAACCGGCGTTTGTTCATTGATTGGAACGCTGAGATCAACGAGTTTCATCAGGCTGCTTCTAGTTCTTTTTTAGTAATCGGTTGAATACCGCTTTTATGAAACTGCAGCGTACCGGCCAGTACGGCTAGTGCGGCGGCTGACTCAAAAGACTTGCCGGCTTGCAGGTAAGCACAAAGTGTCGCGGTGGTTTGGTCGCCGCAACCGGTTTCATCCTTTTCTCCGGCAATTTTTAGGTCTGGAATCGGTATGTGCTTCTGTTGGGTTTTGCTAAATAAATAGGCGCCGTGCTTACCGTGGGTGATTAGCACGTTGGCAATGCCTTTTTGTTGCAGTTTTTGGGCTGCCTTTTGGGCGCTGGCAAAATCACTAACCTCAATACCGGTCAGCATTTTGGCTTCATGCTCATTGGGCTTAATCATAAAAATGCCGGCTGCCAGTAGTTGGTCGACATTCAGGCCGTCTGCTAAGCCACCGGGATCGAGTACTACTTTCAAGCCGTTTTCATTGGCTCGCTTGACGGCGTATACAGCCGTTAATAATGGACACTCCAGCGTCAGCACAAACATACCTTTGTTAGCTGAAACAGCTTGAAAAAGCGGAGCGGCCTTATCAATGTCGCCGCTGGAAAAATCATCGCCGACACCCGGTAGGACAAAAATCTGGTTGTTGCCATCTTCATCGACAGGAATAAGCGCTACTGACGGCAATTTGCCGACTTTTTTATAATCGGCGATTTGGACGTAGGTCGTATCGACGCCAGCCTTGGCCAGGGCGTCTAGCGGTGGCCGCCACAGGCCATACGGATCCTGGACGGTTCGGCTGATGATGGCTACACTGTTGGGCGCTGATAATCGAGCTATCATATCGGCGATATTGCGTGATTTCCCGCCCGGCCCAATCCGCAGCTCCTTACCATAGACGTGTTGGCCGGCCTTAGGGAATTGCTTAATGCCGGTCGCAACAATGTCGGTATTCAAGGAACCAATGACAATTGTATTCACGCTCTCTGCCCTTCATCATTGGCCAATTTATCGAGTAGCTCGCTAGCCAGTTTAATGGTTTCGTCTTTGACTTCATCAAACGGCCGGCCATCGGTCAGTTTAAAGCCGCTGGCATAACGGTGGCCGCCGCCGCCAAAATGTTCAGCCAGCTCGCCGGCAACACCTTGGCCATAATTAGCCCGCAGCTTGGCGGTAATTTTACCGTCGTTGTAGATCTTAAAGGCAATCGCCAGCGCCGTGCCTTCGGTCTGGCGCATGTCGTCCATGACTAGCATCGGCGGATTATAAAACGGACTGTAGCGTTCTATTTCTTTCCAAGGAATCGTAATAACGGCGATGCGGTTGTCATCGAAGTACTCAATTCTTTGCAGCAACTCGCCCTTGTAGCGTAGTAGCTCCGGCGACTTACGCATTAGCTCGCGGCGGTTGTTCTCGAGCCGGGCCAGGCTGGCGCCGGCCTTGATAAGTTCGGCCAAGATTTCAACGCTACGCGCGGTAACACCTTCGCTGCTCAGCCCCAAACTGTCGGCCATAATCGAAGCGGCCAGCATTTCAGCGGTAGTTTGATTGAGGCGCCAATCGTGCGCCCGCGCCAGTTCATAAATAACCTCCCCGGTAGCCACGGCCGGTTTATTCCAGACAATGCTGGCAAATGGAATGGTGCTCTCGACATCATGGTGGTCAATTACAATACAGGGCTTGGCGGCTACCAGTTGTTTTTGGCGCGATTTTTCTAATGATTCAAACAAACTATCGGCACTGGTGTCGACAATAATACTGAGATCAAATTTGTTGGGCAGCTCTTTGCTGACTCTATCCCAGCCCGGCAGGTAGTGAAGATAAGACGGTATTTCAACGCCGCAGTATAAAAACGGTTCTTTACCCATCTCGTGGATAATCTGCTCCAGTGCCAAACTACTGGCTAGGCTGTCGGCATCCGGGTTGTCGGCCTGCATGATAACAATGCTCTGGGCGCCTTCAATCAGCTCTGCAATCTTAGCGGTGTCGCTCGTCGCTGTCATAACGCCTGCCGGCCCTCCAGGGCCCTGGTTAGTGTAATTTGGTCGGCGTATTCCAGGTCGACACCAATAGGCAGCCCACGCGCTAAGCGAGTTACTTGCAGTTTGCGTTTGCCGATTTGCTGTTGGATATAAAGTGCCGTTGACTCGCCCTCAACGCTGGCGTTGGTGGCCAGTATGACTTCGGAGACCTTGTCTTCATCAATCCGCTTTAGTAGCTCGTTGATATGCAATTGCTCCGGACCAACGCCGTCAATCGGCGAAATCAGACCACCCAGTACGTGGTAGGTGCCACTGAACTGGCCGGTTTTTTCCAGGGCGGCAATATCGAACGGCTCAGCGACTATAGCGACGACTTGTTTATCGCGCCGAGGGTCGGTATAAAGCGGCGACAGCTTTTGACCTTTTTCAATTAGAGCAAACGTTTTGGGGCAGAGCGTGATGTTGGCGTGTACTGATTCCAGAGCTTTAGACAGTTGCAAGGCCTTAGAGCTGTCGCTCTTAAGCATATAGTAAGCGTAACGCTCGGCGCTGCGTGGGCCGACGCCCGGCAAGGCCGAAAACGCCTCAATCAGATCCTGGAGGGTTGGGGGTAAAACGTTCATGTACTAAAAAATTTACAAACCGAGCTCGCCGAGTGCTCCCATCATGGGCTGCATTTTTTCGGCAGCGACTTTCTGGCTTTGTTGGATAGCGTCTTTGACGGCGTCTTCCAGCCAACGCTCCAGCTGGCCGATATCGTCCAGACTAACGCTTTCCGGATCGATGTGTATCTTCTTAATTTTTTGCTCGCCGGTAATTTCGACGCGCACCGCACCTTCGCCCTGCTCAACGCTAATAACCATTTTTTGTAGTTCTTTTTGCAGCTTCTTAACTTTAAGCAGCATCTTTGCCTGGTCAAACCGACTCATAGCTGTATCTCCTTATCTGACTCTATTGTACCAAAGTTAGCCGTTTAAAGATTAAGGTTGTAGGTTTGTTTTGTCTGGGGGGCGTGCTGCCAGGCTTGGTAGTAGCGATCCAGTTGGTAGAAACTCACTAAAAGTACGGCCAATAACATCAAGGACATGCCAATGCCACGGGCCAAAGGGTTGCGCGGAAACACCGTCAACCACTGCTGGAGCATCAGATTGACGCCCGCGGCGATAATAATATAGACAGCTGGCAATAACATTGTCAGCGTAATGCCGCCGCCCAAAGCTATCAATATGGATACCAGCAAAACAATGCCGGTTAAGACCTTAGCGCGGTCCAGCTGCCGGCGGTAGAAGAAACTGTATAACCCTAGGGCGAACATGGCGTTGCTGAAAATATCCAGTAGCGGGACGTGGCCTAGCCAATGGCTCGGATTTAGTGGCGCCCGCACAAATAATGCCAAGGGCACGTCTAGTGCGTTGCGGCCGAGCTGTTGCCATGACAGCAAATGTGTCGGTAAGCCAAAAAGAGTTTGAATCAATTGCGGCGATCTTATTAGGGCGTACAGCAAAGGTGCCACCAGGATAACCAGCAAGCCGGCTGCTAACAACGTAATAACTGAGGGTGTTTCATCAAATGATGACCTAAGAGTGCGCCGCTGCCAAACGGCTGCCAGCAACATAAACCAAATCATGCCGGGTATGTAGCAGAGTAAGGCCGTCAGGCCGACGCCAACCAGAATAGGAATGACGCGCGCCCGGCTGTAGCGCAGCCAACCGCCGATGGCTAGTAGCGCTACCAGTCCAGTTTGCATAATCTCTGGCGTCGTCGAGCGGGCCGCTACCAAAAACCAAGTAGAGGTAGCTAGTAGCAGACAGCCGATAATGGCGATCCGCTTGGTGAACCAGTGACGGAGTGCACTGAAGAATAAAAGGATGGTCATAATTGCCCAGCCGGCACTTACGGCCCGCAAGGCGGCCAAGTTGTCGAAGTTGAGCAACTGCAGCAACAGTAGGACTATTTTATGCGGTGCATACAGCGGGTTATTGAGTATGGTGTGCCAGTTGCCGGCGGCGTGCACGGCGTTTAACTCTTGGCCGCTTAAATGTAGCGGCATGTTGCCCAATTGATAGCCGATAATAGATACCAATACAGCCGCTCCCAGGCCGTAGAATAAGACCGGTTGCCAGGTGGTTATTGCAAAACGTCGGAACCAATTCATTGGTTGAATTATAGCATTAGCTTTAAATGACTACTGGTTGGCCGCAAACGGCTCAGCGTGTTTGACGTCAAGCGTGCGGAAGCGCTGTTTTTCGCGGTCAAAGTAGAGCTCGATATTGCCGGTTGGGCCATTACGGTGCTTCTTAATAAAGATATC
>CAZVBA010000031.1:0-8059 GCA_964625325.1 uncultured Candidatus Saccharibacteria bacterium | reverse complement strand
TTGCAGGAACAATCATACCGTACCTATCCGCAAGGTTCGTTGGCCGGTCAACTGCTGGGCTTTGTCAACGACGACGGCAAGGGCACCTATGGCCTAGAACAATCACTGGATAAGCAACTCAGGGGCACTGACGGTCAACTCAAGGCTATTACTGACGCCGGTGGTGTGCCGCTAGCTGCCAATAAGGACAATATCGAAATAGCCCCCAAGACAGGTGATAAGGTAGTGCTGAGCATTGACCTGGGTATGCAGCGCCAGTTGGAAGATATATTGAAAGCTGGCCTGGACCACGCCATTTCAAACTCGGGCAGCGCAGTGATTATGGATCCCAACACTGGCGCCATCAAGGCAATGGCCAATTACCCGACATATAATCCGGCTGAATATTACAAAGTCACGGATCCAAGCTTATTTACCAACGCGGTGGTCAGCGCGCCGTTGGAAGTCGGCTCCAGCATGAAACCGCTGACTATGGCGGCCGCCTTGAACGTCGGTGCCGTCAATGCCAACAGTACTTATTATGACCCTAGCCGTTTTGTGGTCGACGGTCACACTGTTACCAATGTCGAAGAAGACGGCGGGCCGGGCACACGCTCGTTGCTCGATATTATTCAACTATCGCTCAACACCGGTGCCACCTGGTTACTAATGCAAATGGGCGGCGGCGAGATCAATCAAAAGGCCCGGCTGACTTGGCATGATTACATGGTCAACCACTATCATTTCGGCCAACCGACTGGTATCGAGCAGGGTTATGAGTCCGGCGGTACGATTCCGGACCCTAAAGAAGGTTATGGCTTGAATATCCGCTACGCCAATACGGCTTTTGGCCAGGGCATGTCGGCGACGCCGTTGCAGATGGCAGCGGCATTGTCCGGTATCGTCAACGGCGGCACGTACTATGCACCGCACTTGGTTGACCAGACGGTTGACGACAGTGGCCAGGCCACGACCGTGCAGCCGCGGGTTGTCGGTGGCAAGGTAGTTAGTACTGCGACTAGCAATACGATTCGTGACATTATGGCGGCCAGTTTCACCAAAAACCATGTGCTGTATGGCATGCCGATTTTGCGCAGTGAGTACTTGATCGGTGGCAAGACCGGTACGGCTCAAATTGCTAGTCCGGACGGCGGCTACTACGCCAACAGATATAACGGTATGTTCATCGGTTTTGTCGGCGGCGACAAAGTGCAGTATGTCATCGTCGTGCGTGTCAATGAGCCTAAAATTGCCGGCTATGCCGGCGCCCACGCCGCGGCGCCGCTGTTTGTTGGTCTGGCTAATATGTTGATTGACAGCTATGGCGTAACACCAAAAACCCCATAAACAGGTATAATATGAGGAGTAATTATGTCGCAAACAATTAACATTATCGTCCAAAGCAACACCGTCATCCGGATATTGTTGTTGGGCTTCGGCAGCTTTTTGCTGAGCATGTTGATTACTCCCATCTATACCACTTTGGCCTATAGGAGGCAGTGGTGGAAAAAACCGCGCGATACGGCCATTACTGGCGAAAAAGCTGTCGTCTTCAACAGCCTGCACGCCGAGAAACACAAACGTCTTATTCCAACGATGGCCGGTCTGATATTTGTGGCTGCCGTTAGCGTTGTAACGTTGGTAGCTAATCTCAGTCGCGGCGAAACCTGGTTGCCGCTGGCTGCCTTTGTTGGCGCCGGTGCGGTCGGCTTGCTCGATGATTTCATTAATATTCGCGGCACCGGGCAGGGGATTGCCGGCCTGCCGTCGCGTCTCAAGCTATTGCTGACTACTATCGTCGCCTTAATTGGCGGCTGGTTTTTCTATTTCAAGCTTGATGTCGCGCATATCCAAATTCCGCTTTGGGGAGCGCTGCATATCGGCTGGCTGATTATTCCGCTGTTTGTTTTAGTAGTCGTAGCCACCGCTAACGCGGTCAATATGACTGATGGCTTAGACGGTCTGGCCGGCGGTTTGACGGCGATTGCTTTCGGTGCCTACGCCGTGATTGCTTTTCTGGAGGGCCGCTACGGCATTAGCGCCTTTTGCATGAGTATTGTTGGCGCATTGCTCAGTTACACCTGGTTCAATATCTATCCGGCGCGTTTCTTTATGGGCGATGTCGGCTCGTTTGCTTTGGGAACAGCGTTGGGTGTGGTGGCCATGCTGACCGATACTGTCGTTATATTGCCGATTATCGGTTTCGTCTTTGTGGCCGAAGCCGGTTCTGTGGTCATACAACTGACGTCCAAGAAGTTGAACAATGGCAAAAAGATATTCAAATCAACGCCAATTCATCACCACTTTGAAGCCAGCGGCTGGCCGGAGACTAAAGTCACGATGCGTTTTTGGACACTCGGCCAGGTTATGGCCGTGCTAGGGTTGATGATATTTATCCTAGGGAGATATTTGTGAGGCCAACCAGCAGTGGCCGTCAGCCAGTTTACCTGAATCGTATGGCACAACGTCGCCATCGGCCGGACTACTGGCTACTGTTGCTCAGTACTATTTTATTGGCGCTCGGTCTGATTGTGGTCTATACGATTGGCCCTGGTCTGGCCGCCCAACACAATGTGGGCGACAATTATTATATTAATCGACAGCTGGTAGCCGTCTTGTTGGGCATTGGCACTTTTGCGTTGTGTGCTTATTTACCTCTGAATATCTGGCCTAAGTTGGAAAGACCACTTTTATTAGCCTCGGCTGCCGCCGCGGTTGCCGTTCGGGTTTTCGGCGAGGAGGTTAATGGCGCCTATCGCTGGATACATATCGGCGGTTTATCGTTTCAGGCCGTTGAGCTAATTAAATTCAGTTTTATTATCTGGCTGGCCGGCTTTTTAGTCAGTCGGCTTAAAGAGGGCAGTCTGGATAATTGGCAGCAGACGTTCCGACCGTTGCTGATTGCCCTGGGCGTTGTCGGCTTTGTGGTGGCTGTTACCCAGCGCGACCTCGGCTCGACCGGCGTTCTGATGGCCATGATGGCGGCGATGTGCTACGTCGTCGGGCTGCCACTCAAGCGGGTTTTACAGATTGGCGTGGTGATTGTAATGGCTACCGTCCTGGTACTGGCGGTTGGGCCCAGTTACCGGCGTGATCGTTTGTTTACTTTTCTACACCCCGAGAAGGACTGTTTGACGACCGGCTACCAAGCTTGCGAGGCGCTGATATCAGTCGGTTCGGGCGGCTTATTTGGACTCGGCTTGGCTAAAAGTGTCCAAGCCTACGGCTACCAGCCGGAAGCCGCCAACGACTCCATCTTTGCGATTTTCGCCGAGAAGTTCGGCTTTATCGGTGTTACCGAGCTGCTTGGATTGTTCGTCGGCTTATTTGCTAGACTGAAACATATTATTGAGCAGGCGCCGGATGACTACAGCCGTTTAGTGGTTACGGGAATATTGGCCTGGCTCAGCACCCAAACTATCATTAATGTCGGTGCCATGATCGGCCTGTTGCCGCTCAAGGGTATTACGCTGCCGTTTATCAGTTACGGCGGTACCAGCTTGATCTTTATTACTGCGGCCGTCGGTCTGGCTTTCCAAATTTCCCGCTACACTAGCTACGAAAAGCCGAAACAAGGCGACCGAAAAACCGCTGCCCCTAGGAGATATGCCGTTGAATACTCGAGCAAACGCTAATATGCCTGACTCAGAAAAAACCGTAATCGTATTGACCGGTGGTGGCTCCGGGGGCCACATAACTCCGGTTTTGGCCGTGGCTAAAGCTCTCAAGCAAAAACAGCCGGGATGCTATTTGGTCTACGTCGCCCAAAAAAGCGATAAACTAGGTGATTTAGTGGCCGCCGGCAGTGATATTGACGAAGTCAAAGAAATTACTGGTGGCAAATGGCGCCGCTACCATGGTGAAGGCTGGCGCCAGCTGTTTGACGTCGTAACCTTGGCCAAGAATGCCCGGGACTTTTTTCGGGTGATTATCGGCACTTTGCAAAGCTTACGTTTGCTCGGCAAGCTCAAGCCGGACGGCGTCTTTATCAAGGGCGCTTACGTCGGCGTGCCAGTCGGCTGGGCGGCCCGCTGGCGCCATATTCCTTACGTTACGCTTGATTTGGATGCTTTGCCGAGTTTAGCTAATCGGCTAATTGCCAAACACGCTGCCGCCCACGCTGTCGGCCTGCCGGCCGAGCACTATGCCTATCCGCCGGACAAGACATTTTACGTTGGAGTACCGATTGCCGATACATTTAAGCTGGTAACACCGGCCCAGCAAGCCAAATGGCGCAGCGAGTTAAAGCTCGATATGTACGAGCAGGTTATCTTAGCCACTGGCGGCGGCTTGGGTGCAGACCGTCTAAATATGATGATAGCTCACCAAATGCCGGCAATTGTCACACAATACCCTAATGCCGCTATAGTCCACGCCGTCGGGCGCGACCACGAGGTCAAAATGAACGAGCTTTATGATAGCTTATTACCACCGCGGCAACGCCACCAAGCCATTGTTAAAGGCTTTATTGAGGGTGTCTACCGTTACAGCGGCGCGGCCGATGTCGTCATAAGCAGGGCAGGGGCGACCAGTCTAGCTGAATTCGCCGCCCAGGGCAAAGCTTGTATCATCGTGCCCAATCCACTACTCACCGGTGGGCACCAGCTCAAGAACGCCGACCAATTAGCGGCCCACGGCGCCATAAAAGTAGTACATGAGGCTGATCCACTGACCGGTGGCGCCGAGCTTTTGCAAACCGTTACCGAACTGCTAGCTGCGCCAGTGGCTAGGGGTCAATTGGGGGCTGCCCTCCATAGTTTTGCCAAGTCTGATGCAGCTGATCAGCTGGCCGAGTTATTGCTTCAAACTTTTAACAAACAGTCCGATGAAACTAAGACCTAAATCTAACCCTAAGGAAAATGACCGTCGTAGTAACGGTAAGGTGCCGGCGCGTGGCCGTGGTGTTTTTTCTTATTACGCCAACCGCGCACCTGAGCCACAAAGCAGTGGTAGGGTAGGGCAGGCGCCACGCCCCCAGAAGCGGCGGCCGTTGTGGCGGTACATTCCCTCGTTCGTAGCAGCTGTAGCGTTAGTAATCAGCCTGGGCTACGTATTAAAGCTAGACAGTCATCCCAAAATTTCCTTGGCAGCCGTCCCGCACGGCATCGCTATCCGCCAACCGGGCGAGTACCAGTCTGCAGCCGAATCAATCCTCAAGCATTCTTGGTTTGACCACAACAAACTTACCATTGACACCGGTAAGGTTGAACGCCAAATGAAGCAACAGTTCCCTGAACTCAGCGAAGTGTCCGTAACGCTACCACTGCTGGGCCACCGCCCGTTTATCGAACTGGCAGCGGTTCAGCCGGTGTTAGTCCTATCAACCAAGACTGGTCTGGTGGTGGTCGGTAGCAATGGCAAAGCCGTAGCAGCCGGACTTAAGGCCGATAACCCGGCCCTCAAGGATCTACCAGTTATCATCGACGATAGCGGCCTCACGATTCAGACCGGTTCAGCCGTATTGCCGACCAGCCAGGTTAGCTTTATCCAAGCGTTGGTGGCCCAACTCAAAGCCGAGAAATTACAGATTGATTCGATTACTTTACCAGCCGCCCCAAATCAAGTCGACGTGCGACTTAAGGATACAGCCTTTTTCATCAAGTTCAACACCTCTATTGATGCCCGACAGCAAGTCGGCACCTTCCTGGCGGTCAAACAGAAGCTGGGGGCCGAGAACCGCGCCCCCAGTGAATATATTGACGTTCGCGTCGAAGAAAAAGCCTTTTATAAATAAGGAAACAGGGAAGCGAGTACATAGGACAAAAGTGGGTATAAGCCAAGTGCAACCGGAGCAACCAACCGGATTGCGCCGCGTGTAACGCACACTTTTTACTATGTGCGAGCGACTCTCCCACTCTTCCCTCTATAGTTCGCAATTTGTTCATATTATAGCTAATTGATGAATATCACAAAAAACTATATTAATATATCGCAATAGGCAAATGTCAAATAGTGGGGTATAGGCAGCATAAAGGGGAGACATATACAAAAGTATAGAAAGGTACAAAAAGCAAGTGGTGTCAAATATGGTCGTTGTGGAAAACTTTACATAGCGCCGTGAAAAGTTTTACGACACTAGGGCTTCTTGAGCCGTTAGTAGTAGTGGTTAGTCTAAAGCAGCAGTCATACGTAGTGGAGAGTGCAGCGCGTGACAATAATAGCGCATTACACGTGCGAGCGTTCATAACTCCCCTAACGGGGAGGTATTGGTTATCATCTTACAATCCATATATAGAGTCGCAAAATATACATTGTGCGACGTATGGTCTATGGACGATTGGTGTGCTCTGCTGCTATGTTTGTCGGTCTATTTCCCATATGATTTTGAATTTCGTTTTTATAATTTTTGTAACTCCCTGCTTTGCCAGTCTCGCCTACAAAAAAGCCAGCTCCACAACCCACCATTGTTTGACTACATAACTATTTACGTGTTCGCAATTTGTTTGTTTTACGAATAATCGACTCAGTGCCATGAATGGCCTCATCAATTCGTTCGCTCTTAGGCCGTAGGTATTTAAGTAGTGCGGGCGCAAAGTCCGGCGCGGTAGTGAAGCCCCATACCGGTAGCCTACCCGTCCGTCCATTACGATAAATATCAGTGGGCGGTAGTTCTCGGGCCTCAACCATCCTCAATTCAACGAGCTCATCCATCACGTAATAAAGAGCCCGACGCGTACTATCGGAGTCTTCGGCATGAACGACCTCGACGATGCCTGGTATTGTGATAAGGCCGTTGGGGCCTTTAGCGGAGGTAGCCAGCATGATTTCTTCCTGGCGCATGGTTAGTGGAAAATGTGGATCGCGGGGCATTTCAGATTATCCTTACCGAACGATTATATATCGTTGGCACACTCCGACCCATACCAAGACAGTTCTCGGACATATGATTATTCAGCTAGGGCGTAGGTGGCTTTGGCGACGCGTTTGAACTGGCCCTTGCCCTGCAGGTTCAATAGAATGGTGGTTTCTTTGACGTAGCGGCTCTTCAGCACACGCTTGACAATTTCATCGCGGTGCAGCGGCCCGCCTTCTTTTCTAAGTACCTCTGAGATAACATCGGCGACTGTGCCCTTCTTGTAACCCCACTCTTTTAGGGCGTAAATCCCCCGCCCTATCAATACAAAACGCTTGTCTTTAATAAGCTCGTTGTGAATCGCCTGGGTAGTGACATCCTTGCGCTTGAACTCGGAATCTTTGATGGAAGCGGCAATTTCATTAAAGTGCATGTGCTTGCCGTGTTCCTTCAGGATAACGTAGATCTTGTCGCGAATGTTCTTTGGGTTGACCAGCGGCCACTTAACCAGGCCCCAGCGGCCATTAAGTGTCGCCAGTTGCTTGGAAATACTGGCCAGGGCCTCGACGTGCTTGGCGTCCTTGTTGCCGATTTTCTCAGCCACAGTTTCGATATCGGTTGGTTCGCCGATTTGCTTGACGGTGTCGATAATCTTCTGGACTTGGTCGCGGATGGCTTTCTCGTTGTGAGAGCCTTTAATACCAACGGCGTGATAAAAATGGTCGTTGTCATCAATTACGACTAATTCCGGGCTGAGTTGGGCCAGGAAAGACACGCGGGACTGGTCCTGCCGGCCGCTGTCCTTGGTAACGCGCTTAGTCAGGTCGCTGACGCGGGCAATATTGCCAAGACCGCGCAACTCTTCAATAAAAGCGGCTTGGACGTCTTTGATGTGCGGTAGGCCGTTGTCGGCTGAGGTCTTAAGACGAGCCACCACGGCTTTTTCCAGCTGGCGGACGCGCTCGCGGGTAATGCCCAGTAACTCCCCTATCTGTTCCAAAGTCTCTTTACGGTCAAATAAACCATAACGGCGAGCTACGATTTCACGTTCCCGTTCCCTGTCAATCGTGCCAAGTACGTCATTAACAATCTTCTCAACATTGAGTTTGGTGGTAGTTTCGGTTGTGGCTGTCATGTTCTGTACTTCCCTATCCGTTAATTGCTAACGTTTTGTATAATTATATAACACATATTTACGAAAGTCAACAATATGTTTGTATATTCATATTCTAGCACGAAATGGACTATATTACCTATACGTGTAATGACAACTTACGAGAGCATACC
>CAZVBA010000030.1:2112-8119 GCA_964625325.1 uncultured Candidatus Saccharibacteria bacterium | reverse complement strand
GCTCCGCTGGCAGCATAGTAAGGTAGGCCGACCGTCGCGCCAGTGGTAAGTATATGCCCGGATTTCGCAATGGCCACTCCTAAATCTTCGGCTAATTGGCTAGAAGATAGGACCGTCTTACCGGCCGCTGCACCGGAGATACAGATGGAATACTGCAGTCTCTTTCCGGCTTTGTCGCTCATACTATAACTCCCGCCAAATCCGGCACGTTGGCTTGGGTTTCGAGCTGCTGAGTTATGTCTTCACCGAGACGTGGTTCCCGCATATAGCGCAGCAGGAGTTCTTGACCCATGGCTTCTTGCAAATAACTTAACGAACGATTCTCGAAGTCTAGGTGGTTGCAATAATTAACGGCGGCGTCAAGCGCATGAAGAGAGACAGGCTGACCTTGATGACTAAAGCCGCAACGATTGGCGGCTTGCCAGAAGCTGAGCTCCGGATCAATCGCCACCAATACTTCTTCCGGTAAGTGGTGGTGCAGATCATCAGGCTGAACGTGGGGGTCAAAAGAAGACGGATACTGATGGACCGGTTTATGGGCAAAGTGTTGGTGCACCACGCCCCAATAGAGCGGTTGCTCGGCTGCGTAGGCCACCGGCTTAGCCCTACCGCGCCAGATTTCCAGCGCCCGGACACCAAAGTGCGGTTTGACCTGTTGGAGTTTGACGTGGGCGCTGAGACTGCGCACGTTATTAATGTGGTAGACCAGCGACAACAACAAAGCCAAGGCCGCACCCGGCAAAACGGTGGCCTCCATCGGCAAAACCACTAGGGCGCCTAATTCCGGCACCGGTAATATTAGTCTTCGCTTGAAAGCAACGTGGCGGTCAAAAAATTGCTGCCAACGTTTTGTTGTCAACATAATGACACTAACGTCGGTCGTTTCACAATCGGCCGCGCTGAGCTGGCGGTACTTGGTATAGAAACGTTCGCGCCAGCTGCTACCTTCACTAATTAATGCTCCCATGAAAACGGCGGCTATGGCTTCGCGCTTCAGCAACGAATCAATCGAACGATAACCAAGCTGTTTCATGAAAGTTTTTGGGGGGACCGACTGGAGTAGGCGTTTAGCCACGCTTGGCTTTAAAACCCAGGCACTGCGTGGCAGCTGCAGCTGGTCCAGACTTTTAATAACCGTTGGGACTAATTCGTCGAGCGATGTTTTCTCGGTGGTCCCCAAATGCTTACGCAAACGCTTCTCATCCTGTTCAACTTTGAGCATCAGAGCCTGATAGAGCTCACGAGCGGTAGTGTCGGCCGGGTCAAGCCCGAGCTTGCGCATGGCCGAATGGGCTTTTTGCAAAACATCGGCAGTTAAACGAACGTCGGCACTCGGCCGGCCGCTGACTTGCTCTAACTTGCGCAGAGCCAACGAAAAAGCCGGCTCCGGGGCCCCTAATAACTCGGCAATTAAGCGTGACATCTTGTTCACAGATTATCACGCTTATGCTCAGGGGTAAAGCGCGCATCTCAGAACGGTTTAGCTCTGTACCAGTCCGGTGATTTTTCCAAATATTCGCTCAGTTTTTCTTCAGTCAGCAGTCCCTTTTGGGCACCAACGTATTGCACCACGCTCATCGAGTTAATCGGCCCCCACTGCAAGGCGCCTTCGATATTGCTGCCCTTCATTAGAGCGGCCACAAACGTTGCAGAAAATGCATCACCGGCGCCGGTCCGTTCAAACGGCGGTTTAGGATCCGGATAGGCCGGCATTTTAAGCCGTTGTTCGCCATCGCTGGCGTAAGCGCCGTCCGGGCCATCGGTAATAACCACGATTTTCGGTCCCAAATCATGCAGCTTATCGAGTAAATGATGTAAATTATCATGATCGCCGCCGGATATTTCTGTCGCCTCTTCTCGATTGACAATTAAAACTTCGGTGTGCTTGTACAGTTTTGCTAACCGTTTGGAGCCCATATCAATCTGGAAGGTACCCGGTTGAAAGGCCATTTTTACCTCGGGGTGCTGAGCCAGCCAATCGGCTATGTCATCGTGCATGCCCAAAGCATGCTGACTAATCGAGCTGAAGTAGATCCACTCCGGCATTTCACTCGGACGAAAATGTGGCCAGTGGTATTCATATTCCTCGTGCTTGATCAGGATAGTCCGCTCTTCTTTGTACCAGAGAACGTAATGATAGTTGCTCTTGTTATCTGGATTGATGCGTACAAAACGGGTATCGACGCCGTCTTTGTGCAGGCTGTTGATAATATCGCGACCATATTGATCGCCGCCGACATTCGTCACAAAACCGCTGTTCAGGCCGAGCCGGGAAAAACACACAGCCGCATTACTGGCGTTTCCCACCGCTTCCAGCACTTCGGCGTGGTCAAACGGGATCTTAACGCCAAAAGGAATAGTCAGCCACTTGCCGTCTTCATCTTTAGACTCTTTGGCTTGGTCATCAAGCAGCCTTATGAAGCAATCGGTAACCACATCACCGACGGCTAGAACATCGAATTTTGGTTTATCCCCACCCATATTAAGCTTAGTCTAGCATAGCCTTACCGCTAGCGTTAAACACATCAATTTTTTCTTCAACGACGGCTTGGACAGCATTAATAACTTTGTCCATCAGTTTTACGACGGCATACTCACCAGGCTCTTCTTTCAGCACTTTCTCAAGGGTTTTACGGTAAGCAATGCGCATATCGGTATTGATGTTGATTTTGCTGACACCAATCTTCACGGCATCCACAAAATAATGTCCAGGTGTGCCACTACCGCCGTGCAAGCTAATGTTGCACTCTAAAGCATTGCGAATCTTTTGCAAAAGCTCGAGGTCCAGCACTTTCGGTACCGGATAATGACCATGTAAATTGCCGATAGCGGCGGCATAAGTATCGACACCGGTCTTGTCAACGAAGGCTTTGGCCCCGGCTGGCGTACTAAAAGTCTTTTTTATTTCTTTATAATCAATTTTCGTCTTAAATACATTTGAACCACCACCGAAGTAATGTGGTTCACTCTCTACTAGTGCACCGGTCAACTTAGCGGCTTTAACTACGGCTTTGGTGGCGTCAATAATATCTTGCAAGCTGGCGTCGTGGTTAGCTTGAGAAACATCAATATGAATAAACTCAAAGCCGGCCACTATGCCGTCAATCGCCGCGCTGACCGACGGTGAATGGTCCAGATTGATGTACATTTCGACACCATAATCAGCCTTATAGTTGTCCACCATGTCGCGAACATTATCAAGACCCATGGCATCAACTTCGCCTTGGCTGACTTCTACCAACACCGGTGCCTTTTTGTTGGCGGCGGCTTGTACGACCGCTTTGAGGGTTTCTTGGTTGTCCAGGTTGAAGGCCCCGAGTGCAAAATGCTCCTGACGGGCCCTGGCCATAGCGGCCCGCGCTTTCTCGCAGTTGGCTCTAATTTGCTTGATATCAACGGCCATGTTTAACCTTTTTACCCACCACATGGTGCGCGGCAAGGGCAATGTGTTTAGCCGTTAAACCAAAGTGCTCTAGAAGCTCATCGGGTTGGCCGGATTCGCCAAAGCGGTCTTGCATGCCGATACGTTTCATTGGCACCGGTAGCTCTTCGCCTAACAGTTCAGCAATAGCGCCGCCCAGGCCGCCATTAATTTGGCCTTCTTCGACAGTGACAACGGCTCTGGTGCGTTCCACGCTATTCAAAATAGTCTCGCCATCCAGCGGTTTGATAGTAGGCACGTGGACGACTTCGGCGTCAATACCGTCCTTATAGAGTCGCTGAGCAGCCACTAATGCCTGGTAGGTCATCGTTCCCGTGGCAATAATAGTTACATCGTTGCCATTTTCAAAGATGTAAGCCTTGCCAATTTCAAAGGGCGTTTTATCGGTTGTAATAACTGGCGTAGCCTCGCGTGCAACGCGCATATAGTTTGGCCGCTTGTCCTTAGCCATCGCCAATGTCGCTTTTTCGGCTTCAACGCTATCGCACGGTGCCAAGACCACCATATTAGGCAGCACCCGCATCAGGGCAATATCTTCCAACATTTGGTGAGTGGCGCCGTCAGCGCCGGTATATAGCCCGGCGTGCGAGCCGATAATCTTAACCGGCTGGAAATTAAGACAAATAGTAGTGCGGATCTGTTCCCAGTTGCGTCCTGGGCTAAAGGCGGCATAGCTACTTACGAAAGGTATCTTGCCCATAGCGGCCAGGCCAGAGCCAACCGTTACCAGATTTTGCTCGGCCACGCCGACTTCAATAAAGCGTTCCGGAAAAGACTCTTTAAACAGATGCATTTGGGTCGATTCAGTCAAATCTGCGCAAGCCGCGACGACATTTTCATCGGCTTTCCCGGCCGCCACTAAGCCGCGGCCAAACCCCTTGCGGATTGGTTCCTCAACGACATCACGCGCCAGCACATCTGAAACCAAATGCATATCACTCATCAGACTAAACTCAATGTCTTAAAATACAATAACCACATTGCAACTATCAGGACAAGTAAAAACATAATCAACATCAGCAACCCATAAAGTAATTTTCTTTGGGATTTTAACTTCTTATAATCCAGTTTTTGCAAACCACTCAAGCTACTGGTGTTCACTCTTAATCCTTCCTTGCAGGGTGCGCAGTTCATGCAGTGCTTTTAACTCTTCGTCGTGGCTGGGCGCTTTACCATGCCAGTGAAAGTCGTACTCCATGAAATCAACCCCTTTACCGGGTACAGTGTGTGCCAGAATCATAACCGGCTTTTCGGTGATGGCTCGTGCCATAGCGCAGGCATCAATTACAGCTTCAATATTGTTGCCATCAATCTCAATGACATGCCAGCCGAAAGCCTCCCACTTGTCTCTGAGGTCTTCCAGTGGCATGACCGTCTCGGTCGGCCCGTCAATCTGGATGTTATTGCGATCAGTAATGGCAATAATATTGTTGAGGTGGTACTTAGCCGCCAACATGGCCGCTTCCCAGACATTACCCTCGTCCTGCTCTCCGTCGCTCATGACTACATAAACCCAACGGTGTGTCTGTTTGTTCATGCGCATGGCCAGAGCCATGCCACAGGCCTGGCTGAGGCCGCAACCTAAGGGACCGCTGGTATTCTCTAGTCCGGGCAGTTTGAGGCGCTCCGGGTGCCCCTGCAGACGCGAGCCGAGCTTGCGCAGAGTCATAAGCTCCTTACGTGGTAAATAACCGGCGTGAGCCATAGTGGCGTAGCGCACCGGTACGCAGTGGCCGTTGGACAGCAACAATATATCCCGGTCTTCCCAATCGGGCTGTTTGGGGTCATGTTTCATAATGTCAAAATAAAGGGCTGTAAAGATGTCCGCCAGTCCCAAAGGGCCGGCGCTGTGGCCGCTGCCGGCTTCTTCCAGCATTTTGATAATGTCTTCGCGAATATCGTTCGCTTTAAGTTGTAACTCTTCAACCGAGAGTTTTTTGGCCATATCTATGATTCCGCTAATGCTAACAGTTTAGCATAAGCGTCGGCGGGCTGGTCGGCGTGCTGGATATAGCCACCAACATTTAGGACATCTACGCCAGCGTCAATTAATTGAGCTGCGTTGCTATCGTTGACGCCGCCGTCCCAACCGACTTCCAAAGCCGGGAAGCGTTGTTTTACAGCCCTAACCTTATCGAGCAAGTCTAAGTCAGCTTCGCCACCCTGATAACCTAAATGACCCCCAAAAATTAAAACGTGGTCAGCCTTTTCCAGTAACTGAATGGCGCTATCCACCGATGTCTTAGGCAACAAGGCGACACCACATTTTATCGAAGCATTGCGAATTATTTGCAACGCTTCACCGGCAACTTCGGCTTCACAATGCACAATAATCAAGGTCGGCTTTAAACCGATAGCTTGTTCTATAACTTCCAGGGGTTTTTGAAGCATGAGATGGAGATCGACAGCCTTGTTCTCTGGCAACCACGCTTGATTGAGATCAAGCAGCTTAGTTGGTGCAAACAGGCCGTCCGATAGATCAATATGAAGGCGTGGCGCAAAAGCAGCTACTCGCTCTATTTGCTCGCGGTAGTGGTGCGGATCACTGGCCGTTATGGTCGGTAC
>CAZVBA010000030.1:0-2012 GCA_964625325.1 uncultured Candidatus Saccharibacteria bacterium | reverse complement strand
TAGATTTTCATGTCTGCAGTTGTTTGCCGGCTTCTGCTACCATTTCAACCAGGCGGTTGCTGTAGCCCCATTCATTGTCATACCAGGCGACGACTTTGAGCATATTACCGCCAACCACAGCCGTCAGCGGCAAATCCACAATCGCCGAGTGGCTGTTGCCAATAAAGTCGCTGCTGACTAGTTCTTCCTCGGTAACGGCCAGGATGCCTTGATAATACGGTTCAGCGGCGGCTTTTTTGAATGCTTCATTAACAGCTTCAACCGTAACCGGCTTCTTAGTGATAATGACGAAATCGCTCAAACTGACCACCGGAGTCGGCACGCGTACGGACAAGCCACCAAAAATGCCTTCGAGCGCCGGCAGGGCTTTGGCGGCAGCAACCGAAGCGCCAGTGGTGGTCGGTACGATATTCTCGGCCGCACTGCGGGCTTCGCGCAAATCCTTGGCCGGGGCGTCTTGCAAACGCTGGCTAGCCGTATAGCTATGGACAGTGGTCATCATGGCCTTTTCAATGCCAAAGATGCTCTCAATCACCGCCGCGACCGGTGTTATGCAATTGGTCGTGCAGCTGGCATTGGAAATTATTTGGTGTTCCGGCTTAAGATCTTGTTCATTAACACCCATGACGAAGGTGTCGTGGAAATTGCCCTTTTCTGGTGCCGATAGAACCACTCGCTTGGCGCCGGCTTTCAAATGCAATTCTAGTTGTTCGTGCTTAGTAAACAGACCGGTTGATTCAATAACGATGTCTACGTTGAGCTCTTTCCACGGTAACGCAGCCGGATCTTTTTCGGCTAGCACCTGGATGGATTGTCCGCTGACGATTAAATGGTTGTCATCTGATTTGACGTCTTTGTCGTATTCACCGTAGTTGGTGTCATGCTTCAGAAGATGTGCCAGCGTTTTGGTGTCGGTTAAGTCGTTAATGGCGACGATGTCTAAATCGGCCCGATCAAACGCGATTTTAAAGGCATTACGGCCGATGCGACCAAACCCATTAATTGCCACCCTTGTTTTCATGTTGGTCTACCCCTGCTCCTAAACATTAGTACTATAGGGGTTATTGTACGGTTTTAGTCTCGGGCATGCAACTCAGTATTACGTTGTTCAGCCTGTCAAAAATCTGAGGCGCAGCTGCTAAGTAACTGCCTTCACGATAATCAAAGTGGTCGGAGCCGATATTGACCACTTTGGCACCAGCCTCGCCGAAAAGCAGACCACGCGGTGCGTAATCCCAAGGGCCGCCTTCCGTTTGCCACCAAATACCGCCCTCTATCTTGCCCTCGGCCAAAGCTGTAAAATCTCTGAAAATAACATAGCCGGCAACCTGCTTACGCACCTCTAGAAATGCTTTCAGCGCCGTCGGATCGGCTAAGTTTACGGATACCTCCAGCCAGGCGCGCTCCAACGGTCGCTGACTAACTTGCAATCGCTGCCCATTAAGGTAGGCGCCGCCGCCTTTGCTGGCCTCGTATAACTCATCAGTTACAAACTTATAAATCAATGTAAAAACCGGTTCACCATTGTCCACCAGTGTCACCATATTACGAGATACCGGGATACCACGGATAAAACCTTCGGTGCCGTCAATCGGATCAATCAACCAGCGGGTTTGCTCACTACCCTCTTGGCCTAGTTCTTCACCTAATATTCCAACTGCTGGATCAAATTTTAGGAGCGCTTGGCGCAGCTTAGTCTCGACCTCCAGATCAAGTTCTGTGACAACACTCTTATCTTTTTTAAGGGTATGTTCCACCTTGCCAAAATATTTGAGTAAGTCCGGCTGGACATCTTTATAGACGCCAAAAATGACTTTTTTGGCCTGCTTTAAGTAATCGTCTGTAAATTTCATAGTTTTTAGCTACCCTTCCGGCTATTGATAAAGGCTTGTATGGTTGGCCAGACTTGGGCAAAAAATTGCTTGTCTTTCGGGTGGGTCAATAGTTCAACCACCTTAGCCGACTCCACCCAGCGCGCTTCGGGATTATCAGGATCTTTAGGCTTAAGTTGG
>CAZVBA010000029.1:0-8355 GCA_964625325.1 uncultured Candidatus Saccharibacteria bacterium | reverse complement strand
GCCGCCCAGAGTATTGACCGTATGATTGACGTCTTTCCGCCGCACCAACAGCCGCAAATTAGGGCTCAGCTGTCCAATATTTTGATGGCTATCTGCTCGCAACGTTTGCTACCGGCCATTGGTGGTGGCCGCATCGCCGCTGCCGAAATTTTGGTGGCCACTCCGGCCGTGCGCAATATTATTAGGGAAGGCAAGAGCCACCAGCTGGAAGCCGTCATCCAAACCGGTGCCGAATTCGGCATGCAGTCCATGGACAAGACGCTGGTCTCGCTAATTCATAACGGCACGGTTACCTATGATGAGGCCCGCAGCGTCGCGGTTGACGTCGAGGAGCTGGATCGGCTCATGAGAGGCTAAAAAGTACTATGCTGACATTCCAGTACACTGCACGCGACCCAGCTACTGGCCAAAAGGTCACCGATGAGGTTCAAGCCGCATCGGTTCAAGCCGCCGCCAAGATGATTCGTGAGCAAGGCCTGGCGCCGCTGGAAATTAAAGCTGAGTCGGGTGAAAGCGAGAGTTTGGCTAATCGTTATTTGCACCGTGTTAAATCGAAGGACAAGGTGCTCTTCTCGCGTCAGCTATCGACCCTGATTAACGCCGGTTTACCCCTGGTGCAGAGTCTGCGCTCGGTTTCTAACCAAGCTACCAACAAGCGTTTCAAAATTGTCATTAGCCAAGTTATCTCCGACGTTGAAGGCGGCCTAACGCTATCTGTGGCGCTCGCCCGGCACCCGTTAATTTTCAACCAAGTCTATGTCAGCCTAATTGCCGCCGGCGAAACCTCCGGTACGCTTGATAAATCACTAGAGCGGCTGGCCGACCAGCAGGAAAAAGACGCTGAGCTTGTCAGCAAAGTCCGCGGCGCCATGGTTTACCCGGTTGTGGTTTTACTAGTCATGGTGGCCGTGGTTGGCTTCCTGGTTATTAAGGTTGTGCCGCAAGTTCAGGTGCTATATAAGGACATTCCCGGCGCCTCCTTGCCGCTAATCACCCGTATGTTGTTGGCAGTTTCACACTTTGCCACCAAGTTTTGGTGGCTGGTTATTGTACTCTTCATCGCCGCCGGCTTTGGCAGTAGCCGCTGGGCCCGCACCTTCGGCGGCAAACGAATCATTGACCGCCTAAAAATGCGCATCTGGCCGGTTGGGCCGTTGTTTATGAAGATGTACATGGCCCGCTTTGCCCGCACCGGTGCCACGTTGGTCGCCAGTGGGGTACCGCTGATTCAAATGCTCGAAATTACGGCCGCTGCCATAAATAATGTTCACATCAGCGACTCGATTAAGGTGGCTACCGAGAAAGTCAAAGGCGGCAAGGCCTTGTCCGAATCGCTTGAAGGCGACCCTAATTTCCTCGAGTTGGTCCCTAATATGCTTAAGGTCGGCGAGCAATCCGGCGCGATTGAACAAATGCTCACCAAAACGGCCGATTATTACGAACACGAAGTTGATAATGAGATTAAGACCATCTCAACCGTTATAGAACCGGTACTTATGGTGGTGCTCGGGGTTGTGGCGTTCATCATCGTGGCGGCCGTGCTGCTACCCATCTATGGCCTAGCCGGAAAGACGTTAGTTCACTAGGAGTGGAAAACTGATTGCTTTTTTAGGTGTAAAGCCGTAATATTTGAAGCATAAGCATAATTCAATAAACCAAGGGGGGCATTTACCAAATGCTAAAACAATTAAGAAAAACTAACCAAGGCTTCACTATTATCGAAGTCTTAATCGTGCTGGCCATTGCCGGACTCATCATGTTAATCGTATTTCTGGCCGTACCGGCTTTGAATCGTAATAGCCGTAACACCCAGCGGGCTAATGACGCCGGCCGGACGCTTGGGGCTGCCCAGGAAGTTTTGAATAATAACAACGGTGATATCACAAAACTTACCAGTGCAAATGTCCAAACTGCGATTGGCAACCCAGCTTACTTCGCAATTGCCAACATAACAGTTGCGGCAGCACCAGCTGTTGCTACCAATGCCACAACCATCGACACCCTGATTCTCTACACCGGTGCGAAATGCGACCCAGCCAACGTCGGCAAAGCCATTGCTGGTACTACCCGCCAAATGGCAGCTACCTGGACCGCCGAAGCCGCTGTCCTCAGATGCCAAGATAGCTAGGAACGCTTGATAATGCGTGGCCTTGAGTTGCACCAGCGGTGCACCGGGCCACGTGTTGCTATTAACTTAAAATGAACCATGAATAAACAAACCACCTATCATGCAGTAATATCCCCGCGTACGTCCTATCTAATTGGCCGCCAAGGCTTCACCATCATCGAAGTCTTAATCGTGCTAGCGATTGCCGGTCTAATCATGTTAATCGTCTTCTTGGCCGTACCGGCTCTGAACCGTAACAGTCGTAATACGCAACGCGGTCGCGACGCCGGCCGGGCGCTGGGGGCTGTTCAAGAGGTTCTGGCCAATAATTCCAATGACATTACCAAAGTAACTAGTGTTAATGTCCAAACCGCCATTGGTACGCCGGCCTACTTCCAAATTGCCAACGTAACGGTTGCTGCGGCTCCGGCTGTGGCCACCAATAGCACCACTGTTGACACCATGGTCGTCTACACTGGCGCTAAGTGCGACACCGCTAATATAGGCAAGGCCATTGCCGGCGCCACTCGCCAGATAGCTGCTACCTGGACCAATGAAACGGCCACACTGCGCTGCCAAGATAGCTAACCCCATTCTTCGTAAAGTTTGGTTACGCTTGTGCTACTATCAAACGTAATGATCTTGCTCGTTCTTATCCTATTGGGCCTATGCTTCGGCAGTTTTATTAATGCGCTGGTCTGGCGTTTGCACAAGCAAGCGAAGTCAAAAAGCAAAAAACAAAAAGCCGAATGGTCGATGACAAAAGGCCGCAGTATGTGCGTGCATTGCCATCATGAACTGGCGATTAAGGACCTTATACCGGTTTTTTCTTGGCTCAGTTTAAAGGGCCGGTGCCGCTACTGCCATAAAAAGATAGACGATAACCCATTGGTTGAGTTGCTGACTCCACTGCTATTTGTGCTGTCTTATCTATATTGGCCGCTGAGCTTTGATAACAGGGGTATAACAGTCTTTATATTCTGGTTGGTTTTTTCGGTAGGCTTGTTGGGCTTGGCGGTCTATGACTTGCGTTGGTACCTGCTGCCCGATAAAGTTACCTATCCCTTGGTGGCCTTGGCTGCGACACAAGCTATCGCCGTGTCCATCTTTTTTCACGGCGGTGTGTCGTCACTAGGGCAATCAGTCCTTGGTTTGGGGGTGGGTGGCGGCCTGTTTTACATCTTATTTCAGATTTCCAGTGGCCGTTGGATTGGTGGCGGTGATGTAAAGTTAGGTGGTTTATTGGGTCTGCTGTTGGGCAGTCCGGCGCTGGCCGTATTGATGCTGTTTATGGCCTCCGCGCTGGGCAGCGTCGTGGCCATACCGCTGATGGCGACCGGTCGAGCCAACCGACAGACGCGGCTGCCGTTTGGGCCGTTTCTGATTTTGGCCACCCTAATCGTTCGCTTATTTGGCCAGGCTGTTATCAATTGGTATAAACAGCGCCTGCTAATAATTTAGCTACTAACAGTCTGCACCCAAGACATTAAAAGCAATTCTTACCTTCTGATTGCTAATCTGCTTATGCTATACTAACGGTTATGATACAGGGGTCAAATGCCCGCCGCTACGTCAGCGGATTTACCATAGTAGAGGTTATGATAGTTTTGGCCGTAACCGGTGCGTTGCTGGCGGCCGTAATGCTGACCATAGCCGGTCAACAGCGCCGGACGGAATTCACACAGTCGATTAACGAAATTGACTCCAAAATTAGAGACATTATCACCAATGTATCGGCCGGCTACTACTTTAACACCAATAACTTTACATGCGCTGTCCCAATAGCTAATGGCGGGCCGAAGTTCACACTAGGCGCTAATAATCAGGGGCAGAACCCAGACTGTATTTTTCTGGGGCGAGCCATCCAGTTTGCTGTTAACAATGACCAGACGGCTTTTAATATCTATAACATTGCCGGCGAGCGGCAATACAATGGCCAAGATGTCACCAGGATAGTTGACGCCAAGCCGGCGGCTATTGCCTATCCCAATACTGTGGCTGGTGCTGATGCGACCGAAAGTGGCAACCTGCTGTATGGTCTTAAAGCCGTCAGAATGTACTTCACCAAGGCTGGCGTAGCGCAAAACATCAATACGGTGGCTTTTATTAGCACGCTGCCGGCTTATACGGGCACTAATTTGAATTCTGGCTCGCAGTCGGCCCAGCTGATGCCGATTGCTTCGCTGCCGCCACCGAATATCGGTACTTCTGACGCCAATAATGTTGCATCAACAGCCGTTACTAACATTCAGGGCGCTAATTTCTTAGACCCGCCGGATGGGGGAGTAACGATTTGCTTCCAAAGCGGCGGCACCAACCAATACGGCCTTATTAACATCGGTACCAACAATCGCCAACTGACAACTTCGCTGGTCGTCAATGACGGAGTCTGCCCATGAAATGGCGACTTAATAATAGCGGCGACACCATTGTTGAGGTACTCGTAGCGATTGTGGTAGTCGGCTCGGTGCTGGCTGGTGCTTACATTACCTCCAACAAGAGCCTTAATGCCAACCGGGCGTCTCAGGAGCGCGGCGAAGCCCTAAAATACACTGAGGCTCAGTTGGAGCAGGTTAGGGCCGATCCCGCCAAAGCATTGGCCCAGCCGGCTGGTTTTTGCTACAAAGCTGATGGCACTATTCAGCCTTTGCCGGTTGGTACGCCCAACACCAATCTGAGCGCCGATGACTTCAGTAAGTACACCAATTGTAATCCCGGCGCCATACCGGGCGGCTACAACTTATCTATCACTCAGGCCAGTAATGTCTACACTGTGCGGGCGCGCTGGTTGCGTAGTGGTGGCGGTGGCAACGACGCTGGTAAAGAAGAATTAATTATCTATTACCGGGTAACGCAATGAGCACGCAGCGCCAATCCGGCTTCACCATAATTGAGCTGTTGATTGCTACGCTGGTCTTTTCCATAATTCTGTTACTGCTAAGCACGGGCTTGATTCAGATTGCCCGAATTTACTACAAGGGCATCACTACCAGCCGCACTCAGCAAACCGCTCGCACTATTATGGATAGCATTTCCCGCGATATTCAATTTAGCGGCAGCAGTGTGCCGGTTACCATAACTTCCGATGGCGGCGGCAAGTACCACTTCTGTGTTAATAATGACCGTTTTACCTACCAGGTCAATAAACAACTAGCCGATAATCCGACTGGTAACCAAGTGGCCCATGTTCTAATTAAGGACTCACCGGCAACCTGTTCCAGCGCCGGCCCGGCCGACCTGACTGCGCCAGTAGCCGGCGCCGTTGAATTGATGGGCAACAATATGCGCCTGGTCAACCTGCAAATATCGACGCCGAGTACCAGTTTGTATACTGTAACTGTCAGGGTGGTGGCCGGAGACGACAGCTACATCTGTAGCCCAACAGCGGGTGACTGTAGCTCCGGCGTAACCGACCCCCACATAACCAACCCGACTGATCTAACTTGCAAGACACTGTCGACCGGCAGCCAATTCTGTGCTGTGTCCGAGCTACAGACAACCATCCAAAAGCGTATATAATGAGTGAAGGCAAAATTGTAATGGCTAAAGCAAAATCTAAACTAAACAGCGACCAACGCGGACTAGCTTCAATACTAGTTACGCTTATTATCATGTTAATTATAAGTTTAATTGTCATCGGCTTTGCCAGATTGTCCCGTCGCGAACAGCGCCAATCACTTGATGACCAGTTAAGCACCCAAGCTTTTTATGCCGCCGAGTCAGGCATCAATGACGCCACTCAATATCTAAAAAGGCACGCCCCGCCAACCACTACGGACTGCACTACTTTCACCGGCCTGATTAAAACCGACACCGGCAACCTTAATATAGATAAGATTGATGGTACGGATAACGTAAAATATACCTGTCTGATGATCAACCCGGCACCTGGTAACCTGACTATTCAGCCCCTTTCGATCGATCATTCCAAGGTTGTCTTGGTCCAGCCGTCACTAGGAACTATTAATCAGATAGTCATCAGTTGGCAGGATCCGACCAATAATACGTTTTGTCCTACCGTAGGTGAGTTTAAGCCGGCTGATAATAGCAACCTGGCGCTCATCTGGCCCTGCACAACCGGTGTCGTACGGGCCGACATACTGAAAGGCTCGGTTTTTCTCACCGGTAATCGCGACAACTTAGACGCCAACGTCATGACTGCCTTCTTGTATCCGGCAGCCGCTGTCACCAAAAATCCGCTGACCTTCTCGCCGAGTGATAGCGGTGCCATTGCTAGCGGTGGCTGTTTGACCACTAAGACACCGGCTTATTGCAGTGTGACCATCAACCTTGGCAGCAATGAAACACAGGTCTACCTGAAGTTGCGGTCACTGTATCGCGCTAGTAATATTACTATTACGGCTTCAAACGGTATTGGACCGGTCAACCTGGTTGGCGATCAAGTGGTGGTCGACGCCACCGGTAAGGCCAATGATATACTGCGCCGAATCCAGGTGCGAATACCCGTTGGCAGCAGCAGTAATATACCGGACTTTGCTATCCAATCCGGCGATACCATCTGTAAGCGCGTTCAGATTGATGCCACTACCTTCGCCGCTGTTGGTAATCCGTCTAACGTGCCGGCCTGCGATATATTGAATCCGTAATTTCTAATCGGCGTGATGGCGATGGAACTTCTGGTGAACGGCCTTTAGATGCGGGTCTGTTACATGGGTGTAGATTTGGGTGGTGGCGATGTTGGAGTGGCCCAGTAAGGCTTGGACACTACGTAAATCAGCGCCGTTCATCAGCAAATCGGTTGCAAAGGAATGGCGTAGGGTGTGCGGGCTGACGTGTTTAGTGATGCCGGCCAGTCGAGCATAGCGGCTAACCATTCGTTGGACACTGCGAGCCGTCAAGCGGTGAAAATTGCCGCTGAGGTCGACCTGTTTATTGCCGGCAAAACGGATGAAGAGGGGATTGGTATTATCAGTCCGTTTATCTAAATAGCTTTGAATGGCCGCGGCGGCTTCCGGACTAATAAATATCGGCCGGTCTTTTTGGCCCTTGCCGCGTACCATAAACTCGCGCCGCTTGAGGTTGATATGGTCGCGGTCCAGGCCGACTAGCTCCGATACGCGCAGCCCAGATGAAAAAAGCAGCTCAAGAATAGCCCGGTCGCGCAGCCCGGCCAAGGTCGAAGTATCGGCTTCCATAAAGACGCGTTCAACTTCTTCAGGGGTGAGGAAGGTAACTTGCTTGCGGCGGGTACGGGCCAGCTCGATTTTATCGGCCGTCAGGGCCGGAATATCGCGCTTAGCGCAGTATTTCAAAAAGCTGCGCAGGGCAATCAGATGATAATTCTGGGTCGAAGACTGCAGCTCGTCGCTAGTATTGGTGCCCAACCGGTTCAGCCACAGCCGCCACTTGCGGATGAGCTCGGCGTCGATGTCGCTAACCTTAATCTCGCCGGCAAAATCAATCAACCGTGTTAGATAGTGGTCATAATTGCGAATCGTTTTCTGGGAACGGTTTTGCTCGATTTCCAAATATTCCAAAAAGTCGGTTTTAGCTTTTGCTAACAACATAACCTTATTGTAACATTGTGCGACGCGCTGGTAACAGCGGTTTGTATCTGTTAGAATAAAACCAAATAACAAAGGAATTGAATTGGAACGAACTCTCATTATTCTGAAACCTGATGCCGTGCAACGCGGGATTGTCGGTGAAATTATTTCCAGATTTGAAAAAGTTGGTCTGAAATTCATCGCTATGAAGATGCTGGTGCCTGAGGACGAGAGGCTAACTAAGCATTACCCAACCGACCGACATGAATTCATAGAAGGCATGGGACATAAGACATTAGATAATTACAAAGAGCTGAATATGGACGCCACAGAAGTATTTGGGCACGCTGATGCGTATAAGATTGGGCTGCAAGTCCGTGAATGGTTGGTGGAATTTATGAAATCAGGCCCGGTGATCGCGGCCGTACTGGAAGGTCCGCATGCGATTGAAACCGTCCGCAAAATCCGCGGCTTTACATTGCCCTCAGCGGCCCAACCCGGCACTATTACCGGTGACTATTCGTTTGATTCTTCGGCGCTGGCTAATGCCGGCAAACGGACAATCAAGAATTTGGTGCACGCCTCAGGCAATAAAGAAGAGGCCGAGCACGAGATACCTATCTGGTTTGATGCCGACGAACTGCACAATTATGAAACCGTCCACCAAAAACACATGACTAGCTAAACCTGGTGCCCCCGAGAGGAGTCGAACCTCTAGCTTCTCCTTAGGACGGAGCTATT
>CAZVBA010000028.1:0-9056 GCA_964625325.1 uncultured Candidatus Saccharibacteria bacterium | reverse complement strand
CGTCACTGATAATGACGAGGTCGGAGGTTCGAGTCCCTCATCGCCCACCAAGAAAAAACACCGATTATTGCGGTGTTTTTTCTTTTTGTGCGCTTTTTGATTGCGAACGCTCTATTGGATGACGTGGTAGTAGAAGATGTATGTCTGACCAGCTGCTAGGCCATCAGCTGCGGCAGTGTTCAAACTGAAGCCGGTTGCGATAGGGGTAACGAATTGTTGTACCTTAGCAGCGTTACCGTTGCCGGCAGATATGACTACATTTGGCGCGCTAGCGTAAGCCTTGGCGAAGGTGAGATCAAGGATGTCACCAGTAGTGGCGCCAGTGCCTAGGGTAAGGGTAAGCTTGCCGCTAGTGTCAGTTCCGCTAATTGTCATAGTTGAACCTGTGCCGGCGGTGGCGCCTAAGATAACAGTCGGTGTGGCACCACTCGTAACGATATGTCCGCTGATGGCTATATCGGCCGTAGAAAGGGTAGTGACAACCTTTAGCGTTGCAATGGTGGCCGTACCGGTTACCGTAAGGTTAGTAACAGTTGCAGCATTAGCTGTCAGCGTGGCTAGCGTAGCGTCAGCTTGTTGTAGTACGTAGCCTTGGCTGACGCCGTTTGATTGCAGGCCTACTGGGTCGTAGTAGCCGATGTGGACGTAGGCGAGCACCATGCCGGTTTCAGTGCCGCTGTAGTCTTCCATGGCAGTACCAAGCGTCATGCTAGCCTGGGTAGCACGGACAGCAACACCGGTAGTGCCGGAAAGTGTCAGAGCGTCGCCGGCGTGAATTGTACCATTAGCGGTCGATACCTTTACCTTGATCTGTCCAATCAAACCAACCAGGGCGGTGCGGTCGGGGTGGGCGGCATCATAGATGTCATTACCGACGTAGCCGGCGTTGCTGGAAACGACACCGATCAGGGAAGTGCTGCCACTGGCCGCGCCACAAGGCTCGGCGGTGTTGTTGCCAGTTAGACAAACCACATCACCAGCGCTCAAACGGCCCGGGGTAGCTTGGGTAAAGTACTCGGCATAGTCAGCACCGCTGGCGTTAATGGTGCCGGCAGCGTTAATAGAGCGGCCAGTGCCGGAGTCTTTAGCGACATCCAGGCTAGCGTTAGCGGCGTTCCAGCCGGTGGCAATGTTGTTGGTGCTAACGGTGATTGCGGCGTTGGTGGCGTCTTGAATCACAAAGGCGTTAGATGCGGTGGTGCTGGATTTGACGGTGATACCGTTGCCAAGCACTTTTTCGGAAATGCCAGAGGCCTGCATGGTGACTGCGTCGGCGGCCAAGCCAGTGCTGCCAATAGTTACGCTAGTAGTACTGCTAGCGCCGGTGTTGCCGGTACCGATGCTGATGGTTGAGCCGTTACTTGTACTTGATCCAATGTTAATGCCGGCGTTTGCAGTACTGCCAACGGCGATGTTGACGGAATTACTCTTAATTTCAACCTTGCTCGTGCTACTAAAGCCGCCCAAGGTTACTACGCCGTTCGTGCCGCCGCTGCCGGCTGTTCCGCCGAGGATAGTAACATTGCCGCCAGCGTTGCTAGCTCCACTGGCGGTACCGCCCTGAATGGTCATGTTAGCGGCGGTAGTGCCGGTAGCGGTAGTGATGTCGGTTGATTGTCCGCCGGCTAGGGTCACCGCACCTGCGGTCGAAACATTGAAGTTGCCGCTGGTCAGGCCAAAGGTACCACCACTTAAGGTTAGGGCACCGTTAGCTCGTACGGTGGTGGTGCCGCTACTGGCGCCTGAGCCGGAACCAATGTTGACAATCGAGCCGCCGCCGCTGATGTTGGTGTAGCCAATGTTGATAGTGGCAGTTCCGGAGCTCTGCGCTATGCTGCCGATGTTAGTTGCCGTGTTAGCAGTTGGCGAGTTTTCAATGTTGGTAGTTGTGCCGTTAAAGGCGGTGCCGGTACCACCGCTTGCTCCACCAGTAGAGCCAATGTTGACATTACCACCGCTGCTATCGATGGCGAACAGGGTATTGCCACTAGCATTTTCAATCTGAGCCACGGTGGTGCTATCGGTGGTGGGCTTCTCGAAGAACTGGCCCTGTACGGCAAATCCAAACACGACGTTGCCTAGGCCGCTGGCGTTCTTAGCCCGCAAGCTTAAGAAGTTGCCGCCTAGGCCGGTATCAGAGTCCTGAATGTTGATATCGGCGATTGAGTTGATGAGCTTTATAGTTGGTACTGCATTTGAACCACCCGTGGAGGCGGTGTAAGCAGTTTGGAGGCTACAAACAATGGTAGCTGTTGTACAAATTGTTCCAGTCTCGTTTGGAATGGTTAGGATGTTGTTGCCTGATCCTGAGGTAGCGGCCTGGAATGTAATGGAGTTACTGTTGGAGGCGTTGTAAAAAACGAGCTTGCCGGCTAGCGAGCTGGCGGTGCCAAGAGTAACCTGGCTATTAACGGTGTCAGCGTTTAGGAGTGAAACGCCGCTGCTGTTCTGGATCTGGAGGGCGCCCTGGATACTGCTGTTGCCGTCAACGCTAAAGCCCTGGTTGACACGCAGACCGCCCGCGAAGCTGGCGCTGCCTTCAACCTGCAAGGTACCGCTGACGTCCAGGGAACTGGCAGTGGCGCTACCTACCTGCAACAGCTGGATTGCGGCGCCACCCATGTCGTACACCAGTAGCTTGCCGTTGGTGTAGTCGGCTACGTAGGCATAGTTTCCGGACAGAGCAATCGAGCGGACTTCGGTACCAGCTGCAGTCGTGCCCGTAATGCTCATGGAGGCGGGGTTAGAGATATTAACTACTTGTAGCTCGTGCGAAGTGCTGATGGCTACGTACATGTATTTGCCCTGCAGTGTCATGTTGGACTCTGAGCTATCAAGCGTAACAGTGCTGACGCTGACAGGGGAATTGGGGTTTGAAACGTTCACTGCTTGCAGGGTGGTGCCATTAGCAAGATAGGCGTAGCGGCCTTGCACTACTACTGTGTTGACCTGCGCAGTGCTTAGCGAACCCTTGTTAACAAGGCTAGCCGGGTTGCTGATGTCGACAATTTGCAGGCCCGTAGCGGCGAGTGTTGCATACAGATAGGTTCCTTGGATGGCTAGCGCGTCCACACCTTGAGCTTCAGATATGTTGCCAAGGTACTGTGGGCTGTTCGGGCTGGAAATGTCGTACACCAAAATGTAGTTAGTGCCAGGCACTGAGGCGGCAATGTACAGATAGCGACCCTGGACGGCAACGGCGTTAACTTGGTTTAGCGTACCAACAGTAGTTGAGCTGCCAATAGTAGCCGACAGTGATGGGCTAGCCGGGTTGCTAATGTTGATGATATACACCTGGTTGGTAGTGCCATTCCAGACAAAGGCGTACTTGCCGCTGACTTTGATGTTGACGACACCACTACTCAGTGCAAGTGTGCCCAGCTTAATAGGGTTGGTTGGACGGGTGATGTCCCACGTGTCAAAGTCACCATACGAGGCTGTGTAGGCGTACTTGCCGGCAACAGCCACATCGTAGGTAAGCGTGCTACTGGTTGAGGCGTTGCCGATTGAAGAAGTGGGGATCTGGCCGGTTACATCAAGCTGTTCACTTGGTGTGGTGGTGCCAATACCAACTTTTTCGGTGGTGGTGATGTTGGTGCCATCGTCGCTGAGGCCGGAGTTGCCTAAGGTTTGCCCGGCAGTAAACTTAGCGATTGCGTTGGTGCTGCCACCAGGAGTGGTTACGGCACCGCCAGCTCCCACACAGTTACCAACTGTTGTACAAACTGTGTAGGTTCCTGGTGTGGCGGCTTGGTCAAAATTGTATCGGACAGCGCCGGTAGGTGTGCCTGCAAATCCAACACTAGTAGCAAAACTACCACTGGTAGCAGTGATGACGCTGCTGGCATTGCCTTGCAGGGTAAAGCTTTGTGTTGTAGCACCTACAATAAGTGAACTGCTTGGTGTGAGGGTGTTGGCGTTTATGGTGCTAGAAATGGTGATGCTACCAAAGGTCGGGGTGGCAGTACTGTTGATGTTCTGAATAGTGTTAATGACACCGCTGCTAGCAGTAAAGTTAGTGCCATTAAAGGTGGCGATACCCTTAGTTGTGCCATCTGCGGCCGCGTTAGCAATGGTGATAGTGCCAGCGCTGCCGGTAGAGTTGGCAATAGTGATGCTACCGGTTAGACCGTCTAAGCTACTGACACCACCAGCACCGGTACAGGTTTGGAAGCTAGGGGCTGAACCAGCACCGTTGCTGACTAGACACTGACCGCTGCTGCCATTGGCAAGTTGCGTAATACTTGTTGTGCTGCCTGCAACAAGCAGCTGGTTGGCGGTTAGGCCTGTCAGGCCGGTACCACCTTGGCTAACGGATAGAGCAGTGGTTAGGCCGGCCAGTGAAGTAATATCGCTGTTAGCGCCACTAGCCGCAGCGCCAAGGTTGGTGCGAGCGCCGGAAGCACCCGTTGCACCCGTACCGCCGTTTGCTAGGCTCAATGCGGTTCCCAAGCTTAGGCCTGCGAATGATGGGGAAGCGCTCGTGGCAATATCCTGGATGGTGTTAATGACGCCAGCGCCGTTATCTTTAAAGTTAGTGCCATTAAAGGTGGCGATACCCTTAGTTGTGCCATCTGCGGCCGCATTGTTGATAGTGATGGCGCTGCCGGAACCGGTGCTGTTGTTGATAGTTAGTGCGCCGGTGAGGCCGTCTAGGCTAGTCACGGGGCTGCTACCGCTGCCGGGGCAGGTGCCAAAGGCTGGCGTGCCAGCAACTACCATTAAACACTGGCCATTGCTGCCGGTGACGCTGCTGACGGGGCTGGTACCATTGCCAATAAGTACACCATTAGCAGTCAGGCCGGTAGCGCCAGTGCCACCCTGAAGGACACTGAGGGCCGTTGTCAGGCCGGCCAGTGAAGTAATATCGCTGTTAGCGCCACTAGCCGCAGCGCCAAGGTTGGTGCGCGCACCCGCCGCAGTAGCTGCTCCTGTGCCACCGTTGGCAACAGTCAGTGCCGAGCTTAGTGTTAAGCCGGCGAATGTTGGCGTGGCTGTAACCGCGATGTTCTGCACCGTATTAACACTACCGCTAGTTACGGTCAGGTTGGTGGCATTAAAGCTGGCTAGACCCTTGGTGCTGCTGCTGGCGTCGTTAACGGTAATAGTGGTGCCTACCGTAGTAATACTGCCAGCCGATACGCCTTGCAGTGTCAGCGCGCCTGTAGCACTGTTAAGACTGGAAACACCGGCACTGCCGCCACCGCCACCACTGGTCAGACAAGTAGGGCAGGAAAGGTTGCCGGCCGCGTCTATGCTGATGGGGCCACTGGCCGAAACGGCCACCGTGCCACTGGCGTTAGGCAGGGTAATGGTCTTGTTTGAACCCGATGGCGTAGCAAAGACCAAGCTGTTGGTGATGCCACCGGCTGTATCGCTTACGGTGACGCCTGCACCTTGCAGCGTCAAGTTTTGGCTAGTGGCGCCGACGGTTAGAGCTGCTGTTGGAGTGATAGTGTTTACTGCCAGTGTGCCCGAGATGGTGGCGGTCGATCCGTTGTCGCTGATGATGGAGTTACCGATGGCATTGCTGCTGGTAAATTTAGCCAGAGCGTTAGTAGTGCCGCCAGGGCTCGTTACGCCGCCGCCTACGCCCACACAGTTGCCGGCGGTAGTACAGACATCGTAGCTGCCGGCTACAGCGGTGGCGAAGTTGTAGGTGACGTTCGCAGTAGGTGACTGGAAGCCGATTGTTGTAGCATTTGCACCGTTTACAGCTTTAATTGTGCTCGTAGCGCCGCCCTGCAAGGTGAAGGCTTGGGTGCCAACGCCGATGACTAGCGAGCTAGTAGGCGTAATGGTATTAACCGTCAAAGTACTGCCAACGGCCACGGTACCGGTAAAGTTGGTGGCCGAGCCAATGGTCTGACCATTAACCGTACCGCTTAAAGTGACGCTGCCAGCAGGACTAACCGATAACTTGCTAGAGCCGTTCAGCTTCAGATTCAATAGGTTGCCGGTGGCACCGGTGTTGGTATTATTGACTACCAACATATCATTGGTGGCTTGAGCAGAAGTTAGGGTCAGCTGACCGAAGGTCGGGGTAGAAGTGGTAGCAATGCCTTGCACCGTATCAACATTGCCACTGGTAACGGTTAGGTCGGCGCTGTTGAAGCTGGCCAAACCCTTTACGGCTGAGGTAGCGTCGTTTAGGGTGATTGTGCTGCCGGCCGAAGTAACGCTGCCACCAGAGACGCCGGCGATCGTTAGCGCGCCGGTCAAGCTGTTTACGCTGGCCACGCCACCACTACCAGGGCAGGTCTGGAAACTAGGTGCGCCAGCGGTAGAAACTAAACATTGTCCAGCGCTGCCGCTGGTGATGCCAGAAAAGGCGCTGGTGCCATTGCCAACTAGGACGCTGTTAGTAGGCAAAACACCAACACCGGTGCCACCCTGGCTAACAGATAGGGCGGTGGTGAGGCCAGTAAGCGAGGTGATATCGCTATTGGTACCGCTTGCCGCTGCGCCTAAGCTGGTGCGCGCACCAGCAGCAGAGGTGGCTCCGGTGCCTCCATTAGACACTGTCAGTGGAGCACCTAGCGTAACACCTCCAGTAACACTTAAATTGCCACCAATAGTGACAATCCCACCGCTTTGACTCACCAATGAATCTTCGATCTCTTGTACACCGGCAAAATAAGCCAGTTTTCCAACAGTGCCACCACTACTGGCGACGGTACCGGACCCGCCGCCACCCGAAACGCTGACGCCGATAGACCAAGTGCCGCCACCCAGGTCGGTAACCGTTACGTTATTGGTGGCTGCTGATAGGCTTTGGATACCGCTTTGAGCATTTAAAGTATTACCGCTCAGGGTTAGGCCGGTGCCTAATGCAATATCACCTGATTGGCCACCTAAGCTTAAGAGACCACTGTTACTGAGCGTAGTGCCATTTACGGCAATACCGGTGCCGGCTACTAGTGATACGTTGCCACTTTGCCCCTGAATGGTTAGCACGCCCGAGTTATTCAAAGTATTCCCGGTAACTGACAGGCCGTTACCTGTAGCCACACTGCCGTTAGCGCCACCTAGGCTGTTTACTAATTTGTCGCCCGTTAACAGATCAACAAAGGTGCTCCCATTGTAATATGACAATTTATTGCTGGTCTGGTCGTAGTACAGCTGACCCGCTAAACCTGTTTTGGGCTGAGCGGTCGGCATTAAAACCAAAGAGTTATTAACATTTAGCTGGCCGTTGATGCTCAGGGTTTGCGTACCTTGTACCGAAAGGCCTGGGTAGTCGCTGCCAATGTCGGCGATAGGCAGGGAAGTCACCGCGTAACGGTTCTTGATGTCGCTCTCTTGGCTGGCAAGGTTCTTCTTGGTGCTTTGATGGAGGAGGATGAACAGAACGCTACCAAGGATCAACAGTCCCACGACGATAAATCTAACTAGGCGGAAGCGGGCTTTGGACGCCTCATTGGTCAAGAGCCGTCGTTTAGCTTTTGCCTCATCTGTAGCATTGAGCATTCTGTTGGCGTCAAAATCAGCGTCAAGGCTGCCGGTGGTCTGTACAGCAGCGTTCAGTGCGTCAAAAGTCAGGCCCTGCTGTGCTACAGGGCGAACAGAATGTAATTGGTCTTGATCAGTATCTGATCCGCCAGAGGGATTCATGTTTTTTATTTCTATTTTTTGTTCACTGAAACCTGCCTATATTGTAGTCTTTTTTTATATATAACAAAACTTACTCATAGTTTTTTGAAACGAAGCACTTGTTGTACGGCGCTATTTTTTACCTCTGTTATTTTTGGAAAAAAATGAACAACTTGCTGAATCGCACGGAAAGGCCCATAAAAAACTCCAACTTATCCACAGCTGAATACTCAAAAAAGGCTTGACAGTTTTGGCACCTTTTTCGGGATCTTTGGTAGCCCTAAGGTTTGTGGTGTTGTGGTTGGGGTGAGCCGTCAATAGCACTTGTGTTTTGATTTTATCTTTCATACACTGTCAGATAAGGGAATAAAAGGGGGTGACTGTATGGATATGCAAACAGAACAACGAGTAGATAGTGGCAAAAAAGCTGCAACTAACAGCGCTGATAGTCCAGCTGGCGGCAGCCGAACCAGTAAGCGGATGATGGCATGGGGCGGAATCTTAGTTGTAATTATTGTGTTGCTTCTAGCCGGCAGCTTCTTTATGGCTCGTAAACCTTTAGTGAACGAGAATAAGAACATCAATAAAAGTGAGTTCCAAGCGGTTTTCCTTACTAATGGACAGGTTTACTTTGGCAAGCTAGCTGATCTTAATAATAAGTATGTGACGATTAAGGATATTTATTACTTGCAGGTACAACAGGGTAACAACCTGCAGGGCGCATCGGGCAGCACTAGTCCCAACTCGCAGGTATCGCTGGCGAAGCTCGGTAATGAGCTGCATGGCCCAGAGGATAAGATGTACATTGCAAACGACCAAATGCTGTTCTGGGAGAACCTAAAGGGTGATAGCAAGGTAGTCCAAGCAATCAACAAATACCAAACACAACACTAAAAGCATTTTGGGGCGGCCAAGCAGTATTTCCGTAAGGATATAAAGCTGTAGCAAAAATAGCTACAACTAATGCTTGACCGCCTCTGTTTTATTGTGCTAGACTAACGAAGTTACTTTGAGTTTAGGTAAGAGGCATCCAACAAGAGTCTACGGCTTCAAACATAAACTCAAGGCAAGTACGATTCATTTATACAAGTGAAGAGTGCCTGGAGTTTAGCAGTTTAAAAATTTGGTCACATTAGAGAAGAGAATGCAATTCATATTTGTTTTTACGAGCAAATATGTAATTTTTTGAAGACAAACGGCTATTGCGAAACATCCTGCTCCCAATTCCTTGCGGAACAGTGGTGCGTACCAATAACTAGTCAATTGCACAAGCAACTATGAGAAGCCTGCTTGCAGGTGTCTCATTAGTTACTTTCGTAAAAAGTTACTCAAGCGCACACAAAGGATGCCTTGACATACTATACCGATGAAGGACGCGATGAGCTGCGAAAAGCTCCGGGGAACAGCCAAATATGTTTTGATCCGGAGATGTCCGAATGGGGAAACCCGGCTAGAGTCATGTC
>CAZVBA010000027.1:3759-9482 GCA_964625325.1 uncultured Candidatus Saccharibacteria bacterium | reverse complement strand
TGGTTGCAGGTTTATTATCCAGCGCCACTCGGTTTGTTGGCTCAGCTGTTTTTGCCAGCCAGTCTGCCGCAAAAAATTAAGCTGCCAACCTTACCCAAAAAGCCAGCCAAGGCCGCACCTCCACCGCCGCTGACGGCTGACCAAAAAGCAGCCGTGACCAAAATTTCTCATCTTAAAACTGGTACTATCCTGCTACATGGCGAGACCGGCACCGGCAAGACCAGAGTCTATACCGAACTGGCCGCCGAGCAGCTTAAAAACGGCCGCTTTGTCCTAATATTGACGCCGGAAATCAGTCTAACCCCCCAACTGGTCCAAGCCGTTCAAACAGCCCTGCCTACTCACCCAGTGCTGGTCATACATTCCACGCTCGGTGATGCTCAACGCCGAGCCGTCTGGCTGTCGGTGTTAACGTCGCCAACACCTATGGTGGTAGTCGGGCCGCGCTCGGCCCTTTTTGTACCGTTTCATAATCTCGGACTGATTGTGGTTGATGAGTTTCACGAGCCGGCTTATAAGCAAGAGCAAGCGCCGTATTATCAAACCGTACGGGTGGCCGGCTACTTGGCTAAACAGCAACAGGCTCGCTTGGTGCTAGGTTCGGCCACACCAACCATTGCCGAATACTATCTGGCCGAGGCCAAAGCCGCGCCGATTGTCCGCATGACCGAGCTGGCCACCGGTAAACCGGCCGACGTTTCGCTGCAAGTTGTCGACCTACGCGACAAATCGCAACTGACCCGCTCTGCCCACCTATCCAATGTTTTAATTGAATCAATTGAGCAATCGCTGGCCAACGGTGAACAATCGCTCATTTTTTTGAACCGGCGCGGTACGGCCCGGCTGGTGATGTGCCAAAACTGCGGTTGGCAAGCTCTCTGCCCGCGCTGCGACCTGCCGCTGACCTACCATGGCGACAGCCATCTGATGCGCTGCCATACCTGTGGCTTCCATGATGAAACACCGAGCGCCTGCCCGGTCTGTAGCAGCAGCGATTTGTTATTTAAGAGCTTTGGTACCAAATCGCTGATGGATAGCTTGACTAAGCTGTTCCCGAAAGCGCGCATCCAGCGCTTTGACAGCGACAGCACCAAACCAGAGCGCTTTGAACAGCACTATGAGGCCGTTAAGGCCGGAGATGTCGATATTTTGGTGGGTACGCAGTTGCTGGCCAAGGGCTTGGACCTGCCCCGCCTCAGCGTCGTCGGCGTCGTATTGGCAGACAGTAGCTTGTACTTGCCAGATTACACCGCCGAGGAACGCACCTACCAGCTGCTCAGCCAGGTTATCGGCCGAGTCGGTCGCGGCCACCGTAAGAGTCGAGCTATTATTCAGAGCTATCGGCCGGATGGCCCGGCAGTCGTGGCGGCCATTAAAAGGAATTGGCCGCTGTTTTATAAAGAGCAACTCAAGGAGCGCGAAGCGTTTCTCTTCCCGCCCTTTTGCTTTCTGATGAAATTGTCCATTAAGCGCGCCAGCCGTGGCAGCGCCCAAAAAGCCGCCGAGGAACTAACGTCTAAGCTTAAAAATCTGGGCCGGCCGGTCCAAATAATTGGGCCAACGCCAGCATTTTATGAAAAAGTGGCCGATAAATACGAATGGCAGCTGGTCGTCAAGGCCCGCGACCGTAAACAACTGATTGAACTTATTCCTCAGCTACCCGGCAATGTTATTTATGACCTTGATCCGGCAAACCTCTTGTAGGCTTATTTCGCAACCGTTAACAGATACGGTATACTTTTGGGAATGGCAGCAACCAAAGAGGATATAATCACTCTACCCAATTCCCATTTGCGGCAGCGCTCTAAAAAAGTCGGCCTGGTTACGACTGAAGTTAAGAAAGTGATTGCCGATATGGAGGCCGCCACGCTGGACTGGGAAGCCAGCCGCCAGCACGAGGTCGCCGTGGCCTTGGCGGCCATTCAGATCGACGTAGCACTGCGTATTGTCGTTATCCGTAACAACTTTGAGGATAAAAGCGACCGTACCTTCACCACTTTTATCAACCCGGTTATTACCAAGTACGAAGGCAAGGTTGAGTCAGATTTTGAAGGTTGCCTGAGCATCACCAGCCTGTACGGCAGAGTACCGCGCCACACCAGAATCCGCGTCAAGGCTATGAACCTGAACGGTAAAGAGTTCCGGATGACGCTGGATGGCTTTATGGCCCGACTGCTGCAGCACGAGGTAGACCACAACAACGGCATTGTCTTCATTGACCACATCAAAACTAAGCCCGATTGTTTCTTTAATCTAACTGACGAGGGTAAATTGGAGCCGTTAGACTATGACAAGGACGTCAAAGACAATGCCAAACTCTGGAATTAATTACCAACAGCTTGGGTTACGCAGAATAGGTCAGAATCGCTGTTCTTTCGAGCAGACCGAGCGAGTCGTAGAGAGCTACGGCGAACGAGGGATGTCGAAGAAAAACGGCGATCTCTGGCCATTCAGTCCCTACAAACAAGCCACACTTGTTTTGGCTTTTTGGAGGGATGATGCGTAGGCCAAGCATAACGTTCTTTGGCAGTGGCCCGGTGGCCGCCCAGTCATTAGAGCTACTGGCCCAAGACTTTACGATTGAAGCTGTTATAACCAAGCCGAGAGCGCCTCACCACAGGGGCGAGGTGCCGGTACTAAGCGTTGCCGAAAAGCTAAAGCTACCGGTCCTGACTGCGGCCAATGGCCGTGAACTCAATGAATTGTTTGCATCTAAACCCGTTAAAAGCCGCCTGGGTATTTTGATAGACTTCGGCATTATCGTTTCCCAAGGAGTCATCGATTACTTCCCGCTCGGTATTATCAATAGCCACTTTTCGATCCTGCCCGAGTGGCGCGGCGCCGACCCGATTACTTTCGCCATCCTCTCCGGGCAAAAACAGACCGGCGCCAGCCTAATGCTGTTGGTCGAAAAGATGGATGAAGGCCCGCTGCTGGCTTACGGCGAACTGGAGTTGCCCGCCGACATAACAACGCCGCTGCTGACAAAACACTTAATTAATCTTAGCGACGCGCTACTAAAGGCCGAGGTACCGAATTATATCGAAGGCCGGCGCCAAGGTGCGCCGCAGACTATTACCGGCCGCAACGTCTCGTATTCGCGCAAGCTGACCAAGGACGATGGGCTGCTTGATTGGACCAAGCCGGCTGAGCAGTTGGAACGCGAAATCAGAGCCTTTATTGACTGGCCCAAGTCACGCACTGGTCTAGCGGGTAAAGAAGTTATTATTACCAAAGCACACGTAAAACAGGTTACCGGTGACAGGTTACCGGTGACAGAAATTGGCAAACCACATGTATCAGAGGAAAAAGAATTGTCAGTACAGACAGGAGACGGCGTCCTGGTAATTGACCGGCTCAAGCCGGCCGGCAAAAACGAGATGAGCGGTAGCGAATTTAGCCGCGGCTACCTAAACTAACAGGGGTCCCCAGCGAGAGAGGATTCTCGCTGGGGTAACGCGTAAGGATTGATGAAAGCGAAAGTGCATTGGGTTTAGCCAAATGCACGAAAGCTGAAATGCAATCCTAAGCAGCTGCTGGCGGTTGCGCTTGGGCGGCCGGTGGCACTTGGCCTTGGCTCATGGCCACGATCTGGGGCGCGGCTTGTTTGACTTCCAGCTTCAGTTTGTCCAGCTCCTGGCCGACAACGTCTTTATAATTCGGAAAGTTGGTTTCCAGCCATTTTAGAGCACCGGCTTCGTCATTCTTATCAATAAAGGCTTCAAATTCATCCAGCTGCTCATTGCTCATTTGTTCGGCCAGTTTCATACCAACCCGCATTTCCAGCGTTTCATAGATATGGGCCAGCATCTTGTTCTTCTCTTCAGGCGGCAGCGTGCCCAGCCCCAGTTCTTTCAGTAAATTATCGTCTAGTTTAAACATCGGCAGGTCCTTTCCTTAAAACGTATTGTAATCTAACACCTTATCCGCGCGCAATCAAAAACAGAATAGCAATAAAAATAAGTAAGGCGACCGCGCCCCAAACCCCGCTTTTAACGGCTGCTTTGTATAGTTCCTCAGCCTTACTGTGCGAAGTGGTGGGCAGCCCGGCACTGGCAGCGACTCTCCGCTGCTCGTCAGCCATGCGCTGCTTTAGAGCGTTAGCCAGCAGAATTGGTTCATTGGCCTGGCCCGGTCCGCCGCTGCCACCACCACCGACGGCGGCAAACGGTTCTGGCGGTTTAATTTCGTGGCGGCGCTCGTAGACCGCCTCAACCGGTATGTTCTGTTCAGCGGCCGCACCGACCTTTTGCAAAACGGCTTCCGGCCGCTTGAGGGCTTCGGTCTGCCTGACAATTTGTTCGGCGGTTGGTGCCAATACAGTGGCAGCGGCTTCGGGCTGGGGTATCTTGATTTCCGGTGGTCGAAGCTCCGGCCGTAGTTCGGGTTGGGGCATTTTTGTTTCCGGCTGAGCGGTTTTCATCCGGTTGCGCTCGGCCTCGGCTAATTGCTTCTCGAAGGACTGCTGCTGATCTTTGACTTCGTGCAGCTCCTGCTTGGTACTACGGGCGCCATAATCAGTCCGGTTTAGGGCGGCGCGATTGTCTTTGCGGTCGGCAGCCAGCTTTTTACCAAAATCCTTGCGAATCTTTCGGTCAGCGCGCTTACGACCGATATATTCTAGACCAAGCAGCGCCGCCAGAACGCCGGTGCCACGCGACCGCGTCCGTTCAATAACGCGCTCTGTGCGCGGCGGCGTCGCTTCGGCTCGAAACGGCGCCACCAGGTGTTCGGCAGCCGCAGTGTGGGCCGGACTGGGCCCGCCTCCCTCAGGGGTGTGTGCAGTTATAGGTGGTGGTGTTTCCGGTGGTGTTGGCGGACCGACCGGTTTGCTCTCGGGTGCTTCTTTAGGCTCAGCGCCAGCTTCAGACGGTTCTGGCGGGGTGATTTCGGCAGTTTCAGGATGTTCAGTGGCAGCCTCCGGTGGACTGGCTTCAGGTTGAACATGTTCGAATGGTTCAGCTTCAGGTTTTTCAGTTTCATCTGAGCTAGGCTTCTTTTCTGAGCGTACAAAATTAGCCTCGATAACTTCACCAAAAAGCACTCGCCGCAGAACGGTACGCAAGCGCTCATTCATACCGCCTTTTTTAACCTCAGGCGCTTTGGCGTCGTCGGAAACGACTTCCGGATTTAATTGCTCACCAAACCGAAACAGCGGTCGGGTCCGTAATAAGCGTTCTAATTTTTTGCGGCCGTGTTTTTTCTCCGGTTCAGTTTCGGGTGAGGTATTGTCAGGGTTAGGTGGCTGTTGTTCCATAATGTTCAGGTTAAAGTGAACGGGTTATTGTCTCGCGTTTAAAGACCTCAATGTGATCGCCTTCTTGTAGATCCAGTTTACTGGTTGTCTGTAAGCTCAAGCCGCACATTTCACCTTCGACGACTTCTTTGGTGTCTTGCGGGCCGCGCTTCAAATTGGTCACCTGCACTTCGGCCAGTTGCTCCTTGCCGCGCATCACTTTGGCCAGCGACGGTACGGTCAGCTTGCCCTTGGTAACTTCACCGCCACAGATAACTTCGGTTTTGGTCGTTTTGAAAATGCCTTTGACCACCAGGCGTCCCAGTTCGGTCTCGACGATCTCAGGACGCAGCAGTTGGCTGAGCTCCTGCTTAGCGTCGTCAATCAGTTCATAAATTACCTTGTAGAGGCGAACTGAGACTTTGTCGCGGGCGGCCAGTTGTTTGACGCTGGGTGCAATCGAAACATTGAAGCCGTAGATGATGGC
>CAZVBA010000027.1:1457-3659 GCA_964625325.1 uncultured Candidatus Saccharibacteria bacterium | reverse complement strand
TCAGTAGCCGCCTGGCCGGCTTGACCACGAGCAGCTTTTTCGTCGGCTACGACCGCAAACTCGTCGCCGAACTCCGGCAAAACTTTAAAGCCGGTCACCACGACAGGCGTCGAGGGTGTCGCTTCTTTAATCGGCTGGCCATCGGTTGACTCCAAGTTGCGGATTTTGGCGTAGGTAGAGCCGGTGACGATAAACTGGTTGCTCTTTAAAGTGCCCTCTTCGACTAGGGCGACGGCTACCGGGCCGCGGCCGGTCTCCATGTGCGATTCAATGATAATACCGTGGGCCGGGACCTTAGAGTCGGCCCGCAGCTCTTCGACATCAGCCACCAATAGCACCATGTCCAGTAATTGGTCCAGACCCTGCTTGGTCTTGGCCGAGACTTCGACAACTACGACGTCGCCGCCCCATTCTTCGACCAATAATTCCTGCTCGGCCAGCTCTTGCTTGACGCGGTTGACGTCGGCACCGGGCTTGTCGATTTTGTTGATAGCCACCACGATTTTGACGCCGGCCTGACGGGCGAAGCGGATAGCCTCAATCGTCTGCGGCTTAACGCCGTCATCGGCCGCCACCACGATGATGGCCAGGTCGGTCGCCCGGGCGCCGTGCTCACGCAGGGCGGCAAAGGCTTCGTGGCCCGGCGTATCCAGGAAAGTTATCTTGCGCTTCTGATGCTCAATCTGATAGGCCGAAATGTGCTGGGTGATGCCGCCAGCCTCGCCCTTGGTGACATCAGCGCCGCGGATGGCGTCTAACAAGCTGGTTTTGCCGTGGTCGACGTGTCCCATCACCGCCACTACTGGCGGCCGGGCGTCGCCGGTGCCGGCAGTCCGCTTGACTCTAGGCGCGGCCTCAGTCTCTTCTTTCTTGTGGGCCAGTTCAATATTTAGACCTAATTCGGCAACCATAATCTGGGCGGTATCAAAGTCAATCCGCTCGTTGACCGTCGCCAGGACGCCGTTTTTCATCAATTCAGCAATCAGGGCTGAAACCGGAATAGACAATTGCTCGGCTAGAGTGCCGACGGTGATGCTGTCTTCGATTTCGATGGTGGTCTTTGCTTCGGTCTTATCTTCAGTCTTGTCTTCAGCCATTTCGACACTCCTTTCTGGGCCTAACGCCCGAATGCTTAGGTAATCATTATTTTGTGTTCTTGAGACTTAGGGCTATTTTGCGGCCGTCGGTATCGATGTCCAGGACCTTGAACTGCTTCTTTTCGTTCAGCTGGAAGAGTTTCTCGGGATCAACGCCTTCGTCATCGCTCATTTCACTGACGTGGACCAAGGCTTCGACGGCCGGGCTGAGCTGCACAAAGGCGCCAAACGGCGTGATTCGTGTCACTTTGCCCTCAACCTTGTCACCCTTTTTGAACTTCTTGACCTGTTCAAGCCAAGGGTCTTCGCTCATTTGCTTGAGGCTCAAGGACAGCCGGTCTTTATCGATGGCAATTATCTTGGCTTTGACGTCCTGGCCGGTTTTAACATAGTCGCGCGGATCTTCGACGCGCTCCCAGGAAATTTCACTAATGTGGATTAGGCCCTCGATGCCGTCGACGTTGACGAAAGCGCCAAAGTCAATCACACCGGTTACCATACCTTCAACCGTATCGCCGACTTTCAGACCTTCCAGCCGGGATTGCATGTCGTCCTTAACGGCTTCTTTCTCCGAGAAAATCAGCTTGTTGTCCTTGCGGCTGATGTCCAGAATGCGGACTTTTAGGTTCTGGCCGACCAAGGCGTTAAGTTTCTGCAGAATCTCATCTTTATCGGCGCCGCTGACACGTGGGTAGTGCCCGGCCGCCAGTTGGGATACCGGCAAGAAGCCACGGATGCCTTCCAGTTCGACCAATAGTCCGCCGCGGTTGGCGTCATAAGGCGATACTTCGCAGATGTCGCGGTTATTAAACAATTCTTCCAGCTCGTCCCAGCCGCGGTCTTTGGCGGCCCGTTTCATACTCAGTAACGCATAACCTTCGTCAAGTTCCGGGTCGACAACGCTAGTGGTAACGCTCTCGCCCTCTTTGAGGACCTGGCCGTGGCCAATCTCGCGACGCATGACCACGCCGACACCGTTGGCACCCAAATCTATCCAAACCTCGTGCTTACGCACAGTAGTAACGGTGCCTTCGACAACGTCACCCGACTTTAGTTGGGTCAGTTGGCTGTTTTCCAGCAATTCGTCCATGTTGTAGCTACGGCG
>CAZVBA010000027.1:0-1357 GCA_964625325.1 uncultured Candidatus Saccharibacteria bacterium | reverse complement strand
ACACCGCAAGACTACGAGGCCTGGCTGGAACACTGCAAGGCAGCGCTGGCCGAACTTGGCTGCGACGATTTCACCGCTGGTTGCGTGGCCGTTCCTGGCCGGCTGGACCGTGACAAAGGGCTGGCTTTAGGTTACGGCACGTTGAAGTGGAGCGAGGCGCCCATCGAGGCAGATGTTGAGCGGCTGGCAAACTGTCCGATAGTGATTGAAAACGATGCAAAACTGGCTGGGCTGTCTGAAGCTAGTCTTATCAAAAAAGAGTTCAAGAATGTACTTTATGTAACTATTGGTACAGGAATTAGCAGCGCTCTTATCACTGATGGTAAGATTAATGCCGCTTTAGCTGATAGTGAGGGCGGCCAAATACTCGTCGATTACCATGGCCGAATGATGCAATGGGAGGACATTTCGTCCGGTCAGGCCATTGTGCGGCGCTTTGGTAAAAAGGCCAATGAAATTGACGATGCTACAACTTGGAAGCTGATCGCGCATGACTTAAGTCTAGGTTTGATTGATCTAATCGCGGTTATTCAGCCAGAAGTCATTGTCATGGGTGGTGGTGTCAATACTAATTTCGAGAAATACCTCCCCTACCTACAAAAAGAGCTCAAGAAATATGAGACACCATTGGTTCCGCTGCCGCCGATTCGTAAAGCCGCCCGCCCCGACGAGGCCGTGTTGTACGGTTGCTATGAACTGACCAAGGAAAAATATGCTCACGCTGCTGGCTAAACTTGAAAAAGACTTTCCTGAGTTGACCTTTGAGGCCGGTACCGAGTTCTGCTGGTCGCCTAAGACACAGTGCATCACCTATTATGCTGACCCTGACGATGAGACGGTGGCCGCTTGGTCGCTACTGCACGAAGTCGCCCATGCCGACCTTGGCCATAACCGATATGGTTCAGATTTCGAATTACTGCATATGGAAGCCGCTGCCTGGCACCAAGCAGCTAAATTGGCTGAGAAGTATGGTTATGAAATTTCCAGCGATCATATTCAGGATTGTCTGGATACCTACCGCGACTGGCTGCACCAGCGCAGCACCTGCCCACGCTGCGGCACCACCAGCCTGCAAGCCACGGCTCGCAAATACCAATGCCATAACTGCAGCACTTCATGGACTGTTACGGCTTCACGCTTCTGCCGCCCCTACCGCCGCTTACAGCAAACAAAAAAGCCGCCTGAGACGGTGTCCCAAGCGACCTTTTCCTGAACCAAAGTTAGCTTACGCTAGCTTCTTAGTTCGGCGGCTAATACGTCCACCCTTGGCGCCGGCAATCCGGGCCAAGTCGCGGTTGGCGAAAAAGCCGCCGGTGCGACCCTTTTTGCCACCCATAGCACCGATTTTTGCGTAAAA
>CAZVBA010000026.1:0-9673 GCA_964625325.1 uncultured Candidatus Saccharibacteria bacterium | reverse complement strand
GTTTATGGAGTGTTTTACAAAGTCCTGTTGGGTTTCAAACGAGGTAACAATCAGGTGTGAAGTAAAGGACGTCAGCACGCGCATACTGGTGCGCAACCGCAAATTGGAGCTTTGGACGAGGCTAAACAGCACAGCCACCGGCTGGTCAGCATACATACTTTGGATGCTTAGACCTAACGCTTGCAGCTTTTGGGCGTTGTGGGCACCGTCAAGAATGATAGTCTTGCCTTGATGCTTCACGATTTCCATGCGGGCCGGTATATATGTCTTAGTCGTCCTTAACTGTAACTCGGCTGTCAGCTCGGCCAAACCATCGCGCTCGGCAACAACCTTGTATACCTGATGGGCCAAATACCAGTTGCGCTGCTGAAATAGTGGCAGATGCGCCGGTAACATGTCGGCTGACGGTAAACGGACCTCATGCAGTTCGGCTTGCTCCTGATTGCAGACTTCGCGAATGATTCGCATTATCTCGGGGTTTTGTTGATAAATTAAGACCGTATTGTGGGGTTTGATAATGCCGGCCTTCTGGGCGGTAATTTCAGGCAAGGTTTTGCCGAGTACGCTGGTATGATCCAGGCCAATGTCCGTAATAACACAAACCTTATCCGGACGATTTACGACGTTGGTGCCGTCGAGTAGTCCGCCCAGCCCGACTTCCATGACGACATAATCTACCTCTTTTTTGGCAAAGTACCAGTAGGCTAAGGCGACCAACAGCTCAAAATAAGTTGGTTTTAGGCCAGTCGCATCAACTAATGCAATAAACTCGCTCAATGCCCGGCAATAATCTTGCTCATTTAGCGGCTCCAGGTTGATTTGCAGCCGTTCATTAACTTCGTCAATATGCGGCGAAACACTCAGGCCGGTTGTCTTTCCTGCGGCCTGCAGCAGGGCAGCAATGTAATAACTGGTTGATGTCTTGCCGGATGTACCAGCGATATGGATAACCTTCAACTTGTTTTGCGGATTGCCCAGGGCAGCCATGAGCTTAGTCATGCGCTCCAAAGTATATGGCGCACTCATAGAACGTGATTTAGGGACATATTGTTCCAAAACCTGGTGTACCTCAGCAAAAGACGTGATTTTCTCCATGCTGGCCATATTGTATGCTGGAAGGTAAAAATATCACACCATAAGCAGAACAACTTGCGATTGACTTTTTTTGTTTAAGTTGTATAATTATGTTATGAATATATCGCCGGCTCGGCTCTGCGAAGTTATGCCTGCTACCAGAGAAGGCTCATTGACCGGTGTTACATTGGATACTCTCCTGGAAGACACGCTGCCGTATATCAAGCCCCATGTCAGAAAAGCCTGGCATGTCAGTGGGGCGGTTCCTTTGGTAGGTAAAGCCATTTTACGTCTGGACGGCATGGATAAGAGCCGGCACTTAGTGAACAGGGTGAAGCGCAATGGTTATGGTAAAGTTCGAGCGTTTGACGGGGTCACCGACGAGGAGCGATCTTATTACTCGGCAGCCTGGGGACATCATGCCAAAGTCATCGGTGAGATTACCACCCGCTTAGTCGTGGCCGGGCATTACCTGCGTGACATGAACGAAATTACCGACATCATCGTCCGCGACGAAGAAGGTGAAGATAGACCACCATTCACTTTGAACCCAGCTAATTCGCTAGCTATCGCGCTTGAAACAGCCGCCAATAAAATTTACTTCCGGGCCTTTAGCGAAGGCGCCACCCATCCATCAGAAGAAGTATTCCGCCTTTTCAGAATCGCTGATGAAGCTGCGGCTGCCCAACCTATGGCCGAATAACTCAAACATAAACTATACTGTAGACCTGCCCGCGTAGCTCAGTGGATAGAGTACTTGGCTTCGAACCAAGGGGTCGCAAGTTCGAATCTTGCCGCGGGTACCAATTTGCTATAGTAGTACTTATGGTTAAACAGAATAAACCGCAAAAACTTCAGGTGATCAGTCTACTACTAAGAGTCGGACTGGCCTTTTGTTTCCTATATGCTGCAGTTTTTTCGTTCAAAAATCCCGGTGAATGGATTGGCTTCGTGCCACAGTTTACTACCAAGTTTGTAGCTGCTGACGTGAGTCTCAAGCTTATTTCTACCATCCAAATCGCACTGGCTGCTTGGCTGCTCTGGGGTAAATGGCTACGATACGCCGCAGCCTTAGCGTTGTTGTTGCTGGTTGGTATCGTCGTTTTCAATCTCAACCTATTAGTCATTACGTTCCGTGATATTGGCCTGGCCTTTATGGCACTCGCCTTACTGTATTTAGACATCTAGAAGATATACTGGTGGTACGCCCCGTTAGCTCAATTGGACATCCGCACCTTATTGTCCCCATGGCTTAATGGATAGAGCGTCAGCTTCCGAAGCTGAAGGTTGGAGGTTCGAGTCCTCCTGGGGACACCAGTTGTTGGGTGGTGCCGAAGGTTAGCTTAGTGTGGCTGGTGCACCACGTTTATCACTAAAGCGACGACATTTCATTCGTGACTACAGAAACAGTCCGCAGGACTGTTCTGGGTTCGATCCCTGTGCGGGGTACCATTTAAGCAGTATTACTAAGGAATTTTGTTGAGCTTTATTTTCTGAATCGCCAGAATCGCCCAGGTTACGGCAATTGCCAAAGCAGTCAGAGCTGAAAACCATAGTTTTAGTGTCAGCAGGCAGGCCGCAATGGTACAGACTAACACCACATTCATGATACTTGTGGCAGTTGCAGGTTTGTCCTTACTCCTAATGCTTGGGAGCATAGCGAATATAAAACAAAGTTGAGCTACTGAAATAACAATATCTTGCCAACGCATTTCCCTAAGTGTAGCAAATCATGGCCCTAAGCTTGTACCCCGTGCTAAGCCGGCAGTGATAATTATTCTTGGCGAGGTTTTTCGGAGCGAGATTTTGGTGTCGGCAAAGCTTTAGGTTGCTGCCGTTCGGCTTGAGCGATGGTTTTTTGCAATACTTCTAAGACGCTTTGGGCGTGTTCTTTGCTCATACCGATTCTAGCGACGGCTAGCGGCTGGTTATTGGGGCCAGCGCCTTGCATAAAATTCATAACAACACCGTAATTGTTGACCATCACATGGACCATGTCGGTGTAGACAATCCGGGCATCTACCGGCATCACGGTGACCATTGATTTAGCCTGACCGTCTTCGTCATTCATCATATGGGCGGCCGGTACGTCTAACTGGTCATAGCCGGCTAATTCCCAGAGCTTGGTGGCGTGGTCTTCTTTAACGGCAAAATGGCTGATGAGCAGCAGCAGGATGTCCTCGCTGGGGCGCTGAGCGCCGTTCTCATATTCGGTTAACAGGTCAATATCGATCTCAACAGCGCCGGAAACTTCGGCTAAGCTCTCCTGGCGTTTAATACGTGTTTGTTTTAACTGAGTCCCGAGTTGTTGAAAGGGCGTTTTCGCCATATTCTTTTCACTCATACAAACCTTATCTTACGCCTTTTATTTTTGACTGCAACCCACTTATAAACAAGTATAATAGAAGTGATGTATATGCTTCAGAACGTCCCGCTGGGTTCCTATTCCACCATGCGACTGGGCGGACCGGCGGCCTACTTAAGCGAGATTAACGATCGTAATGAAATACCGGAGGCTCTGAAATGGGCTGACGAGCGTCATTTGCCTGTCATTATGATTGGCAGCGGCAGCAATATCGTCTGGACTGATGCCGGCTTTCCAGGTTTAGTCTTGGTCAATAAGATCAGCCGTTACGAAGACCAGGCAGAGGATGAGCAAAACCATTACATCACCGCCGGTGGCGGCGATAACTGGGACGAAGTGGTTGCCAAAACGGTAGCAGCCGGGCTGACTGGCCTGGAGTTTCTATCGCTCATTCCCGGCACCGTCGGGGCGACGCCGGTCCAGAACGTCGGCGCCTACGGTCAGGAGCTGTCCAACGTGCTGGTCAGCGTCGAAGCGTATGACCACCAGACCAACGGCTTCGTGACCATTCCGACTAGCGATTGCGCTTTTGGTTACCGTACCAGCCGCTTTAAAACAACGGACCACGGCCGTTTCTTTATAACCAGCATCACGCTACATCTGATGAAGGGCAATTCTATGCCACCTTTCTATGCCAGCCTGCAGAGCTACATCGAGGAAAATCACCTCGAACAGCTGACGCCGCAAACCATACGCGAAGCCGTCATTGCTATTAGGACTGCCAAGCTACCGGATCCTGCCAAAGTGGCTAATAACGGCTCTTTCTTTGCTAATCCGATTGTCGACAAGGGTACCTTAGTACAGCTGCAATCTAACAACCCCGGGTTGGTCTACTGGGATACTACCGACGACCGAGTCAAGCTATCGGCCGCCTGGTTGGTTGAGCAAGCCGGCTTTAAGGACGCCCACGACGCCGAAACCGGCATGGGCACCTGGCCAAAGCACGCCTTGGTATTAGTTAACGAACATGCTCAGCACACCGCCGACTTATTAAAATTCAAACAGAAAATTGTCGATGCCGTCCAGGCCAAGTTTGGTGTCGCCTTAGAACAAGAACCGGAACTGCTCGGTACCTGATTTTTGGCGTTATGGTTCGCAACGGTTGACGGATGGGTTTATACTTATATTAACCATAAACGTAAACCAAAACGATGTCGCCAATAATAAACCCCCTGACTCGTGATACAGTTGTTGAATCCCACACCGATAAGGGTCACTTCGCCATAAGAACCGTGCCGGCCGAACAATTTGAACCATACTTGGAACCCGGAGAAACGCTGACAGATGTAACTCCCGAGGATTTAGAGGCACGTCTAAAGCAAAGTTTTCAGCCATACACCGAAGAGGGTGACACGCTACGTCCCGCTATCGAAGTGGTGCCTTTCCGCGTGGATGCAGTAGCTCCTGATGAGGTTTTCGTCCGGGCCGATTGGTTGGCTGGTGACGTCATAGAACTCAAACCGTTCATTGGCTGGCGCAGTTATTTTGAAGCTAAGGGTGAACCAGAGCCATTGCCAGAGCCACCTGTCCAGTATGCCGAAGCTTTGCGAAGTCTTAATACCGTAATGCTAGACAAAACGGTTGAATTATCAAAAGTGCCCGGTGCATTACTATGGTACGAGGGACGACCAAGCCAATACATGCTAATCCTGCCTGGCGGTGAGGCCACTTTGAATGGCCGACCCAAGATGGGCGGGCCGGCCGGCACTTTTATGCGCATTGAATTAGACCCCAGTGTGGTGCGTGTTGAAACTGAGGCCAGTGACAGGTTCACCGACGATTTGACGAGTCATCTGTGTGTACTTGCCAACGAGGCTGAACGACTTTTTGGCTTCGAAGACTCAGTTGCACAACTCTTATCATCAGAGCATTTCAATCAGTTATCGCCAGTGGCCAACATGATTCTACAAGCCGCGCTGGTAGCTGCCTGATATTTTAGACCGGTAGCGGAAAATCGAGCGCAAACGTCTTAATTTCTTGCCTTAACTTCTTCAAACGAGTTTCATCATCGTGGTGCATCAGGGCCTGATCTATCCAATCGGCGATTTGAAGCATTTCTTTTTCTTTCATGCCGCGGGTGGTCAGCGCCGGCGTACCCAGCCGGATACCAGACGGGCTGAACGGCGGTCGCGGATCGAACGGCACGGTGTTTTTATTAACTGTGATGCCGGCTTTACCAAGCGCGTCTTCGGCATCGGCCCCACCTAGCTTCTTATTAGTCAGATCAATCAGCATCAGGTGGTTGTCGGTACCACCAGTTACCAGCTGGTAGCCACGCTTGGTCAGCTCGTCGGCCAGCGTTTTGGCGTTCTTAACAATCTGTCGGCCGTAGGTTTTGAAAGCTGGCGTAGCGGCTTCTGCCAGAGCCACGGCAATGGCGGCTGTTTGGTGGTTGTGCGGGCCGCCTTGCAGACCTGGAATAATAGCTCGGTCAATCAGTGACGGCAAGTTTTCGCGGCTGCGCTCGACTTTCTTGAGCGGTGTTGACGGGTTGCCATTGCAGAGCAACAGCGCACCGCGCGGACCACGCAGTGTTTTGTGGGTGGTCGTCATGATAACATCGGCGTAACCGACCGGTGAAGGATGAGCGCCAGCCACAATCAGGCCGGCTATATGCGAAACGTCCGCTAAGAACCAGGCCCCGCAAGCATCGGCTATGGCACGTAGTTTTTTCCAGTCAAAAATGCGCGGGTAGACGGTGGCGCCGGCAATCAGTAGTTTGGGTTTTTCGCGTACGGCCATTTTCATGAGAACATCGTAATCCAAGTAACCGTCCGGTCCGGTTTGGTATTGGACCGAGTGAAACCATTTACCCGAAAAGTTCACTTTCAATCCATGCGTCATATGGCCACCAAAATAGAGTGCCATGCCCATAACCGTATCGCCCGGATCAAGTAAGGCAAAATAAACCGCTTGGTTGGCCGGCGAGCCGGAGTAGGCCTGGACGTTGGCGTGGTCGACGCCAAACAGTTTCTTGGCGCGGTCACGAGCTATATTCTCGACAGCGTCAACATTTTCACAGCCGCCGTAATAGCGCATGCCCGGGTAGCCTTCCGAATATTTGTCAGTTAAGCGTGAACCCAGGGCTTTGAGGACATCACCCGAGGTGTGGTTCTCGCTGGGAATCATTTCCAGGCCTTCAACTTGCCGTCTGGTCTCGGCCTTAATCAGTTTCTCAATTGCTGCGTCTTTCATGTCCAACTCCAAAGTTACGTTTCTAGTGCTGTAAGTGTGGAAAACGTAACTAAATCATGGCTTCATTGTACCAGACCCCGAGCTTCACATGTTTTTTCCTAAATCTCTTGATTTCTATATCGCAGGCGATATACTTATCTGGCAATGCCCACCACCAATGAGAAAATCGGCCAATTAATTTATCAGATACGACAAGAGAGAGGCCTCACCCAAGCCGCCTTTGCCCAGCGACTCGGCACCAGTCAGTCAGCTGTCAACCGCATTGAGCACGGCCACCAAAACCTCAGCCTGGATACCCTAGGTCGCATCAGCGATGTTCTTAACAAGCCCATCATCAGCATCGGCGGCAGCGCCGTTAACCTGCGCGTTGAGGGTGGCTACGAGCTCAAGGGTAGTATTACGACTAATGCTTCAAAGAACGCCGCTGTCTGTTTACTGGCGGCGGCTTTGCTCAACAAAGGCACTACCCGCTTCAAGCACATGCCACGCATCGAAGAGGTTAATCGCATTATTGAAGTGCTGCAAAGTATTGGCGTTCATATTAAGTGGCTGACGGGCGACGATTTGGAAATCAAGCCGCCGGCCCAACTAAATCTCGAGAGCATGGATAAAAACGCCGCCCGCAAAACGCGTAGCGTGGTCATGTTACTGGGCCCACTAATGCATCTGTTCCCGACCTTCCAAATTCCCTACGCCGGTGGCTGTAAACTAGGACGCCGCAGCATCCAGGCGCACATCTTTGCCCTTGAGGAGCTAGGTGTGAACATTGTTGCCAAAAGCGGCCACTACAACGTCACGGTCAAGAAGCACCCGGCCAAAGAAATCGTCATGTACGAAACCAGCGACACGGCTACTGAAAATATCATCATGGCGGCGGCCCGGTTTGAGGAAGAAACGGTTATAAAGATGGCCAGTGCCAACTATATGGTCCAGGACCTCTGTTTTTTCCTGAAAAAACTGGGTGTCAAAATTGAAGGCATTGGCACCAGCACCTTGCGGATCCACGGCGTCAAGGAAATCAAGAAAAACATCACCTATTACCCCAGCGAAGACCCGATTGAGGCCATGACGTTCATCACAGCAGCGGTCGTGACTAACTCCAGCATCACGGTTAAGCGGGCACCGCTCGATTTTCTGGAATTAGAGCTACTGAAATTGCAAAAAATGGGCCTTAAATACGATGTCAGCGAACCTTATGCCGCCGAAAACGGGCAAACCCGGCTGGTTGATGTAACCATTCATAAACACAACGGTGAACTTACCGCGCTGGAGGATAAAATCCACTCCAACCCCTACCCCGGCCTTAATATTGATAACTTACCGCTTTTCGTCGCCATCGCGGCCGTCGCCAAGGGCCGCACGCTTATACATGACTGGGTATACGAAGACCGCGCCATTTATTTCACTGAGCTGCGCAAGTTGAACGTCAATGTCACCCTGGTTGACCCGCACCGCGTTTACGTTGACGGCCCGGCCCGCTTCAGTGCGGCCGACGTCACTTGCCCGCCAGCGCTGCGCCCAGCTATCCTGATACTGTTGGCCATGCTGGCCGCTCCGGGCATTAGCATCTTGCGCAACGTCTACTCCATCAACCGTGGCTACGAAGACTTTGCCGAACGTCTCAACAGTCTTGGCGCCCACATCACCGTCCTACACGAACTATAATTAAATCTCCCCCGACTAGCGGAGGAGATTTAATGCCTTAACTAAAGAGAATTATCTCTTTGGCGACCAGCGATCAACCACGCCCATGACGACATTGCCGACTACCATATAGGCAACCAAGGCAAAGAGAGTCTGGAACTCCAGCACATACTTGCTGCGGGTGGCTGTCTCCGCAAAGACACCGCGGACCGGCTGCAATAGCACGGCTGTAGTGTCATAGAGCCACGGCACAAAACCGCTACCCATGCCTTCAGCACCAAATAGTCGCAGCACGAAGCGCAATGCTAGGGCTACCACGACAAGAATGACGAACCATTCGACGCTCTGCTTCGCCATCTCTCTGGGCGTTTTAATTTGTACGTTCATTGGGTTTTACCTCCATTTATTTAAGCCGCCGGCCGCATTAAACGGAACGCCAAAATAAAAACTCCTGGCCGCTTGCCCCACACCACCCTTTTCGTAACTTTCGTTACCGATCTTTTGGTTGTGTGGCTTACGCCAGGAAATCATTGCTTTTGGCTCCGCTTTTTATACCCCCGGAGACCCTTCCTTGTAACTTAAGCGTAGTACGAGATTGCCATAAGTGCAAATAGGTTGTGGATAAACTATATTGCTTATGCTTATGGTTAATCTGTTGGGCCGTTGTCAAGGAACGCGCTACTATATTAGCTATGAAGCATAAGCATGCCGCCGCTAAACGCCGCAAACGTTGGTTTATCGGCCTGGCTATCCTGGCCTTATTATGTGGTGTGGCCTTTTACCTGCATTACCCACTGATCCAAACCGCCGGCAGCTCTAACGGTTATAACTGTAGTCGGGATCACATTTATATTCCGCGACGGCTGGATTTCCGGGGCTGCAAGACGGTCACAGGAACGGCCAGAAAGGTCAAAATAGAGCCGGACGGCGACAGCCACGTTCTACTAGAGCTCGATTCGCCATATAAAGGTTTACTGACCAAACAAAACTACGATAAGCAACAGGGTTATTTGGTAATAGAAGATACTTGCCATCATGCCCCCAAAGATATCCTGGTAGTCTTGGTCTGCCGCGGCTTTCGCAGTAGCCTGCCCGACCCGGTCGTCGGACAGCGTTATGAGATAACCGGCAACTACGTGATCGATGACTGGCACGGCAGTTGGGCCGAAATTCATGGCCTTTCGGAACTCAAACCGATTAAGTAATTAGGCTCTCAGGTGTAGGATGCTATAATTACCCCTGTTGTGCGGGATTCGTATAGCGGTTAATATAAAAGTTTTCCAAACTTTGGACACCGGTTCGACTCCGGTATCCCGCACCAGCCCCCGTAGCTCAGTGGATAGAGCAAGACGGTTCTAACGTCGAGGTCGTAGGTTCGAATCCTACCGGGGGTAC
>CAZVBA010000025.1:6013-10021 GCA_964625325.1 uncultured Candidatus Saccharibacteria bacterium | reverse complement strand
ACCACCAAATTTAATACCGAAAGAAGTAGCACCTTTAAGCAGGCATTATGGGAGCTACCCACTGGTACCAAACTACACATGGCTGATGCCATGGGCGATTTTGTGCTACCAAAAGATAAGACGATACCATTGGTGTTCGTGGCCGGCGGCATCGGTGTAACGCCGTTTCATAGCATGGTTACGTGGCTTAAGGATACCGGTGAGCAGCGCGATATTCATCTGATTTACGCCGCCAACCGCTTGGAAGAAGTTGCTTTCCGATCACTATTTGATTCATATCTAAAAAAATTTCAGATTTTGCTAGGTGAACCGCCGGCTGGCTGGGACGGCGCCAGCGGCCGCCTGTCAGCCGCTAAAATCCTCGAGTTGGCCGGCAAAAGCAACAAAATGATTTATCTTTCCGGTCCAGAACCAATGATTAAGACTTTTGAAAAAGACCTTCTAGCCCGGGGTATCGACAGACACCGGGTGGTCATTGATGACTTCCCCGGCTACACAGCCATCTAGTTGGTGAGCTGGTTAATCCACCCTGGCAGGTTCGGAGGACCGATCAACCATAGCAGATAATAAGCGGCGATAGGTTTTAAGCTGCGTAGAGTCCTTCATATCCTCTTCGACCGCTTCTTCGATGTGGCGCAAGGCGGTCGTACAGAGAACCTGGCCGCGGGAACTAATACGCAAGCGGCGACTGCGGCGGTCTTCAGACTCGACTTCTAGGCTAATTAGGTCCTTTTTAACCAATTGCTGAGTAAGAGCCGTCACTTGCGGCAAACTCACACCTAAAAGTTCAGCGGCCTCGGTAACACTCAGCTCTTCGTCCTGGTTCTTACTAATACTAACGAGCAGCAACCACTCCATCATAGTCAGCTCAGTACCGTCCAGGGCCTGGCTGATCTGCGAACGTACCCAGCGATCGAACTGGGTATGTACTAAACATAATTCATATACGTCGTAAGATTGATTGTCCATACGTTATAGCCTGCACTCTAAACGTTAGATTGTAAGCGAAATATCTCGCTTCTGCTTATTCTACTTAAGTTTATTGACCGCGTCCAACCCAACTTGTAGGGGTTTGGGTGTTGGTGCTGCTGGAGTGGCTAGTTCACGACTTTCTAAATATTTCCGGATCATCAGAGCCGCTGTGGCGCCTTCACCGACGGCGCTGGCCACCTGCATGGTGGCGCCACTGCGGACGTCGCCAGCCGCAAACACGCCGTCCATATTGGTTTTTAGTTCAGGTGTTGTCTTGATAAAGCCGATTTCATCCAGCTCAATTGGGCTGCCTTTCAAAAACTGGGTATTGGGTGACAAACCGACAAAGACAAAGACGCCGTCGGTTGGGAATTCCACCTTTTGATTGGTGGTTTTATCGGTGCCTATAACTTTAGTAACCAGGTTATTCTCACCGACAATCTCATCTGTTGTTGTATTAAAGTGGACGGTAATTTTATCCCGATGTTTGTCCAGTTCGTGCTGTAGCACTTCAGAGGCTCGGAACTTATCACCGCGCACCATAATGTCTATATGACTGGCGAATTTGGTTAGAAACATGGCCTCCTGAACGGCAGAATTGCCGCCACCTACCACTACCAAGCGCTTGTCGCGGTAAAAAGCGCCATCGCAGGTGGCACAGTAGTGGACGCCGCGGGCATAATATTCCTGCTCGCCAGGAACGCCGATCTTTTTATAATCGCTGCCAGTCGCAATCAAGACCGCTTTGGCATAGTAGTCGCCGCTACTGGTGCTGAGGTGCTTGTACTCACCTTGGTCTTCAATGGCGCTGACGTCGCCTAGTTCAATGATTGCACCGAAGCGTTCAGCCTGCTGCTGCAAGTTTTCGGCCAATTCTAGGCCGGCAATACCCTTAGGGAAGCCTGGATAGTTGTCTACCCAGTCGGTTACGGCCGCCAGGCCGCCAATTACACCCTTTTCAAACAGCACGGTGTCAATGTCTTCGCGCGTCGTATAGACCGCCGCACTTAATGCCGCCGGGCCGGCACCAATAATTACCAGTTCATGTCTATTTACTGTCTTGTCTTGCGGACTTGGCATGTAATTTCCAATTTACAATTACTAATTTCCAATCAATGCACCAATAATACAGTTTTCAAACGTTTGCGTCATTGAAAATTGAATGAAAATTGCAAATTGGTACCTGAAAATTAAGCGATAGCCGGTACCAACTGTGCGAGGTTATAGCCAACGACAATTTGTTGTGAATCGTCTTGCTTGGTGACAACTGTAACCGGTACGGCTAGTTGGCCGCTCATTTGATAGGCCTCAGCCTGGCGCTCCGGTTGAGCATCTAAATTGACCTCTTCGTATTGATAGCCTTTGGCTTGCAAGAACTTCTTCACCATACCGCAATAGGCGCAGGTATTAGTGGTGAATATAGTAATGTTCTTGACCATGATTTTCCTTTCGTTTTATGTATTTTTTCTTGTCCTGACCTATTATATATAGCGTCTACATGCTTATGCAATACCCTATATGTTGTGTTAATAACACTTATTTAAGGTGTCAATTGTTCATTAACTCCTTAGGGGTTTTTAACGCTCACCAATTCGATATCAAAAACCAGGTCGGCGTTGGCCGGAATTCCCGAACCTTGTGGCGGCGTGGCACCGTAGGCTAGGCTAGCCGGAATCAGTAGCCGCCGCGTGCCGCCGACCTTCATGCCGGGCACACCATCGGTCCAGCCCTTGATAACGTTGCTGAGTGGGAATTCGACCGGTTGGCCGCTGTCATGCGAACTTTGGAAAATAATGCCGGTGGCAGCCACGGCTCCGGTGTAGTGGGCCGTAACTGTGGCCCCGGCTTTGACCTCATCACCGTTACCAACTTTCAGATCAATGCTTTGTAATTGGTCGATTTTGCTGACTGTCGTAAAGTTGCTTAGTTTAGTACCTTCCAATTTACTCCCCTTTTGTTGTAATGCCTTTTGTAAATCTGCTTGAGTAGTAGGTGTAGTATCTTTTGGCTTATGCGTCAACTGCCAGATAACCAGCCCGCTAAAACCCAGTGATGTCACCAAAAACAACAGCGCTAAAGACAGCGCAAACGCTCGGTGACTGAGTTTTGTTTTAGCCATATTACTCCTATAACCCGACTAGTATAGCATGCCCAAACCCATGCCGCGCCGGACTCGGTTGCCCTGGTTTGAGATAAGGTACCTATAGCTTGACCGGTTGGTTAGGAAAACCACGCTTCAAAGCATCAATCAGGGCTTGTTGCAAGGCGGGCGTCCGGAAAGGTATCGTGGCCAGCGAGTTACTATAAATCCACTGGGGCGTATGTATGTTAATGCCAACACGGTTCATAAAGCCCTCTTCGGAGGCATCGGTTATGGCTACATCCGCATGTGGCGCTACTTCACACAAATAAATAGCCTGTGAGTTATACGGCTCGTCATATTCTTCGCTAAAAACTAATCGGGCAGTCGTTAAGTCCAGGCCAGTTTCTTCTTTGACCTCGCGCTTTAGAGCCGCTTCCAGCGATTCGCCGTCTTGAACCCGGCCGCCGACCAACGTGAAATACTGGCTACCGTGCTTATTCCGGTGCATGACCAAAAGCTTGTCGCCGTCAATGATAATTGCCCTAACAGCCTGTCCCATGAATGTTAGTATATACCGCGGACATAAGTTAGGTACAGGGAGGGTAGCATGAAAAAAGAGGTAGGCGGAATAATAGCCGCCGGCAGTTTGCTGGCCGGTGCTGGCTTAGGTTTTTATGAAACCCGTCAGTTAATAGAACATAATGCTCGGGCCGAAGTTGCCGCCGCCGACCACGACATGGTGCGTTTACAGATGATGCACAATCGCGAATTATTAGATCTGGCCGCCCTTGAAATGATTGCTTTCTGCTCTGGTGCCACGGCTGTTGGCGCCATCATCCACACCCATCGACAACCCTTCTAGACGACGCGCTTACCAACCACCCCCCCCGCCCCCAAAACCCCCCCCCCGCGTGGAACAACCACACGCGGGCAACACCCCGAGCCCCATGCAG
>CAZVBA010000025.1:0-6003 GCA_964625325.1 uncultured Candidatus Saccharibacteria bacterium | reverse complement strand
CCAACCACCCCCGCCACCGCCTCCCCCGCCACCGCCGGAAAAGCCGCCACCGCCGCCAAAACCACTGCCACCTGAGCTGCGCGGTGGGCTAAAGCTGGTTCCCATGGCGCCAATAGAGCTGTTTAAGCTGGCAGCAAAATAGACGGCGTTAAAAGTTGCCCAGTTGCCGACGTACCAATCCGGCGGTGTCGTGTAAATATTTTCAAATTGTTTGGCCCACTCGTTTTCAACCCCCAGGACAATGGCGTAAGGCAACAATTTTTCGAATAACTCTACCGTTTGCTTGGGGGCGTCGGATTTTTCAGCGTATGGTGCATCGGGGCTTTGCAGCATCTTTATGCGGTCGGCTTCGGCCACTTGCATATACAGCTTCAGTCCTTGAATGGTTTCTTTGGCGGCCACGCCTTCAGCGGTCCGTTTGGGCATTAACAGGGCAAAAATAATAACAATAATTCCGCTTAACGCCAACCCAATACTGACCGGCACAAAAATATTAGCCAGTAAATACGCCAAAAAGAGCATGGCGAAACCCGTGCCATACATGAAAGAACCGGCGTAGCGCGGGTTAGACAGGAAATAGCCGGACGCCGTCAATTCTTTGGGTAGCGACAACTGCAGACTACGCAGAGTTTTGTAGAATTTGTTTTGCAACACGCTAATATCTACAATCTGACCGATCGTTGGACTACTAAACAGGCCGCTCAAGACTTCGACTTCGTGGTTTTTTAGACCCGCCCAATCGGCTTTAAGCAGTTCGAACTCATAAGTCTTCTTATCTTTTAATATCTTTTTCTCGGTTGATTCGATAATGCGCAGATATTTACGAATGGCCAGGTCAATAATGGTGGCCGAGACATCACGCGTATTCAGTTTATAACTGTTGATGATGGCCGCCTCCGCCGGGCTAAGGCCTTTGGGCGGACCATATTCCGGCACTATCACACCGCGGCCCTTGATGTCCTTGCCTAGCCGGCGCCAGCGTTGATAGGCCCAACCACCAATCAGCAGTGGCGGCAACACAATCGTCAATACCTTGCCGTAATTTTCGCGCCACCAATCAGCCGCAGTCGGTGTCGCAAAATAACCTTTGGGGAATGCTAGCACGGTGGTTAGAGTCTCGTTGGGCTGCAAGGTCCTGGTGGTTTCGACGACAACTCCATCAGCGCCCTCTTTGACGGTGCAGTCCTGGCCGGTACTGCCAAAGGCGCCGGTGTAGCAGACTTTATCTTTGACGTTGAGACCAGCCGGCAGATGGAAGCGGGCCGTAACATGTTCAAACGGTTGTAGCCATTGATCACCGTTAATATCCCAGTACAGCTCATCGTGGTCGTTATAGAAAGTGATGGCATTTTGCAACGTGTAATCAATGGCGTATGTTTGAGCGCCGGTAACGGTATGGTTCGGATCGCCTATTTTGACTACAGTGTTACCATTCTGACCATACGTCGTATATTGGCTGGGTGCACCAGAGCCAGAACTAACCCGATTGACGTGTAGTTTTAGTGAATGGCCTTTGTAGCTTTCAGGAATGGCCCTTAGGATGCCATGATTCTGGTCAGTGAAAGTAATTTGCAGGTTCTCAATGATATGCAACTCACCCTGCGGGTCGTTCTTGGATAAGTAATAGTCAGCTGTAAAATCATTAATCGTGAAGTCGTTAACGCTGGCGTGAGCCGACTTTACTGACAAGCCAGCCAAGCAAAGTGTTACTAGAATCAGTGAAAAAATCTTCTTCATATCAAAGCTTACTTATTAGTATAAGGCTTAAACCGGCTACGGCCGTAGCGGTAGCCAATAGTTTTTGGCGCAGGTGCTGCTTTTCCTTCAACAAAACAACTCCAAATAAGACAATTAACACCACGCCCATGCCCGAAACATAGTTTGTTACTGCTAGAGAACCATACTGTAGCGCCAGCACATACATCCAGGCCGACAGGACGCGCATCCCCAGATAAGCCAACGCCGTACCATCCCATGATGAAACTAATTTCTGGATAGATAGACCCTTGTATATAACCAAGCCCCACACCAAACAGGTGGCTATCGCCCCTGAGATAACCATATAGCTGGCCAAGCCGTTATGAACGACGTTAAACTTCTCAAGCGTGGCATGGAAGCTGAACCATAAGGTAGTCAATAAGCCGATTACTATAGACCGCTCGGCATAGCGCCTTTCCTTGTGCAGGTTCAGTAGCAGAATACTGATGAATATTATGAGGCCGCCCAATAGCTGCAGGCCGCTTGGTAGCTCATGCAGGAATATCAAGCCCAGAAGAGTAGTCAGAACCAGACGAAGATTGAATATGATACTCCAGACCGAAGCTTCCAAGTTCATAAGCGTCAGAATGGTTAAGGGCAATAGCCCGGCCAACATAAAGCCCGAGCCTACCAAAGCCGCCCAGTTTCCACCGGTATGATGGAAGCTGACCTTACCCAGTAACAGAAAAGTCAGGCTTGGCAGAAAAATTACGGTTTGGCTAACGGCCGCCAGGACATATTTGTTGATTGAGCCAAGGACACTTTTACGCAGCAGTAAAGTGTAGCCGACTAAGCCTACTAAGTGGAAAGCCAGCAGGCCAGCCCAGATCATATTCTTTGGGCGCCTAATTGCTCGGCAGCAACGGCAATTTCATCTAATAGTTTGTTGATTTCGCTATCTGTTAGAGTACGTTCGTAGGAAGCAATTGTTAAGCGCCAGGTAATGTTCTTATGAGTTTCATCTTTCTGATAGACATCCAGCGGTGACAGGTTGGCCAGCGTATTGTACGGTTTGAGCTCATCGAGCTTTTCCCACAACAACGTAAAGACTTCGCTGTAGGCAGTTTTGGCTGGCAGCCGCAGAGTTATGTCCTGTTCAACCTTTGGAAAACGTGGCAGCGGCCGGTAGTTGCTAGTGGCCTTATATTGAGCCAGTAAATCCGTTATGTTAAGTTCAAAACCGGCACTAAATACAGGTAGTTTCAATGCTTGGCGCACTCCCGGCTTGAACTCACCGACAAAGCCAGCCAATTCATCACCCACATAGACACAGGCACTTCTGTTGGCTGCAAACGGCGCCAAAGCTTGCCGTCCTGCCTCATGCATCGGTTGATTTTCAGTTGGCTCGACTGTGTAAGTAATATTCAGCTGCTGCAATAATTCATCGAGATATGTCAGCGCCTGATAATATGGCGCTCCCCCATACACGCCTTTCGTCGCTTTATCGTCAGCCGCAAAGACCATCGCTAGACGTTCCTCTTCAGCCGGCACGTCAGGTTCTTTTTCATCCATCAAGCCCTTGACGTGTGCTTTGCCAATCTCAAACAAGGCGAATTCGTCATGGCCGGCCTTGATATTAGGATGCACCAGATCCAGCAGGCTCGGTAGCAGACTGAGGCGATAGTACTGCAGGTCCGGGCTGATGGCATTGCTAAGCTGGTAGGCATGTTTGGGGTCTTGACCGGCCTTCTGCATCAGATCACCATGCACAAAACTGTAAGTCAGCACCTCGTTGGCGCCGGACTTGCTCAAAACTTCCCGCAGGCGGGACTTGAAGGCCAGCAGTGGGTCCTCGGCGGCCGGCGTCAGGTCGCGTTTGGGCAGTTCCAGCGGCAAATGATCGTAGCCATACAAGCGGCCTATCTCCTCGACAATATCCTCGGGGATACTAATATCGGTGCGCCAGAACGGTGGCGTCACGGCCAATTGTTTGCCGGCGGCCGTCATGACCCTGAATTCGACATTTTCCAGCAATTCAGTCATCTTCTTGGCGCTAAGATTAAGTCCCAGCCGCTCATTAATAAACTCAGGCGTCACCCGCACCGGTTTGGGCTGCTCCAGCGTACCGTGCTTGTCAATAATGTCACTGGCTACCTTGCCATTACCGAGCAGGCAGACGCTCTTGGCTGCCAGTGCTAGGTAGCGATCTTGCTGCAAGCTTGACTGTCCCTTGTTAAAACGCGTCACGGCATCAGTAAACAGGCCGTATTGCATGGCGGTTTTGCGGATAGCGTACATATCAAAATTGGCGCATTCCAGAATAACGCTTTTGGTGGTTTCATCCACCTCAGTATCGGCACCGCCCATGACACCACCAATTCCGACCGGTTTACCACCAGATGTAATCAGGATTGTCTGATCGTCCACAAACATCACTTCTTTACCGTTAAGTAGTTTAAGTTTCTCGCCCTTTTTCGAAAGGCGTGTCTCCAAGCTTGCAGTCGGCAATTTGTCGGCGTCATAAGCGTGCAACGGCTGGCCGGTCAGGTGCATATAGTAATTGGTAACATCAACGACCGCATTAATCGGCCGTAGGCCGGCGCGGATCAAGTAGCTTTTCATCCAGACTGGGCTTTGTCCATTCTGTTCAATTCTTATCGCCACAGCCGTGAAACGAGGCACGAGCTTTGGTAATTTATTGTCGACCTTGAAAGCTAGACTCGGTCCCTCTTTAGCTAGTTTAATCGGTTCCTTAAGACGAGCGCCAAAATCGAATGGGCGATGGGTTATGCCGGCAATTTCGCGGGCCACGCCCAGAATACCAAACAGGTCAGGCCGGTGCGTAAACATCTTGTTTTCGATATCGATAATGTAATCATCAAGCTGGAAAGCTTCGGCAAAGTCATCGCCCGGTTTGCAAAACGGTTCATAAAGCTCCACGATGCCGCTATGGTCGTCACCCAGCGCCAGCTCATTAGCACTAGCTAACATGCCGTTGCTGACCTCGCCACGGATTTCGCGGCTCTCCAGCTTGAGCTGTTCACCTTCAAAAGTGCTGGGCACAATCGTACCCGGCGGCAACCACGCCGCCATCATGCCTTTTTTCACATTTGGCGCACCACACACCACTTGCACATAACCGTTCGGGTCGCGCTTGACGCCCTTCACTTTTCTGCCGTCATCAATTTTACAGATACTCAACTTGTCGGCGTTGGGGTGTTTGACGCACTCCACGACTTTCACGACAACTATTCCCTGGTATCGCTCGCCGAGATTTATAACTTCTTCAACTGCGCCCAGCTGGGCGCCGATTTTTTCTACCAGTTCATCAACCGACAATTTAACATCGGTATATTCCTTGATCCAGTTAAGCGAGACTTTCATGCCGGGGCCTGCTTTCGGTGTGACAGTACTTTTTGATACTCAATCGAGTTCTGAGTAATCTCAAAGCTACAGGCGTTGTGCTCTCTGCAGAAGGCCTCGCACTGCTTGGCAACTTCGGCGTCGACATAATTCAAACCACACTGCGGGCATTGATAGGTTTGCACGCTCATGAAAACTGCCTCAAGAAGTCTAGTTTGCCGCTCTCAAAGTGACGGATGTCTTCAATGTCGTGCTTCATCATGACCAAACGTTCAATGCCGCCACCCCACGCAAAGCCGGTATAGATAGCCGGATCGACTCCAGCCATTTTGAGCACATTGGGGTGAATCATACCGCAGCCTATAAGCTCAATCCAGCCTGAGTAACTACAGATATTGCAGCCTTGCTTCTTGCAGAAAGGGCAACTCAAGGCAAACTCAAAACTCGGCTCGGTAAACGGGAAATAAAACGGCTGAGTTTTGACTTCCAGCTCCTGCTGGTAGTATGCCTGCAAAAATGTTTTGAGCGTGGCAATCAGGTGGCCGGCATTAATGCCTTTGTCTACGTAAACGCCCTCTAATTGATAGAACGTATGTTCATGTCGCGCATCCAAGTCTTCATTACGAAAGACACGGCCAGGAATAACCACGGCAATCGGGCGACCATTCTCCAGATCTTTTTTATACTTTTTAAGCACGCGGTGCTGCATAGTACTGGTATGAGCCGGGGCGACAAATCCCTCCTTAGTCATGAATGTGTCATAGTCGTCACGCGCCGGATGGCCCTCCGGAAAATTGAGGCTCGTGAACATATGATAATCATCGTCAATTTCAGGCGACTCCACGGCCATGAAGCCCATACGGTAAAAAATACCCAATACATTTTCAAGCTCGCTCATCAGTGGATGCTGACTGCCCATTTCGCTGCTCAGCAGACGCGGCC
>CAZVBA010000024.1:0-10224 GCA_964625325.1 uncultured Candidatus Saccharibacteria bacterium | reverse complement strand
GCAGATTTACAGTCTGCCGTGTTTGACCGCTTCACTAACCCTGCATGGAGCCGACGGAGGGAGTCGAACCCACGACCCGCTGTTTACAAAACAGCCGCTCTGGCCACTGAGCTACGTCGGCGAGTACCGCCGCAGTGTAGCAAAACAGGGGTTAAAAGACAACAATACTGGTTCAGCTAATATATAAGATTGACAATCAGGCCACGATAAGGTATAAATATTACTTGAACAAGAGGAAAAGGAGGCGTCAGGCCTCCCTTTTTATTAATAACGGAGATGAGATGAAAAAGATTCTAAACGATAAACTGCGTAAGGAAATTCCCCAGTGGCTGTTTGGTGCCGCTATTATACTAATTCTTCTGTTGGCGTTCGCATTAAGAGCGCAATCTCATAACGATGACAAAAAGGTGCTTAGTGCCACTACTAGCAGCCAAGTTGTTGTCGGGCCAAAAGGTGATACCGGCGCTACAGGCGCCCAAGGAATCCCGGGTTTGCAAGGCGTTCAGGGATTAACCGGCCCGCAGGGTGTTCAAGGTTCTAAGGGCGACACCGGTGCAACTGGTGCTAGCGGTGAGCAAGGCCCACAAGGCGATCAGGGTCCGATTGGTTTGACTGGCCCCCAGGGTCTACAAGGCGACCCAGGCATTCAGGGAATCCAAGGAATTCAAGGTGTCCAGGGCGACAAGGGTGATACTGGACTACAAGGACCCAAAGGTGATACTGGCGATCAGGGCCTTCAAGGAATTCAGGGTGTCCAGGGCGACAAGGGTGATACTGGCGATCAAGGCATTCAGGGAATCCAAGGAATTCAAGGACCGGACGGTATTCAGGGCCCAATTGGCCTGACCGGTCCACAAGGTGACCAAGGTCCGATTGGCTTGACTGGCCAGCAGGGCATTCAAGGCATCCAGGGAATTCAAGGTGTTAAAGGCGACAAGGGTGATACTGGTGCCACCGGCCCGGTTGGTCCAAGCAGCGGCTCGACATTAGTTATTGGCACACCTGTAACATCTGCAAATAATCCGAGTGTTGGTACGGTAGTTACATCAACTGCCAGTTGTGCTGCCGGAAAAGTTGTTCTTGGCGGTGGTGCGCAGGTTACTACAAATAGTACAGGCGTAGTTTCAGTAATGTCTTCTTACCCAAGTAGCACATCAGTCTGGACGGCAAACGGTATAGTTGTTACGTCCTTAGGCTCTAATCCACAGCAGCCTAAGACCATGACCGTAACTGCCTACGCACTCTGCAGTCTGTAAACTAGATAACTACGCGTTTCGGTCGCAAAATCCGTTTTGGCCGGCCAGCCGGCACTATCATTTTCTTAAGTTTTTGCCGAATCATATCGGCTTCGGCCGCCATTTCGTGGGTCTCATATGCTCGCAATAACAGGCTAAAGGTTTCCTGGTTGGGTTCCAGCTCGGCGGCGTGTTCCAGTTCGTCAAACATCAGCTTCTCATTACCTAGTTTTTCTTGTACCTTGGCGTAGGCCACGTGTCTGGCAGCCAGATTATCTTCCAGTTTGAGGGCCAGCTCAAAAGCGGTGGCGGCCTTTTCATAATTCTCGGTTTCATAATAGATAAGCCCCAGGTTATGTAGGCTGGAAGCGGTCGGTTCGATAGACGAAGCGATCTCAAAACAATCAATCGCGTCTTTGTACTCCTTTTGCTTGGCGTATAAAATACCCAAGCGGTTGTAGGCAGCGGCATTCTTTTGGTCGATTTTCAGGATGGTAAGCAGAGCTTTTTCGGCCCGCAAAAAGCGGTTTTCGCGCATACCCTGGTGGGCAATGTCCCACAATTTACCCAGCTTATCGCTGATTTTGCGCGGCAAAGGCGATAGCTCCTCTTGGCGGAACTTAGCCCCTTGAAAGGTTAGCAGCCCAAAAAAGGCGACTAACGCGAGTTCTAGCATATCCGTTTATTATACCATCTTAGCTTAAGCTCAAAAACAGATTGGTAAGCAATAGTTTGGCATTGGGCGTATGGCGCAAGCTGGCCTTGGCGTCGTAGACAGCTTGATAATAGCGTTTCCAACGCTTAACCAGGTCGTTATCTTCTTTGTCGGCCGCCGCGCTCAGCCCGGCTTGGCACATACGCTCCAGTGTATCCAGCCGATCAGACAGTTCATCTTTATGTTTGGCCCAATCATCAACCAGTCCCAGTTTTTCAAATAGCGAAGCGCTCAGCAGCTGCCTGGCTTGCACCACAGCGGCCAACAAGGGGTGTTCCTCGTCTTTCTGAAGTAAGGCGTGGGTTAATCCAATCCTGCCGCCGCTGTAGCGCAGGGCACTTTGGATGGCTTCACTAGCCAATCCAAGCCCCTTAAAATAATCGACCATGTCAGTACTAGACGGCGATTTGACCTCAATATGCTGGCTGCGCGAGTAGATAGTGGGTAAAACGCTGTGTTTGGAAGTGGCCGTTAGGATAAATAGTGTATCGGCTGGCGGCTCCTCCAACATTTTGAGCAGGGCATTTTGGGCCTCCGTAGTCATGCGATGGGCACCTTCAATGATGACAATTCGGCGAATCGGACGCGTGCCGATGGTTTTTAACTGCAGGCGTTTTTGGAGAAGGCGGATAGCCTCAATCGGAATCGCTCTATTGTCCGGCTCGACATAATTGATGGCCGGGTGTTCACGCAAATTTTTAGAGTCTTTAATGTCGAGTATTTGTCTGGCAACCACTTCAGCTACACTGCGTTTGCCGCTGCCATCGGGTGCCAATAACATAAGCGCGTGCGACGGCTGCTTAATAAAACGTTCTAATTGCTCACGGCTGTGCGGGTGTAGTAGTAGATCGTCCATCAAACGGCCGTCATTATTTTACTGAATTCGTCTGGCAATGGGGCTTCAAACACCTTTTGTTCGTTAGTTGGCAGCTTGATACTCAACGTTTTAGCGTGCAGTAATAGCCGGGGGTATTCCTGGCCGCCGTAGAGGTTATCACCGACGATCGGGTGGCCGATGTGCTTAAGGTGGACGCGTAGTTGATGGGTACGGCCAGTGAACGGCTGCAATTCAATCAGGCTGTACTCGTCATTAGTCTGCAGGACTTTGTAGTGCGTTTGGGCGGTTTTGCCGTTGCTGCCGGCTCGGAAGGTAGCCGGCGCCTTGGGATTGCGCTCAATCGGCACGTCTATTACGGCTTCGCCAACTTTTGGAGTTCCCTGCACCACCGCTAAATAGGTTTTAGTAACTTGCCGCTGGCTGAATTGTTTTTGCAGCCAGCTTAAGCTCGTTGTGTTCTTGGCACAAACCATCACCCCGCTAGTAGCTCTATCTAAACGATGGACGATGCCGGCCCGCTCACCGGGTTGGCCGGTTTTTTGGCGCACAAACGATGCCACCGACGGTTCGTTCCAGTACTTGCCGCGGCTATGACTAATAACGCCGACCGGTTTGTTGATAACAATGACGTTTTCATCTTCGTATAATATTGGCAATTCAATTGATGCAATCTTTTCCAATTCTCTCTCTTCAAAGTCGGTTTTCAGCTTGTCGCCAATGTGAACTCTCGAGCCGGCTTTAGCATTTTCATTATTCAGGGTAACGCGACCGCTATCAATCAGACGGCGAATATACGCCCGGCTAAGCGTCGGCAGTAACTCGCCGGCGACAATATCAACTCGCTGGCCTGCCCTATCGTTATTAATTGTGAGCGACTTGGCCATCTACTTTTTTTCCTGTGGCTTGTTCTTTTTCTTGCCGCCACTCAGAGATTCCTTAAAAAAACGGATACCTAAAGCCACGGCGCCGATACCAATGGCTAAATCAAACAAGCCGTGCCCTAACCGCTCAAAACCGCCAAAGAAGCCTTTTTCGCTCATGCCTTAGCGCGCAAACCGACGGCTTGTTGAACCTTATAAAGAGTTTTGTTGGCCTGTTCGTTCATGGCTTTTTCGCTGCTCTCAAGCTTCTGCAAAACAGCCGTCTCGTCGACGGTCGCCAACTTTTGTTGGAAATCAGCCAAGAAGGCTGATACTTTGGTCGCCACTGCTTCTTTTAGCGGGCCATACTGGTTTTGGCCGATAAAGTCGTCTGGTTGGCCACCTAACAGCTTTAATATGTCTAATAAATTGCTGATGCCCGGCTGTTTTTCATAATCATAGGCAATTTTCCCGACGCTATCGGTCGTAGCTGACATAATTTTCTTGGTCGCAACTTCTGGTGTATCGGATAGGAAAATGACGCCATTGCCGGTCTCATCGCTCTTGCTCATCTTCTTGGTCGGATCTTGCATGTCACGCACCCGCAAACCTTGACCTTTGCCGAAAAAGGCGTGCTGTTCTTTGACCGGTTTTGGAATGGTGAATAGGTCGCCAAATTGTTTATTCATACTTTCGGCAATATCACGCGTGAACTCCAGGTGCTGTGTCTGGTCTTCACCAACTGGCACATAAGCTGCACCATAGAGCAAAATATCAGCCGCCATCAGAACCGGGTAATCAAATAGTCCCGCGGTTGCCTTGAGCTGTTTGTCTTGTGTCTGTTGTACCATTTTAATCTTTGCTGAACTTGGCTGTTCACCTGCGACAACAGTTACATCTTTAATTTCTAGTTTTTGTTTGAACTGTGTCATACGAGTCATTTCACCTACTTGGGTGAAATTATTAAGGATAACCGTTAACTCGCTATGAGCCGGAATAAAGCTTTGGCGGTAGATAAACACATCATCATGATCAACGGCTAAACCAGCGGCCAGATAGACCCTGACATTATCAATTACTTGTTGGTAAAGCTTAGTGTGGTCAATTGGCGTCGTAAAGCTATGCAGATCAGGCACAAACAGGTTAATTTGGTACTCGCCGGCGTGTTTGTTAGCCATATCAACCATAGGTAGCAAAGCGCCTAGGTAATTACCCAAGTGCAAATCGTTATTGGCCCTCAGACCGGTCAGAATGACTGGTTTACTCATTACGGTCATTATACCTTACCGAGCAAAGTAAGGCAGCCTGTCTGGTCTTAGGTTTACCTGCATGTTTATGGCCTGTGGGTTATCGGTTGTCAACGTCGGTTTTTTAAACCTGGTTTGCTCATACTGCAAGGCAGCTTCATCCAGCCTTTCATGTGCAGCCCGACGTTGTGCCCGTAATTGTGCAATATGTTCGCCTAAGTCTGCCAGACCGCCGATAACTTGTGCCTCGGTCGTCATCTCCGCAACGTCGATTCCTAGATCACTGTCAGAAAGTGGAAGTACCTTGCGTCTCGTTTCCACCATCTCCGTAGTTACGTGTTCGTGTAGAGGCGCGCGTTTCCGCAGGGGCATACCTACGTCAACGCATCGCGTTTCTGGTTTTCTTCCTCTATTAAATTCCTGCATTTCATCTCCTTTACATTAAAAAACCGCCCTCTGGTGTGGCGGCCTTTTCAATGTTTTCGGTTCGGTTATGCAAGCGAACGCACAGAACAAGCTGCCACATGGTAATGTGTCATAAAGTAACGCTTGAACCAGTGCTTATTACTTAGCATGAAGCGTAATATACCACCAATGTAAACGGTTGACAATATAGTGTTGCGAGACTTTAATGAAATATATGGCTGATAACATTAATACACTTGAAAATTTAGCGAATAGCGATAATCGGTGGGCTGCTTTTGACATACATCCCGTAAGAAATAGTTTATTAGGTGTTGCTGTAGAAATGGCGGGCTTAGCAACAGTTATTGCTGGAAAAGAAGCGGATGTAAATATTGTCGAAAAAGTGGCTGCTTTGGGTGGTGGTGGAGTGATTGCAACTGCTGGCGCTGCGATAATGTTCCTTACACTGGAAGGCCGTGCTTTTCGCGGGCGTTAATCTGACTGGGTTAGCTCCAACCAAACGGTAGAGGGCTGAGCAGATTTGCGAGTTCTTCTTGAAGCCCGGCTTGTGAGCTGTAGAAATGCTACTGCTCCAAACGGCCTGGAAAGAAAACTCGCGAAGATGCCAGCCAGCATTCTGGTGCAGGCGGCTCGGCCGGCTGGCAGAGAATGCGTCTCTATCGTTTGGTGAACTGGCGTTGTTTGCGGGCGCCACGTAGGCCGAACTTCTTACGTTCTTTTTCGCGCGGGTCGCGGCCGAGTAGATCGGCGCGCTTAAGGGTGCCCTTGAGGTCGTCGTTCATAAGGGCCAATGCTTTGGCAATACCCAAACGAATGGCTTCTACCTGCCCATTGTGGCCGCCGCCGGAAACGACTGCGCTGACGTTGTACTTATTAGTTAATTCGACAACCATAAATGGCTTATCAAGCTCTTTAAGCAGATATTTGCTTTCAGCCAGGTATTCGCCGGCCGGTTTTCCGTTGATGGTGATGGTACCGCTGCCGCCTTGTAGGCGGACCCGGGCGGTGGCGCTTTTGCGTCGTCCCAGAGCGTAGAAGTAGTCATTTTTAGCCATTATTTAGCTTCCTTTACGGCAATGGCCGTTGGTTTTTGGGCATTATGGTCGTGGTCGGCGCCGGCATAGACTTTGAGTCGGGCCAAACGAGCTGGTCGTAGTTTATTAACCGGCAACATGCCGCGAATAGCGTGTTCAACAATCTTAGTTGGGTCGCGTTGCAACTGTTCATCCAAGGTGCGGGCTTTAAGGCCGCCCGGATAGTTGCTATGGCGATAATAAGTCTTAGCAGCGTGTTTGTTACCGGTTACAACCAGGTTCTGGGCGTTAATAACTATCACATAGTCGCCGCAATCAATGTGGTGTGTAAATTGGGGCTTGCCTTTGCCGGTGAGCAGTTGGGCAGCCTGGGTTGCCACTCGTCCCAGCGGTGCTTCAGCAGCGTCCAGGACGTACCATTGACGGGTTACGTCGGTTGGCTTAGCGCTGTAAGTTTTCATCTATTGCCCCTTCTGCCGGTACGCTTCGGCGCTTGGATATTTTGGGCGGCTTTAGAAGTCGGGCCGGCCTTAGTGGCAAGTGTCGGTTTAACTTCAGTGTCAGTATCAGTCGATTCGTGTTGCTGCTTAACTGGTTGTTTGGTCTCAACTGTCTTAGCTGGTGCGGCAGCTGTAATATCATCGACAAAGCTGACTCTGGCTAGCGGCGCGTTATCGCCGCGGCGGTTGCCTTCGGCGACAACCCTTAGGTGCCCACTGGTGCGGCCTTTGAGCTTGGGCGCAATTTCGTCCATTAGCTTGTGGGCGCTGGCAATCGTTTGTAAGCTGGCGATTAATTGTCGGCGAGCGGCTAAATCACCTTTTTTGGCTTTAGTAATCAACTTTTCAACGTAAGGCACTAATTCCTTGGCTTTAGGCAGGGTGGTTTGAATGGAAGTGTGGACAATTAGCGAGTCGGCCAACCCCTTCATAAGGGCGGTGCGTTGGTCGCGTTCGCGGTGGAACTTCCTGCCTTGGTAGCCGTGTCGGTGCATCTTACAGCTCCAGCTCTGCTAGTTTTTCTTTAACTTCATCTAAAGCTTTGCTACCAAAGCCCTTGAGATCGCGCAATTCAGCGTCGCTGAGACTAAATAGATCCTTGAGGGTATGTATGTCGTTGTTGACAAGGGCATTAGTGGTGCGGGCTGACAAATTGAGGTCCTCAATGGAAGTCATTAGTTCGGCCGGGTCTTCGCCTTCATCGCCTTCGCCACCGGCGCCGGAATCGCTGAGGGTTGGTCCGGCTTCAACGCGGGTCTGGCCGGCTAGCGCCGTGTATTGGTTGACCAATATGGCGGCGGCTTCTTCAAAGGCATCGCGCGGTGTAATCGAGCCGTCAGTATCGATTGTCAGCAGTACTTTGTCTAAATCGGTCATCTGGCCGACACGGGTGTTCTCTACCTTGTAGCGCACCCGAGTAACTGGGCTGAAGACGGCATCGACAGTAATCATATCACTGGTGGTCTTGCGGTTGGCGCCTTCTTCGATGCTGCGGTAACCACGGCCGGTCTCGACGACCAGATCCATAGTAAGCGAAGCTTTGGCGTCTTCTAGAGTGGCAATCACGTGGTCAGGATTGACGACTTCGACATCGGCGTTGGTGGTAATGTCCTTCGCGGTAACCACGCCCTTACCTTTTTTGATTAGGCGTATGTTTTGGGTTTCGTCGCCAAAAACGCGGAAGCGGACACCTTTGAGGTTGAGCATGATATCGACGACGTCTTCCTTGACGTGTGGCAGAGTCGTAAATTCGTGAGTAACGCCCTCGATTTTGAAAGCTGTAACGGCCGCTCCGCTGATGCTCGAGAGCAGCACCCGGCGCAAGCTGTTGCCCAGCGTCATACCGTAGCCGCTGTGCAATGGTTCCACCACGAAAGTCGCACTGTTGTTGCCGTGATCGTCGATATTGACGAGGGCTGGGGTGTGAATGGTCTTAGACATGTTAGTAAACTCCTACTTTCCTTACCGTGAGTAATATTCCACGATTAATTGTTCATTAATATCCGGTTCAGCTTCCTCCCTTGAAGGCAAACCAGTTATGCTAACTTCAAGCTTCTTGCGATTGACCTTAAGCCACGACGGGATCTGGTCGGGATTAACCGGACTGACTTCGTCTAACTTCTTGAAATACTCGGTCTTTTGGCTGGCTTCGCGGGCTATCAGGACATCGCCGACTTTGAGTCTCATCGATGGTACGTCGACACGACGGCCGTTAAGCATGAAATGGCCATGTGTCACTAATTGACGGGCGGCGCGTCGGCTAGGTGCCAGACCGGCTCGGTAGACGGCATTATCAGCTCGGCGCTCCAAAAACTGCAATAATTGCTCGCCAGCTTGCCCCTGGCCTTTACTAGCTTCTTTCATGAGGTTGCTGAATTGGCGCTCTAACAGACCGTAAAGGCGCTTGACCTTTTGCTTCTCGCGCAATTGCAATGAATACTGGCTGGCCCGTCCGCCACCACGGCCACCGCGCATACCTTTTATGCCGCCGGGCGGCACGGTGCGCTTAACCAGTGCTTTGTGGGCCTTAGGATGCAAAGCATAGCCTTCGCGTCGGCTCATTTTGACAATCGATTGAGTATCACGCGCCATCTTAAACTCTCCTAGCCTTTCGCGGGCGAACACCGCCGTGCGGTACACCGGTTACGTCTTTCATAATTTCTACCTGAAAATCCAGATTCTGCAAGGTTCTGACAGCCGCTTCGCGGCCCAGACCGACACCTTTGACGAAAACATCGACTTTCTTAAGCCCGTAACCCTGTTTGGCGGCCTGACCGGCTCGCTCGGTTGCTACTTGGGCGGCATAGGCTGTACCTTTTTTCGAACCCCTAAAACCACAGGCGCCAGCACTGGAAGTGGCCAAGACGCCACCTTTGCTATCGGTAAAGCTGACGATGGTGTTATTAAAGGTGGCCAAGACGTGGACTTGGCCAATTGGAACACTACGTTTAGCCTTTTTCTTCTTTGGCTTGGGCGTAGCTTCTGTCGGCGCAGCACCCTCTGGCTGAGCAGCATCAGCTTGGACGGCCGGGGTTTCGGCTTCAACTGGTTTGGTAGTCGTTTCTTCAGCCATGATTAAGTCTTCGACGCTACTTTCTTAGCCGTGCCGCCGACTGTTACCTTCTTGCCGCGCCGAGTGCGGGCGTTGGTGCGGGTGCGCTGTCCGCGCGTCGGCAGGTTTACTTTGTGGCGGATACCCCGGTAACTGTTAATGTCCTTGAGGCGTTTGATATTACCAGTAACTATGCGCTGCAATTCACCCTCGACGACGTAATCGGCGTTGATAATGTCAGCGATGCGGGTCAGTTCGGCTTCGGTTAGGTTTTTAACTCTAACAGTCGGCTCTACCTTAGCGGCCTGTAAAATGGTGGTACTGCCCTTAGGACCGATACCGTAGATATAAGTCAGGGCGATTTGGACCTGCTTTTCGGATGGAATGGTGACACCGGATATTCGAGCCATGCTTTAACCCTGCCGTTGCTTGTGCTTCGGTTTAAATTTATTGATGACATAGAGGCGCCCTTTGCGGCGGACTATCTTGTCGTCCGGACTAATCTTCTTGACGCTCGCACGCACTTTCATGCGGATCATCCTCCGTTAATGTGATGACACACTGCGTTAAATATTATGATTTGCGGTAGGTTATGCGACCCTTAGTTAGATCGTAAGGTGTCAGTTCAACCGTCACGCTGTCGCCCGGGACGATGCGGATATAATGTTTGCGCATCTTACCGGCGACGTGAGCTATAATTTTATGTCCGTTTTCAAGCTCGACCCGAAACTGTGTTCCCGGCAAGGTTTCTACCACCGTACCGGTGAGTTGGATTACCTCTTTACTAGCGGCCATAAATATAACAAGGGTTAAGTATA
>CAZVBA010000023.1:8598-10251 GCA_964625325.1 uncultured Candidatus Saccharibacteria bacterium | reverse complement strand
TCGTCCACAATGTCCGCAGCTGCCACAATGTTGGATCATTACTACGTACCGCCGATGGTCTTGGTGTCAAAAAAGTCTACCTGACCGGCTATACTCCCTACCCGGCTCATACTGGAGACGATCGCCTGCCCCACCAAGGCCAAAAAATTGATAAACAGATACATAAAACGGCTTTAGGCGCCGAAAAGACCGTCGCCTGGGAGCATCTGGCCAATATCAAAACGCTTATCGATAAACTTAAAGCTGACGGCTACAGACTATGCGCTCTAGAGCAGACCAAACACTCTACGCAACTGCAGGACTATAAACCGCCGGCGCAAGTTGCTTTAATAGTTGGCCGCGAAGTCGAAGGCCTTGAAGCGTCAGTCCTTAAACTAACTGATGACATCGTAGCTATACCAATGCTCGGCCAAAAAGAATCATTCAATGTCGTTCAGGCCGCGGCCATGGCGCTGTACCACTTACGCTTTGTGGGCTAATCTGTTACACTGGTTCTGATCATGGCACGCACTAGTCGGCCTCAACACCAAAAACGCTACGGCCACCACCAAAAACACACGGCTCATTTCATGAAGACCTATTGGCCGTATATGCCATTGCTTTTGATAATCAGTACGATGGTCGTTCTAAGCATTGGTATGCACCGGGTCGGTCGTGGTGTGTTGTCATACGCCACCAATGTTAGCTCGTCCAGCCTGCTCGAAGACACCAACCAACAACGCCTGACTAATCACGTCGCACCCCTTAAAATTAACCCGAAATTAGCCGAAGCCGCCCAATCCAAGGCTAATGACATGGCCAAGCGCAATTACTGGTCTCACAACACGCCTGACGGCAGCCCGCCCTGGTCATTCATAGATAGCGCTGGCTATACCTACCAGAAAGCCGGTGAAAACCTGGCCTATGGCTTTGGTTCGAGTAATGATACGGTGACGGGGTGGATGAACAGTCCGCCGCATCGCGAAAATTTGTTGGACAGTGCCTTCCAAGACGTCGGCTTCGGTTATGCTAATGTACCGAATTATCAAAACAAGGGCGAAGAAACCGTTGTCGTGGCCATGTACGGCTTGTCGCGAATTGCTTTAACGCCCACGACATCAACCGGCACGCCGCTTAATAACAGTACTGTTGCCGGTATCAGCACGCTGGGGGCTGTTTCCAACAACCCAGCCGAGCCGGCACCACGCAGTTTTGCCGTTATTCAGCTGCTGGCCGGCGAGCGTTTAGCGTGGTTGAATGCCGCCATAATTATTCTCGGTACTCTCGGCCTGATGACATTACTGATACGCCATAGTCTGGCACTGCGGCGGGTGCTTTTGAAAAGCGAGCGTTATGCTCTGCACCACCCCTTATTCGATATAACCGTTGTTAGTTTCCTGGGGCTTTGTCTAATGCTTAGCCAAACAGCCGGCATAATCCGGTAGGTTACTAATGCAGCTTGACGTTGGTGGCGCCAAGCAGAGTCTCCAATTCGGTCAAAACGGTCGGCTCTTTACTAATGCGCATCGGCAGCTTGATGATTTGTTTGTTCATCTCTTCGCCTAGGACCAACACGACCTCGGTGTCGCCTTGGTAGCCGTCGATGGTACGTTTGAGCGATAACAACAACTCCTGATCTTCACCGCTTGTAAGGCGTAAGTAAACGCGTTGCGG
>CAZVBA010000023.1:6077-8498 GCA_964625325.1 uncultured Candidatus Saccharibacteria bacterium | reverse complement strand
ATAACAACAACTCCTGATCTTCACCGCTTGTAAGGCGTAAGTAAACGCGTTGCGGAATGGTCGTCGCAGGCTCTTTGAGAACATTGACGACTGGTCTTTTGGGCACAGCGACTTTTCGGCCACTGGCTTTATATTCAGCCGCTTCGTCGTGCGTCAGCTCACGGGCTTCGTCGACCAACACTTTAACTTCTGAAGCCGCGCCACCGTTGCGGTCGCGGGCCGACAGTTTGCCTTGGGCGATGACAATTCGGTCCCGCTGCCAGATATCCGCCTGATAACTACCCGGGAAGAGCACTAGCTCAATTTCGCCGAACTTATCGGCCAGTTTGACGAAGGCCATTTTCTTACCATTTTTGGTCATAATTTCACGCACATCGGTAATAGCGCCGCCGATAGTGACGCGCTTGCCTTCGTGGTCGGCCGTGATTTGGTTGAGCGGCATGGTTTGTTCGCTCAAAAGTATTTCAAACTGGTCAAGCGGATGGTTGGACAGATAAATACCTAACAGTTCACGCTCCCATCTAAGTAACTCAGCTGGGTTCAGCGTCGCGCCATTGTCTTCCAGGGCCAATTTGGCGTGCAGAATTTTGGTCTGGTTGCCGTCGCCGAACAGATCGGTCTGCCCCTCAACCTTGGCTTTTTGGATACTGCCGGCATAGGCCAGGACAACGTCGAGATTGTGTAACAGGACGCTGCGCTGAGCAAAACGGTCGAAGGCGCCGGCCTTGATTAAGCTTTCAATTGCTTTGCGATTGACTAACCGGGTGTTCACTTTGCTGAAGAAATCTTCCAGACTGGCAAAGCCGCCGGTTGTTTCGCGGGCGCGCAGGATTTCTTCGACCGCACCGGTGCCGACGTTCTTAATGGCATTCATGCCGAAGCGGATCTGGTTTTTATCCGGTACGACGGCAAACTCCACGAACGATTCGTTAACATCGGGCGGCAGTACTTCCATACCCATGTGTTTGCACTCGTTAATTTCAATCGCCAACCGGTCGGTATTGTCGTAGTCGCTGGTCATCAGTGCCGCCATAAAGGCTGCTGGGTAGTTGGCCTTAAGATAGGCTGTCCAATATGCGACGGTGGCGTAGCAAGAGGAGTGGGCTTTCGGAAAGGCATAGTCGGCGAACTTTTCCAGCTCCAGCCACAGTTTTTCAACAACTTGTTGTTTGACACCGGAGGTTTTCATGGCACCGTCAATGAACTCCTGCTTCATTTTGGCCAAAACATCGCGCTTTTTCTTACCGATGGCTTTGCGCAACGTGTCGGCCTGACCGCCGGTGAAACCGCACATATCCTTAGCAATCTGCATAACTTGTTCTTGGTAAACCATAATGCCGTAGGTTGGTTCCAGGGCCGGCCGCATAACTTCGTGCAAGTATTCAATTTTACGTTGACCATGTTTGCGGGCGATAAAATCTTCAATCCACTGCATTGGCCCAGGACGGTACAGGGCATTCATGGCAATCAAGTCATCAAATTGCGACGGGACTAATTGTTTGAGGTAGCGTTTCATACCAGCCGATTCAAACTGAAACACGCCGGTCGTATCGCCGTGTTGGAAAAGTTCGTAAGTTTTAGGGTCATCGAGCGGGATGGCATCAATTTCGATATCTTGGTCGTAGACTCTCTTAATGATGCGCAAGGCATTTTTGATAATGGTCAGGTTAGACAAGCCCAAGAAATCCATTTTAAGCAAACCAACGTCTTCAATCGGTCCCATCGAATACTGGGTCGCAATAACGCCTTTTTGGGCCATTTCCAGCGGCGCGAATTTGACGATTTCATCGGGTGCAATCACCACACCGGCAGCGTGGACGCCGTGCGAACGTATCGTACCCTCTAATTGAATCGCTAAGTCAAACACCTGTTTGGCGGTTTCATTGGTGCGATATTCCTGCTTAAGATCGGCATCTTTTTTGAGCGATTCGGCCAACGGTACATGACGGCCCTGAACCGGCAATGGCAACATCTTGGCTAGGCGGTCGGCCTCAGCATAAGGCACCTGTAGCACCCTCGCGACATCACGCACGGCGTTGCGCGCCGCCATTCGGCCAAAAGTGACAATATTGGCCACCCGGTCGCTGCCGTATTTTTCAACGCAGTACTGGATAACTTCGTTGCGGCGCGAATCCTGGATATCAATATCAATATCAGGCATTGAAATACGATCCGGGTTTAAAAAGCGCTCAAACAGCAGATCGTAAGCCAACGGGTCGAGTTCGGTAATTTTGAGCCCGTAAGAAATGATTGAACCGGCAGCTGAGCCACGACCCGGCCCAAACACTATGCCCTCGTCTTTGCCCCAGTTTATAAAGTCGGCAATAATCAAGAAGTAACCACAGAAACCCATTTGCTCAATAACGCCCAGTTCATATTCGGCGCGTTCGCGCACAGCTGCTGGCAAGGTTTTTTGGGCTG
>CAZVBA010000023.1:2866-5977 GCA_964625325.1 uncultured Candidatus Saccharibacteria bacterium | reverse complement strand
CCCAGTTCATATTCGGCGCGTTCGCGCACAGCTGCTGGCAAGGTTTTTTGGGCTGCCTCCTTGTCCATTTGTCTGGCTTTTTTTTCGGCAATTCCACCGTAGCGCCAGGCCAGGCCGCGGTAAGTCAGTAATTCTAGATAAGAACGTTCAGTTTGGCCGCGCGGCACCGGAAATTTGGGAATAAGTATGCGTCCCAGCTCCAGTTCAACGTTACAGCGTTCGGCTACCAACTTGGTATTAGTAATCACCTCCGGATGCTCCTTGCCCCAACGTTTGATAATTTCTTTGGGATCGGTTACGTGTAGTTCCAACTCTTTCAAGCTCAGGCGCTTGTCATCGCTTAAAAACGAGCCGGTCTGGACACACAAGAGAATTTCGTGGGCGTCTTGATCCTTGTGCTGCAGGTAGTGCGCGTCGCAGGTTAGCACACAAGGAATATCCAGCTCAGCACTCAGCTTGAATAATTGCTCATTGACACTGCGTTGCTCTTCCCACATGGTGGTGTGCTGAGGGTGGCCGTGGTCTTGGACCTCCAAATAGTAGCGGTCTCCAAAAACCGACTTGTACCACTTAGCGATCTTTTTTGCAGCGGCGTATTGACCCTGGCGTAGTGCGTCGCCGACTTCGCCACCGATGCAGCCACTAAGAGCAATTAAGCCCTGGTTGTGTTTCTCCAGTAGCTCATGGTCCAAGCGCGGTTTGTAGTAGAAGCCTTCCAGGTTGGCAACAGTACTTAGGCGCATCAGGTTTTGGTAGCCTTCATTGTTCATGGCCAGCAGGATCAGGTGAAAATTGGCCTTGTCCTTGGCCGGGTCTTTGTCACCTAAGCCGCGGGCCGCAACATAGGCTTCCATGCCCAGGATCGGCCTGAGAGCCTTGGCATGAGCTTCCTTATAAAATTCAATTAAACCCGAGAGTGTACCATGGTCGGTAATAGCAACGCTACGCATGCCTAATGAGGTAATCTGCTCCATTAAGTCAGGTATCTTAGTCAGCCCATCAAGAAGACTGTACTGAGTGTGATTGTGCAAATGCACGTAATCATGAGCACTTAGCTTTGATGTTTTAGCTTTTTCCCCTGCCATAACGCGTCCCTCATTATACCGCTTAGCCTAACTTGAAGTTATAAAACCGGCGCTTTTACAACACTACTTTCTGGTCTGCACGGTTTGTTTGACGTTATCAGTGATGTCCCTAATGAACGGTAGATGGTGAAAAAACGACAGTATCCACAGCAGTAAGGCAATCACCACAGTGGCGCCAAGTACGCCGCCAAATCCACCTATAACTCCTTTAATGAAGCTCTGTTTGTAGGTTTGGTTCTTGTCCAGGTAGCCACTTTCGTAGATGCTGGCTACCATCTTACCGAGCTCTTCGTATTCCTTACTTGGTCGTTGGGCCATTTTTGTTTACGTATTTGCGCAAATGAGCGATTGCCTGATTAACGTCTTTGATGGCCTGTTGAAGTTCCTTATCGTCGGCACCACCTTCGTGTAGGGCCGATAATAGGCCGCGGGCTTTGTCTTTAGCGGCTTGGGCCGTCTCCAGCACTCTGGTAAGTTCTGTCTTAGCTTTGGCTTGCAAATTTTGGGCTTGACCCTTGCCTTTGACGATGAGCTTATCTAGATCGCTGTGTAGCCGTTTTAGAGTATGCTCCGCTTCCGTTTTAGCCTTGCTAGCGGCCACTTGGATGTCTTTACGGGTCTCTTTACCACTCTTGGGTGCTGTCAAAACACCGGCGACATAACCGGCTGCCCCGGCCAGCAAGGCACCGACTGCCAATTTACGAGCATTTTTTGCCATGATTTACCTTTCCCGTTTCTTACGTTTTACATAATGAGCGATGTTATGAACCAGTTTGCCGATGGCCAAGTTACCACTAACGTCCTTAAAAAACTCGCCAATGGTTTCGGCGCCCTCGGCCAATTTCTCGGCTTTTTCGGTAATACGCTTAAGGCTTTGTAAGATTTGAATAACTTTAACGAGGGCAACGATGGCCACTACCAAGAAGATGCTCAGCGTTGATGCCAGAATGATAATTAATACCCTCTCCGAGTCCATATGTTTCAGTATACAAACTTGGACGGCGGCACACAAGCCGCCTACCCTATTGAGATTGTGCTTGCTAAGGTGTTAAACGGGTGTACAATCATCTTACTGTGCCCGTTCAACTACAAATCCCCGATCCTGAACTCCTCACCGTTCCTGCGGAAAGGATCGAGGAAATCTTTGACACCTCCCGCCCTTACTATAGTGATGCGGCCGGTATGCTGTTTCATGGGCCGGATCATCCGGTACGGACGACAAATTGGTTTCTACGCGATTGGGTTATTTGTGCTAGGAACGGCTACGTAACGGATATCGAAGCCGGTGTCGGTGCGACCGGTCATCACGACAGCAATTATCATATACCGCTCAAAGACTCTGGCTACCAGTCCAAAGAAGCTCGCTCGGCTGACATTGCCAGCCGCGAACTAGCAGCCATTCGATTTACCCCGGCCCAAATTGCTCTGACACGAGGTGGAATCCTAGCTACCAAGGCTGGTAATACCTGCGTAAATCTACTCGAAAAGCAGATTGTCCGCAGTGACCTGGCCAACACCAGGCTGCCTTACCGGACTTTCTTGCGCTATTTCATGAAACAAGCCAAAGAGCAGCGCTTCCTGAATGGCGTTTTTACGCCCTTCGATGAAGTCAAAGATATCACTATCCAAGTACTGTCGCTCTATTTTGGCCAAGACCTAAGTTATCCATTCGAAAAAAAGTGTCCCGTAACAGTTCAGGGACTGGCCCATTTGGACCGCCTCAAGCATGACGACGAAACCACCGTGTCAGCCCTAGCCGGTGAAGACTTTAGGGCTGATTAACTAAGCTGCTTTTTAATCAATTCCTGCGCGAGTTGCGGGTTGGCCTTGCCCTGGCTGGCCTTCATGACTTGGCCGACTAGAAAGCCAATGGCTTTCATCTCACCCTTACGGACATCGTCGGCAGCTTGGGGGTTGGCGGCCAACACGGTCTTAATTATTGCTTCGATGGCCGCAGCGTCGGACTCTTGGATATAGCCCTCGTCTTCGGCAAACTTGGCAATGTCATCCGGGTTGGCACCTGATT
>CAZVBA010000023.1:0-2766 GCA_964625325.1 uncultured Candidatus Saccharibacteria bacterium | reverse complement strand
TTGACGTCAAAACGCATATTGCCTTGGAACAAATCGGCATCCGACACGTCAGCGTAACGGACCAGCAAATAAAGCTCGCGGACATAGGCTTTGGCTTCGGCGGCAGAATGCATATCAGGTTCTGACACAATTTCTAGCAACGGCGTGCCGGCTCGGTTCAAATCAACCAAACTATAATCTTTGCCGACCGGGTGAATGTTTTTGCCGGCGTCCTCTTCCATCTGCACCCGATTCAATTGCACTTTATTGCCTTCAACATCAACGTAACCGCCGACGATTATGGGCTGACTGAGTTGGGTAATTTGATAGCCTTTGGGCAAGTCCGGGTAGAAGTAGTGTTTGCGCTCGAAAAAACTGTGTTTTTGCGGTTCGGTGTTAAAGGCATAGGCCATACGCATGGCATACTGCACGGCCTGCTCGTTGAGTACCGGCAAGGCACCGGGCATGCCTAGGTCAATATGGCTAATCAACGTATTGGCGGGCGCTTGGCGGGCGTCATTGGCGACGGCCGAAAACAATTTGGTCTTGGTCTTTAGCTGGACATGGCACTCAATACCAATGGTTGGCTGATATTTGCTACTTGTCGGTTGGGTCGCCATCAGGCAGGGCTCCTATATCTCTCAGCGCTTGGCGAAAACCTACGAGCGCATGTTTAACATCACTTTCGCGAAGGCGCACGGCCGGATTGGCGGTAATCTTCTTTTTGAGGTTATGGGCATACCAGGTAGTGTCGTTCTGGCTTAGACTACGCTGGGCAGAAACCAGGCGCTCACCCATACTTTTGCCACCAAAGCGGCGTTTTTTTAGGGCTTTATCAAGCAGTTTGTCGGCTTCGATAATGGCTCTTGGCCAAGTTGCTTTAGTATTGCAATAAGCCTGTAATTCCTTCCAATGGGCGACAAAATAACGTTGCTTGGGACGGCGTGGCACGCGGCGGTTAAGTAAGAAGAGAATTCCAAGCAGTAGAATCCCGCCGACAGCAGCGGCTGCCAAATTGGTTGTGCTCATGATATTAACTCCTCGGTGGCAAGAGCTAAAGCCAGCAGCGCTTTATCTTCACGCTGCTGAGCCAGCAGCTGCAAACCGACTGGCAAACCATTATGCTTACCCGCTGGTAGGCTGACAGCAGGAATTCCGACAAGGTTAGCTCCGACGGTCATAATGTCTGTCAGATACATCTGTAGAGGATCGTTCGTGTTAGTACCAATTTTGAAGGCCGTTGTCGGCGAGGTCGGGCCAAGCAGAAAGTCGACTTTCTTAAAGACATCATTGAATTCATTAATAAGCTTGGTCCGCACAATTTGAGCTTTTTTGTAGTAGGCGTCGTAGTAACCGCTGCTGAGCACATAGGTACCTATCATGATGCGCCGTTTAGCTTCCTTGCCAAAGCCTTCACTTCTGGACCAGTTATAGCTGTCGTCGAGTGTTTTGGCATCAGGATGGCTAAAGCCGTAGCGTTGGCCGTCATAGCGACTGAGGTTGCTGCTGACTTCGGCCGGCATAATAATGTAGTAACAGGCTAAAGCCAGCGGTAAGGACGGCAGGCTAACTTCTTGTATGACCGCGCCGGCAGACCGCAATTTATCGACAGCTTCGTCAATGTGTTGTTTAACCCCGTTATCCAGTCCCTGGCCCATGTATTCCTTAATGACACCGATTTTCTGGCCTTTCAGGTTGGCTTTGGGGCCGCTGTAGGCCGATTTGTCGCGCTCGATCGTCGTGCCGTCCAACTCGTCTTTACCAGACATGACATCTAACACCAAGGCAGTGTCGGCGACGGTTTTAGTAAGCGGACCAATGACGTCAGTACTACTGGCCATGGCAATCACACCACTACGTGATACCAGGCCATAGGTCGGCTTATAGCCGACAGCGCCAGTGAAAGCAGCCGGCAAGCGAATCGAGCCGCCAGTATCGGTACCGAGCGCAAATGGCACCATATCGAGGATGACTGCCGCTGCCGAACCACCCGATGAACCACCGGGTACATGTTCTTTACTGTGCGGATTCCTGGTCGTCACAAAGTCGCTATTTTCGGTACTGGAGCCGTGCGCAAAGGCGTCCAGGTTGGCCTTGGCTACGCAAATAGCACCTTCGGCTTCTAAGCGCTCAATCGCGGTCGCCTGGTATGGCGCTTTAAAACCCTTCAGGATATTGCTAGCCGCAGTGGTTTCGCTGTCAAACGTCAAAAAGTTGTCTTTAGCGATGAAAGGCACGCCGGCCAGACGGCCAATTTTCTTGCCCTTTGCGACATCAGCGTCAATCTGTTTGGCGCGTTCCAGGGCGCGTTCTTCAATGGTAGCCAAAACGGCGTTAAATTCCTGCTTGGCTTCAATGGTTTGCAGAGCCTGCTTGACTAGATCAATCGCTTTCAGGTCGCCAGCCTGCACCTTTTTGGCTATATCGGCAATGGCCGGCCACTGACTCACTGTAATATCCTCTTTACTTTGAAGTGCCCCTTTTCGGTTGCAGGCGCATTTTTCAGCAAATCTTCAGGACTAGGACCGTAGTCTTTAATCTCATCAGGGCGCGTAACATTTTTAAGCCCTGTCACTTGGTAGGTCGGCTCCAGGCCTTTGGTATCGACTTTTTGCAATTGCTCAACGTAGCCGAGGATAGCACTTATCTCAGTGCGGAATTGTTCCACCTCTTCATCGCTTAGATGCAGCCGGGCCAGCCGGGCCAATTTTAAGATGTCCTTCTGTGTAAGATCAGCCATTTCATTAAGTATACCAGAGGCAAAGAATGTCCTTTACAAAGCCAAAA
>CAZVBA010000022.1:9109-10592 GCA_964625325.1 uncultured Candidatus Saccharibacteria bacterium | reverse complement strand
ATATCGACGATATAAGCGTGTCCAACAGTGGTTGCAAAATCTGAAGTAGGGTTAAATTGGTCGACGTTCAGATTACCAATGGGCTGCACACTAACAGCCAACGTCTTATCGTGGTCGTACTGGTAGCTGTACAGCACTGCTTGGCTAGTGGCTGACACTGAAGCGGGGACAAATTGGAAGCTGGGGCTGTTTGTTTTAGCGTAGAAAAGCGGAAAGCTAGCGCTCGCTTGAGCTGTTGTTAGAGCTTGAGGCGTTAGCGTGCTGCCATTTTTATGCTGTTGGGCTATCAGTAGGGCTGTCAGCCCAATTAGTAAGAGCACGCCACTAATGCCACCTATAATCCACCAGATGCGCTTATGCATAGGGTTATGATAGCAAAATAAGCTGCCGTCGGGTAGGTGCTGCATCTAGTATTGCTATGCTAGCCACATAAGGCTACACAACAAAGAGTAAATCATCACATTGAGCATTTGATCAGACGATGCGGATTAGTATTATACGGCTAGCTGTACATACCACATATGTTGTTTATGTTTTGGCCACTTTCTGATAGGCTGTAAGGAGACAAGCGAGGGAATATGAGACGGATACTGGCAATCACCAACCAGAAGGGCGGAGTGGGTAAAACGACAACGGCCGTGAATTTAGCCGCGCAGCTGGCAAATGCCAAGCGGCGAGTGGTTCTGGTCGACCTTGATCCCCAGGGCAACGCCACCAGCAGCCTTGGTGTCGACAAAGAGGCCCTGGGCACAACATTGTACGACGTACTGATTTCTAATGCTGGCACGGCTGATATAGTCTTGCCAACTAATATCGAAAACCTGTTTCTGCTGCCGGCAAACAACACATTAGCTCAGGCAGAGGTTGATTTGGTGCCTGTTGAACACCGTGAGTTTCGTTTGCGCGAAGCGCTGGCTCCGGTTGATGCCGAGGTAGTTATTATTGATTGTCCGCCCGCCTTGGGCCTACTGACCATCAACGCCTTAAGTGCTGCAACTGATGTGCTAATCCCAGTGCAATCGGAATATTTTGCGCTTGAGGGTCTTGGGCAGCTACTGCAGACTATTCAAGCCGTTAAACAAGGGCTGAATCCAGCGCTGGATATATTGGGCGTGGTACTCACTATGTTCAACAAACGGATGGTGCTCAGCGAGCAGGTCCAGGCAGAAGTTGCACAGCACTTTGGGAATAAATTATTTAAGACCGTAGTGCCACGCAATGTGCGGCTGGCGGAAGCGCCCAGCTATGGCCGAACTATTTTTGAGCACGATAAGTGGTCTAAGGGTGCGCGGGCTTACAAGAGTTTGGCGGGTGAAGTCGCTAAGCGTTTAGACGGCTAAAGCACGGCAACTAGTATATTTTTTGCCGAATACATTTTGGGGGTTTTAGGTATGCTGCTTTGCTGGGAAGCATAAAGCGTATAAAATAGTGACATGGTAAAGCAGACAGGTTTGGGGCGAGGGTTTGGCTCGTTGATCCCGCA
>CAZVBA010000022.1:0-9009 GCA_964625325.1 uncultured Candidatus Saccharibacteria bacterium | reverse complement strand
TTGCCTATGACTTGCTTGGTTTGAATTGGCCCAAAAATACGACTATCAAGACTGTCTGGTCGATTGTCCCCGCAAACGAATAGTTGTGTGCTAGAAAGCGTTAAGTCTAGATTATTCATGGTTGGCGGAATGGCGCCATTTTTGCCGTAGGGCAACGTAGCGTCAGGCTCAAAGCCACCTGGATACTGCTTGTTATAAACAGTTATTTTATTATTTTTGATGACGATGCGGTCGCCAGGCAAACCGATAACTCGTTTGACCAATTGCTTGGTGTCCTGAGTGTCGCCGTAATTGCTAAGGCCAGACTCGGTTAAGATAACAACATCGCCCCGTTTGGGTATGTATTGGTGGCCGGTAATGCGAGCCCAGGTGCGAGGCAGTTTCCAGACAATCAGACGATCGCCATTATGCAGGGTATTTTGCATGCTAGGACCATCAACTTGGTACGATTGGAAAACGTATACCGTCAGCAGAATAGCAATCAACGGCGCCAAGAGTAAGATGCCAATAGTAGACAGGGTGCCACCAAGTGCCCCATTTGATTTTTGTGGCGGTTGTTTTATGTCTTTGGTGGATGTATCGGCTGATGAGGCTGGAGTTGTTGGGTGAGCCGGTTGATCTTTGATAGGGTGCTGTTCGTTCACTGGCACTACTATAATGGAAGAACGGAGGCAAAGCAAAGCTTGCTTTGGTTTGCTATGTACCGTGAAGATTTTGCCTGATGGCCGTTTTCGCCTATACTAGTCCCTAGTTTTTGCTTATGGATATAGATGGTAAACAATCTAGGCCACGGCGTAGAACACGCCGCGTTAGCAGCGATGTTTCGCTTGCCGAAAAGAGCAGGCGCCGCAAACCTGTGCGCTCAGTGGCTAGCGCTCAGCCTGCTTCTCCCGGTGGAGCAAGTGTAGAGGCTAAGAAGTTCCCGCTGCCAAAATATCGTGCACCAAGTCGGCCGCAAAAAATTGTAAAAAAACGGCGGCCACGAACCCTTGTACTACGAGCGCTAGCACTTGTATTGATTATCGCCATGGGTATCGGCGGCTTTTTGTCATGGAATGCTTACACTAAAATCCATAAAGTATTCCGGGGCACTACTACGGTCGCTGCACTAGCTAGCAAGCCTGTTACGCCTGATTTGCTTAAGGGAGAAGGTGATGGACGAGTTAATATTTTGCTGTTGGGCATTGGTGGGCCGGGCCATGATGGGCCTGACCTAACTGACACTATTGTTATCTTAAGCGTTGATCCAGTTAATAATCTTGCGAGCATGGTAAGTATCCCCCGTGATCTGTGGGTACAACAGCCGATCGCCTATTTTGGGGCCCAGCAAAAGATAAACGCTGCATATGAGAGTGGAAAGTACCACTATTTAGGACATTTGGATGCCAGTAGCGCCAACGCTGCAGCTGTTGAAGCCGGTTTTGCTAACATCGACCAAGTGCTTAAAACAGTGCTGGGCATAAACATCAATTATCATATGCTGGTCAACTTTGCCGCATTCCGGCAAGCAATTGACACCGTGGGTGGTATAACGGTTGATGTGCCAACACCTCTGGTTGATCCAACTATGGCCTGGGAAAATCACTGGAATCCAATATTGGCTCCTGCGGGGGTGCAGCAAATGGACGGTGTTAAAGCGCTTCTGTACGCTCGTTCACGTGAGACAACCAGCGATTTTGCCCGCGCGCAACGCCAGCGGCAAATACTTGTTGCGCTAAAGGACAAGATCATGACGGCGGATACCTTAAGTAATCCCGCAAAAATTGATGGGCTGATGAACGCTTTCGGCAATAATGTCTACTCTGACCTGAGTACACAGGGTGCAATGCGTCTGTATAGTATTATGAAAAAAGTTAGCGATAACAAAGTGGCATCAATTGGACTGACTGATGACGGCCATAAGCTAGTGGCCACCGATCATGTCGGCACTACTTCGGTCGTTCGACCGATCGCAGGCTTTAATAACTACACTGACATACAGGCCTATGTACTTGGCCAGCTGCCCGATGGCTATCTGGTTAAAGAGAATGCGCCGATTGCCGTTATTGGGTCAACCGCCGTTCAGGCCGCAGCAACGGGTACATTGCTGAAGCAATATGGCTACAACATAATCTCTACAGAGGCGGCAGCGCAGCAACAGACTGGTGTAGCCGTCGTGGATCTTTCCCACGGGAAAGATCCGTTTACGCTGCACTACTTAGAAACACGGTATTCAACCAAGGCGACTGCTCGGTTACCGGCTGGCGTGACATTGCCTGCGGGTAGTACGGCGAAGTTTGTTATAATAATAGCCAAATGAGAATGAGCAAGAGGTTGTAAATCTATGAGGCCATTGATTAATAAAATTACGCCAAGTAGAGGGTTTTCTCACACGTTCTATTTTGTTTTTAATGCGGCCTTGCCACTGTTGGTGTTTTTGCTGGTTCGAACCAGTTTTGTCCAGCTAGCCTTAAGCCTAATCTTGTTAAGTAAATGGCGTATGCTTGCAGTTCGACCACGCTTTTGGGTAGCCAATATCCGTGCCAATGCCATCGATATGATAGTGGGGGTTTCGGTGTTAGCTTTTATGGTTGCCGCAGGTACCAGTGAAGTACTGCAGTTTATGTGGGCACTACTATATGGTGGCTGGCTGATTGGTATTAAACCGCGGGGTGATACGTTCTGGGTGTCAGTGCAAGCCTTGGTTGGGTTTGTCACTGGGCTTACGGCCGTGTTTGTAACCTGGGACCACGAGCCACTTGGGTTACTGGTTTTGTCCGTGGGTGCAATCTGCTTCTTTGCTGCGCACCATTTCTTCTATAGTTTTGATGAGCCGTATATGCGCTTACTGGCGTACTTCTGGGGATATTTTGGTGCAGCGCTAACCTGGATTCTTGGTCACTGGCTTCTGTTTTACGGACCAGTTGCACAGCCGACGTTATTACTAGTTTCCTTCGGTATTGGCCTAGGGACGCTGTACTATTTGGACCATTTCGACAAACTGAACCACAATGTTCGCCGCCAGATTGTGTTTATTATGGTGGCAGTATTTCTGGTGGTACTTACGTTCTCGGACTGGGGCGACAAAATCGTCTAAGGTTTGCTGGAACGGCTAAATAATCTGCAAGGGGGCAAAATATGGATGACGGCAACAGCGAAAAAACAACGGAAGATGTGAGCGGCTTGAACGCGCGACAGCCAGTAAATGCGCAGCGTGCTAGGCCGGTGTTGCTTGATGACCAAGGTGCTAAAGCCGCTCAGCCGGCTAGTCTGTTGCCAGAAAATACTCACCATACACTTGCCGAAGGTTTGCAACAGCGCAAGCAAGTACTGACATTTGCGCTGGGTGGTTTAATAGTGCTGGCGTTAGCCTTTGGCGGTGGCTGGCTGGGCTCGGCTGCTCGTGGCGACAGTGCAGCTACTAATGTCACTCAGCAGAAAGTGGTTCTGGAGGGCCAGGCGGCGGTTATCAGCAAAATTGCCAAAGATGTTGGTCAAAGTGTGGTGTCGGTGAATGTTACGGGGCAGGCGCAGTCGGCTAACCCATACGCTAGTTTGTTTGGTGGTGGCGGCACGCAGACCGAACAAAGTGCTGGGACGGGTATCATTTTAACCAGCGGCGGGCTGATCATGACCAATCGTCATGTAGTGCCCGATGGCACAACTAGCGTCAGTGTGACATTGAATGATGGTACCGTCTATAACAACGTTAAAGTAGTTGGTCGCACCAACAGCAATGATTCACTGGACGTGGCCTTTTTACAGATTCAAGATACTCAGGGTAAAACCTTAGTACCGGCACAAATTGGTGATTCTTCGGCTGTTAAGGTTGGTGACCCTGTGGTGGCAATTGGTAATGCGCTCGGTCAGTTCCAAAACACTGTCACTAGCGGAATTATCAGTGGCTACGGCCGGAGTTTGCAGGCTAGTGCCAGTGACGGATCTAGCAGCGAAAGCCTGGACGACCTGTTCCAGACCGATGCTGCTATCAACGAAGGAAATTCGGGTGGTCCGTTAGTGAACCTTGACGGCCAGGTTATTGGCATGAACACGGCACTAGCATCCGATTCGCAGAATATCGGCTTTGCGATCCCAATCAATGATTTGTCTGGCTTGATTGATAGCGTTAAGGGCACTGGCAAGCTACAGCGCCCATACCTTGGGGTTATCTATATTCCAATTACTAGCGACGTCAAAGAGCAGTACAACTTAAACGTAAGCCAAGGTGCGTATATCCCCAATCCAACGCAGGCTAACGGCGAGGCGACAGTTATCAGTGGTGGTCCGGCCGACAAGGCGGGTCTGCAGCCGGGTGATGTCATCACTAAGGTGGACGGTACGAGTATCGACCAGAATACCAGCATGGTGTCTCTGCTAGACAGGCGCAAGGTTGGTGACAGCGTAAGTCTAACGATTGTACGAGGCGGCAAGACAATGACTAAAACGGTCGTACTGGGTGCTGCACCTGCCGATAGTGGCAACTAAGCACGGTTGTTATAGTTAGACTTTTCAAAAGACCCCTTGGCATGAAAGCCAAGGGGTCTTTCTACGTTTATGACGTGCTTTAGTGACTGTCCTAATCGCTAGTGAAGAGCTGCGCTAGGTCATCGCTAGCTTTTAGTCTAAATCCTGCAGCAACCGCAATTGTGGCTAACTGTTCGTGTTGCTCTGGTAAGCTTTCGGTTATGATATGGTGTGGCCGCCAGCTACCCAGGGTAATTTGGTTAAAGAGGGTTCGGTACAGATCAAGTCCATCGGGGCCACCAAATAGTGCCAGGCCAGGTTCAAAGGTGGCCGCAGTATTTACTGCAAAATCATTAGGTACGTAGGGGAGATTGGTAAGAATAATCTCATGCGGAGGCGCGGCTGCTAGTAGATTGCTGTTAAAAAAGGTGACAGTTACGCCAAGGTTCTTGGCGTTTTTTTCTGCTATTTTTAGGCATGCTTCATCAATATCGCAGGCACTAACTTGCGTGCTTGGTAGTTCTAGTGCGGTGGTGATTGCGATGCAGCCAGTGCCAGTGCCAATGTCTAAAATGTGTGTTCCTGCTGCCGGTTTTAGTGACTTTACAAGCTCAATCATACTTTCTGTTTCTGGTCTCGGAACAAGCGTGTGTTTGTTTACAACAAACTCGCGGCCGTAGAATTCGGCGTGTCCGCGGATGTAAGCCAGGGGAGTGTGTGTAGCTCTTTGAGTAATTTTAGTGTTCAAATTTTCTAAAATTGACCCCTGTAATTTGTATTCTGGATGCGAAAGTAGCCAACTTTTGTCTTTGGCTAGCTCATCGGCCAAAAGCACTAAACAATCAAGCCTAGCAGTGAGTATTTTGGTGTCTTCTAACGCAGCCTGCGCTTGTTTAAGCCATTCGCCAATGGTCATATAGCCTTACTGGCCTTCGTTGATCAGCTGTCGTTCGTAAGCAGCTAGCTGTTCGATAAGGTCGTCAATTTCGCCATTCAGTGCGCCCGGAATATTGCTGCGCGAATAGCCAATGCGGTGATCGGTAATACGATCCTGCGGGAAGTTGTAAGTGCGGATTTTTTCGCTGCGGTCGCCACTGCCAATTAAAGCTTTACGGGCGGTACTGAGCTGCTTTTGCTCTTCTTCGATCTTAATGGCTAGCAGGCGTGAACGCAGCACGCTCAGTGCCTTGGCTTTATTTTTGATCTGCGACTTTTCGTCCTGGTTGGCAACTACTAAACCAGAGGGTAAGTGTGTAATGCGCACTGCCGAGTCGGTGGTGTTCACCGACTGGCCGCCATGACCACCGGAGCGGAAGACGTCGATGCGCAGGTCGTTTGGATTGATCTCGATATCGGTTTCCTCGGCTTCGGGCAGTACAGAAACGGTGATGGTGGAGGTATGGATACGACCCTGGCTTTCGGTGCTAGGTACCCGCTGCACGCGGTGGACGCCGGCTTCGAACTTCAACTGCTTGTACATATCATCGCCGCGCACCGCAAAAACGATTTCTTTAAAGCCACCGACTTCGCTAGGGCTTTCGGAAATAAGCTCCATTTTGTAGTTGTGACGTTCGACCCACCGGCTATACATACGGTACAAATCGGCCGCAAACAGGCTGGCCTCGTCGCCACCGGCGGCGGCCCGGATTTCTATGATGGCGTCTTTTTCGTCGTTGGGGTCTTTTGGCGTCAAAGCTTCGGCCAAGGCTTCGTTGTTGGCAGTGATTTTATCGTCTAACTCACCCAGTTCCATTTGGGCCAGCTCGGCCAACTCGTCACTACCACCGGCTAACTCAGTGGCTTGGACGCGCTGTGTCTCCAGCTCTATCTTGGCATCAAATAACATCACCACGTTTTCCAGCCAGCTTTGTCGCTTGGCAAGCTTGGGGTAGGCGGGATCGCTATAAATACCAGGATCTTGCAGTTTGGCTTGCAGATCTGTCAGCTCGGCGCGCAGTTGTCGTTCTTTTTCTTCCATAATTCTTCTCTAGTATATATAGCTTCGCGCCAAGATGTCTAATTTCTTTAGTATAAGGACCTCTTGGGCTCTGCATATATTTGGCACTGATCGTGCGCAAATATAAAAACCACCTGGCCAAAAGCGCAGGTGGTTTTTATATGTGGATAGCTATTCAGCGTCAGCGGCGGTCTTGGTGTCGCTAGCTTTAGCGGCCTTAGCGTCGGCGCGGGCTTTCTGCTTCTTGGCGGCAGCGATACGAGCTTCCTTGGCGGCAGCGGCAGCTTCGGCGCGGGCCTTGAACTTGTCAACGCGGCCTTCGATGTCGAGTACGCGCTCTTCACCAGTGTAGAACGGGTGGCTAGAGCCGGTAATGTGCACCTTAACCAGTGGGTATTCGGCACCGTCGAGCTTGATGGTCTCGTCGGTAGCGACCGTTGAACGGGTCAGGTAGGTTTGGTTGTTGTTAAGATCCTGAAAAACCACCAGGCGGTAGTTCTTGGGGTGTAGATCTTTCTTCATTAGGATTTCCTCGTGCCCTTAGGGTAGTTATTGGTATGTTGGTGACCGGTTAGCGACGGGCGAGAGCGCAGTCGGTGCTATCCCAAACAATTGATAAGCATTATATCACCTCTGTTAGCTTATGGTCAAGACATACCTCATTAAGAACTGTGCTAATCAGTTGATTAAAATGCAAATATATGCTAATGTTTATATATACCTTAATCAAAATAAATATATAAAGATGCATCACGTTCCAGAAGTTCTTGTCGATACAGCGCCACTAGAGCCTTCTCTGTCTAGAGAGTTTCCTGATGTAATACCGGATACCGCAGAAGTCCTACGAGGGTACCCTGATGCGCTGGGGCGGGCGGCTGTAGATGCCGAAACGAAGCGCGTCGGTGAACTAATGGCTACCGGCCAAAATAGTCCATCCGCCGCGCGCGACGTAAAGAAGGAAATCAAAGATGTTCGTCGTCAGATGCAAGCACTAAGTAGAGTGAAAGATTCAAAGGTGCATTTGGCAAGTGCGAACTATCTTGAAGTGGAAAAGATGCCTGAATGGTTACGTCGGGCAACTGGTTCGGTGGACGACCCAACGGCTTTGGCGCACAACCTTGCCAGCCGAAGAAAGATGAGTGATGCTACGGCCCTCAATGTGTTGCAGTGGCGTGCCGATCGTTTATCAGAGTATCAACGGGAATTTGAGCAAACAATAGTGCCTGAGCTAAAACAGCGTGCAACCGAAAGGGTCGAGCGTGCGGTGCAAGCTGGATGGATGCCTGGAAAAGTATTAGAGCGGCTTGGTAGGGTTGATACTGTTCCTGTGTATGGCGATGATGGCATTAGTACGCTGCAACTTAGCAACCACAGAGGTTCTACGGATGGAGGCTCTATTGCACTTGCACCTGACCAGCACCAGGACGAACGTGTTTTTGAGCACGAGGTAGTTCACGTGCTGGGTAATGAAGAAGAAGCGCGGGCTGAGCATATGGTTGAGGTTGGTGGTATCACCAGTGTGTTTAGGACAGAAAGGGGCGCCTGGGGTATAGGTCTGAATGAGGCCCTTACCGAACGGATTGCCAACGGCTTAGTAAGTGGTGACATTGATAATCCTTTCGTAGTGAAAAATAACCCCGCTTATGAAAAAGGTCAGGAACTCTTGGACGCGTTAATGACCAAAGGCTTGCGGCCGGTGAATGTGCGATTGTTTGTCAATGCTTACTTTGAGGCCGATGAAGAGCGCAAACAATTAGGCCCGCAATCTGCCAGCTCACAGCTGATTGCTGCCTTGCAAGCTGCATTTCCTCGTAGGGATATTGTTAAGGAAGTTGCCTATGTGCAAAATTCAGACGCCGGAATCGATCACTTTATACGGCGCATACAACGTGACACTCGAAGGGGCGCCCCTTCGAAATTTCAAAAGAGGCTTAAGACTGTCAGCCGCCGGATCATGCGCTAGGTCATTTCATACTTCAGCGGGTGACGGTTGTGCGCTGAGCCTCGATCTGTTAAAATAACAGGGTCAACTAGTGAAACAGGCGGGAAGTCATCCTCCAGGTAAGTGTCCGTGTAGGGCTTGCCAGGTAACCCGGCCGAAGAACAAGGATGTGTCATATGCTAGGAATCCATCAGGGTTCCGCGGTGACAGTAGTTGGCGGTAACTATATTTATTAACAAAGGAGTTTTACTCTTATGGCTACAGAAGTAGACATCAAACAACTGCTGGAAGCTGGTGCGCATTTTGGTCACCAGACCAGCCGCTGGCACCCAAAAATGGCCCAGTATATTCACAGCAAGCGTGGCGGTAGCCATATTATCGATCTGACCAAGACGGTTGATCGTTTGGAGATTGCACTAAATTTCCTGCAGGAAACTGCTGCTAAAGACAAGCAGATTTTGTTTGTTGGCACCAAGCGCCAGGCTCAGGATATCGTTAAGAAATTGGCCGAAGACACCAAGCAGCCATTTGTGGTTAACCGTTGGCTCGGCGGTATGATTACCAACTGGAACACCATTAGTACGCAGATTAAGCGTCTAGTCGACCTGGAAGCTAAGATGGCTTCTGGCGAACTGGCTGGCAAGTACAACAAGCTTGAGGTGCAGCG
>CAZVBA010000021.1:10374-11490 GCA_964625325.1 uncultured Candidatus Saccharibacteria bacterium | reverse complement strand
GTTCTGTTCGGGCCGGCTGCCGACGGCTTCCATGACGTCAATTTCGCCGTTAACCGCCCAGCTTAAGTGATCGCCTGGTTTGATACCATAGTTCGCAGGCTTGTAGCGCGGCTCAGCTGGGAGTAACCAAGCCGCCGGCCAGGTGCCGGCCCCGGGCGGCAACATGGCGTTTATTTCCAGTGTGCCGTAGGTAAAATCAAAGCTGCCTTTGGTATTCACCCGGCCTGAGGTGAATTGCTTGCCGTTGAGGTTTTCGTGCCGGGCTTCGATGACCAAGGCGCCGTCTTGGATACGCACATTTTCCGGCCGGGCCGTATAGGTTTGGATTTCATCGTTAATTTCGGCCACCTTATTGCCGACTTCAAAGTTCCAATCACTATCGGGCAGCGGACCATTCGCTTTCTTAGTAAAATCATAAGTCCAAGGCTTTGAATCATTACCCCAAACCGGTGAGTTAGTGGCCAGATTGCTGGCTGGTGATCGATCATGCATCAGCGGCAGCCGTAAATCACCATAACGGACCAAGGAAATGACCATAAAGGCGTAACCGGCGACACCAAGTGTTAGAGCCATACTTAGTAAGGTTCTTAGACTCTGTTGACGACTGTTTGGATAATTTAGAATCATATCCTTAGCTTTTCTCCCATAAATGCCTGCCTATAACCGAAGTTATACTAAGCACTCGAGTGGTATTATAGCTTATTCTTGTTCTTTTGTCCAGTTTGTATTCTGTTTCCTGTCAGCAAATCGCTTATGCTTATGCCAAGATACAATGTGGCGCTTATGTCTATTTAGCTGTATAATTCTGTTAATGCTTAGAAAAGGTAACAAAAACGCCCACACCAAAATAATAACTACCGGTCTCTGCCTACTAACCATCATGTTGACCTGGTCAGTCTTCACGCAGAGGGGTTACAGCCAAAATGAGTTTCAGAACCCAAACGTCGTCCTGGCTGCTACAAATCAAGCGCCACAAAATACGCCCGATGAGACTAAGCGAGCTAGGGTATCAACTAGCCAAACTAGTACCAGCCCAACGGCTGAACCTAAGTCCAGTCAAGCACAAACGTTGCAGACTACCGCCGGCTCAGCGACAGCCGGGGCAGTTAGTAACCC
>CAZVBA010000021.1:5668-10274 GCA_964625325.1 uncultured Candidatus Saccharibacteria bacterium | reverse complement strand
CGTATGGCCCTGTCAACAACTGGGCAAGGCGTTTGGCCGGCCGCTTGGCTGATGGGCCGAACCGATAGTTGGCCCGATAATGGCGAAATCGATATCATGGAGAACATCAATGGCGATCCGACCGTTTACGGCACCATTCATGGCGGTGGGACCGGTGCCCAATGGCACTGGGCCATACAGAGGGGCTATGCCTCAATTGCCGTCAAGCAATTCCATACCTACCGGGTCGTCAAAGAGCCCAATTATATGAGTTGGTGGATTGACGGCGTCAAACGCGGCGACTGGCACCGCTCGGAAATGCCGGCCGGCGGAATCTGGCCGTTTGAAAGCCATAAAAACTTTGGCCTACTGAATCTGGCTATCGGCGGCAGCTGGCCAGGGCCTAGTAATAAATCGACGCCAGACAAAATTGTCATGGACGTCGACTATTTTACGGTTAAGAATGCTGCTAATTAACTGACGCTTCGGGCTCTGGCAGGCCAAGCGGCCGCCTGGCTAAGTAGCCGGTCAGTCGCTGCGAAGCAACATACAGCACAAAGCCATACATGATGGCCGTATTAAGGATTGCCCAGAACAACAGCAGCGGGGCGGCGTGATGCGGCGCTCTAAAGGCAAAGATGATGTCGACGGCCGTAATGCTGCCGAGAATAACGTGGGGTAAAAATAGCGCTAGGGAGGTCTTTTCTTCTTGTCGGCTGCCCTTAGGCGTGACAGCATAGGTCAGCCGCTTGCCGGTCAGCACACTGACAAACGCTAAGAAATAAATCGGCCAGGCCGCCATCGTCAGCAAACGGCCCTTCAGTAACAAGCCGGATTCTGTCTTGGGGTCAATACTGAAGCGCTGCAACCACAAGGAAATTATGAATTGCCAGATAATCAGCGGCACGTAGAGGATCAGTAGCGGCGCCAGTAACATGCTGGTGGCTTGCAGCCCGGTAGTGAAGTTTAGTGTCAGCAAGGTAACCCCGAGGACTTGGACCAGCCCGTAAAAATAATGCTGCTGCAAGAAGTAATAATTGATGGCATGTTTCGGTTTCATTTTCGGCAACAGGTGCGGGCTGTGCTTGAAGAAAATGTCTATCAGACCGTAAGCCCAGCGCATTTGTTGGCTGAAATAGGCCTCCCAAGTAGCCGGACCTTCACCAATGGCTAGTTTCTCTGGTACATAAACGCCTTTCCAGCGCTTTGCGCAAAGCTGCATACCGGCCAGATGGTCTTCGACGATATGGCCCGGGTAGCCACCAATATCTTGAAGAGCGGCCACTCGGATGATATGGTTGGCGCCAATCAACAGGTGCATGTCCTTGCCAAACAAACCGCGTTGGGAGACACCATAGAAGCCATAAGCTTGTTCAGCCGCGCCTTCGGCCACCCAAGATTCGTCGACATTACCATAGATCTGCGGCGTACCGACAAAGGCCACGGCCGGATCCTTAAAGTAGCCTAGAGACTTGGTCAGAAAGTCGCTGCGGGGCACAAAGTCGACATCGATTTGAGCGACGATATCGTAACTATTGCCGTGTTTGTCGTGCCAGGCATTGTGGTTGCCACCCTTGGTCTTGGCCTTAAAAAGACCGCCGTCGGTATTATATTTCTTGATACCCTTACGGCTAAAATGACGGACGCCCAACCGTTCGCAAATTTCTTTAGCAGTTTTATCATTGCCTTCATCCAGTAGCCAGGTATCGTGCGGATATTTAGCGGTCACCATGGCTTTAAGTGTATTCTCTAAAATATCATACGGCTCTTTGCCGGGCACAAAGGCGGTCAGGAAAGCTACCCTAAGGCCGGGTTTAGGTCGCTTTGGCTTAGGGTGCTTCATACCCGAAGCCATAGTCCAGCTGAGCACCTCGCCGGTAATCTGGTACCAAACGACGTATGAAACGACGGCGAAAAGGATAAAGTCAAAAATATGGAACCGACCGCCAAAATTACCGGCCACGTGGCTAGGATTAAACCACCAAACGCCAAAGAGGGCAGTCATTGTTAAACCGATAAGCTTCAAAGCGGCAAAAAACAGCCGTTGTGGCTTATTCATGGTGTGGATTTTCAACACCGTCCCGCGGGGGCTCCTACTCATGATTACTATCCTACCACTTTTTTACTGTTTGCGCAAGTTTGTGTCTTGGAAAAGTTAGTGTACACAAATATTCTTCAATGGCTCCTGAATTGTTCCAAACCTTGCTTTGTCAGATTCGTTGTAAATAGTTCAAATGTGAGAAATATCACACGGCCTTTATAGTTCACTTAGCGAGATATCTCACAGCATAAGCGCTATAGAGTAAGTACGCTGGAAGAGCAAGCACGAAAGTAAGGGGAGGATTAAAATGAAAAGGCAAAGAATTTTGACCAAACCAACACGCATAAATGAGGTCGATTTTGACGGCCTGTTTGAAGACATCGACGACTGGCGGCTCAAAGCAGAACGCTTGCAGGCCCGACGCTGGCGCAAGTTAAAGCAGCAACTGATTTAGCTATAGTTTAGGCTAGACATGTAAAACAGTGCTCCCTCAGAGATGTTTTACATGGGAGACCGCCAAGCAGTTTTCGAACTGCACTTTTTTGCTATAATTAGGACCATTAACAAACGGGGCAGACACCTTGAAAGTCAAATACTACAAATACATATTCGCAGTCCTAATTTTGCTTTACACCGGCCTTAGCTTATTACCGGCACCCGACGCCCATACTCTTAGCCAATACCATCTCAGCAGCCTGCACGCCCGCATATTAATCGCCACAATTGTGCTGCCGGTTATCGCTATATGGTTAGCTGCCATGTATGGTTTTATAAAACTGAAAGACTACGCTTTGCTGATTAAGGAGTCGAGAGACGGGCGCGCTTTCAATACGATTAGCACGGGGCTGCTTTTCCTCGCCATTGGCTCACCATTGGCGTCGGTGATTAGCGCTTACTTCAAGCTATTGGTTAATACTCATCCGGGTTGGCTGGCCAATACTACAATTATTAATAATTACGTTAGTCTGCTAACCATGGTCATCGGCCTCTTTTTCATCGCGGTCGGTGCGGAGCAGCTAGCCAGCTTAGTTAAGAAAAAGCCCAGCGATCAAGAGCAACGCAACCTGGTACTGTTATTTATCCTGCTGAGCAGCTTCTACAGCTACTTTATTATTACCCAGCCGATTCATAACTCCCTAAATCAAAGGATCTATTATATGCCTAACGTATTGGTCATCCTGACATTGGCCATACCGTATTTATATTTTTGGTATCGCGGCCTGGTGGCTAGTTACTCTCTCTACCATTACCAGAAACATGTCAAAGGGCAGGTGTATAAAGGTTCGTTGAGTTTAGTAGCCTATGGTATTGCTACCGTCATTGTTACGTCTATCTTGGTACGCTTATTAGTAACTATCTCGGCACGTATCAGCAACCTAAGCTTGACGCCTCTACTGCTGATTATTTACGGTTTCCTGATTATTGCCGCCGCTGGTTATGTACTGATTGCCTTGGGTGCAAAAAGGTTACGCCGGATTGAGGAAGTTTAGCAGATGGATACCGAGTTGACGCTGCACGACGAACTCGTTGATATTAGCCGCGACTACTTAGGACCAGCTGCCGAACGCTTCATTGAACGCCAAGTTTCTACCCACTTGCACAAGAAACCGGTTGAGGTTACGGCTCAGGATCTGGTCAAGCTTATTGATTGGATAAAGCTGGCCTTCGCCTTACTAACCAATGATAAGCAAGTGATAGATGAATACACTGAACGGTTGATGGCACTGACTAAAAGTAGGGGTGTAAAGGCCCCAGCCAGCTGATGGCTGGAGAGCCGAAAACTAACCGGTTACGTTTCGTTAATTCTTTCATGCGCCATGAGCACGCTAAGGCTCAGGCGCTTTTTTCTAGCATTGGTGAGGGCGCCATTGTAACCGACGCCCTCGGCCGAATCAGCGGCGTCAACCAAGTGGCCGCCCAGATCTTGGGCTATAAGGAGAGTGAACTGCTGGGTACCTGGTTTCCCAGCATCATTATCGCCGAAGACCGGGCCGGTAATTTGTTAAGTAATTTGGAGCGGCCAATTACCCAAGCCTTCCTGACCGGCAAACCGGTCACGGCGCGGGCCTATTACCGACGCAAAAATAACGCTCGCGTACCAGTCTCATTGACCGTTTCGCCAGTTTTAATGCGCAGTAAACCCATCGGTGCGATTGAAGTCTTTCGCGATATCAGCCGCGAGTTAACCCTAGAGCAAGCCAAGGATGATTTTATTTCAATCGCCTCGCACCAACTACGCACCCCTGCCACAGGCGTTAAGCAATACGTCGGCATGATACTCGAAGGTTATGTCGGTGATTTGACCGAGAAACAACGCACTCTCCTGACTAAAGCTTATGAAAGTAATGAACGCCAAATCCAAATTATTGATGACCTGCTGAAGGTCGCTAGGATTGACGCCGGTCAGATTGCCCTTAACCTGTCAGACGTCGATCTCATTCAATTGCTTCAAGATATTCTCTACGAACAGTTAAACAAGATAAAACAGCGCCAACAAACCATCAAATTTAGCCACCAAGACCGCATACTAACCATTAGAGCCGACGCCTCACGCTTACGGATGGTTTTTGAGAACTTAATCGACAA
>CAZVBA010000021.1:3435-5568 GCA_964625325.1 uncultured Candidatus Saccharibacteria bacterium | reverse complement strand
TCGACGTTTGAAATCCGCCTACCGCTAGATAATTATTAGGAGGTTTGCGCTGAGGGGTCCAGAGAGTAATATAGTAAGGAAAAGGAGACTGTTATGGCCAACATCTTAGTTATTGAAGACAATACCGCCCTCAACGAAGCCTATGAACTAATATTGACTAGTGAAGGTCACCGTGTTCAAGTGGCTCACGATGGTCTGGAAGGTTTGGCTAAGCTTAAAAAGTTCAAGCCCAACCTCATTTTATTGGACTTATTAATGCCTAATTTGGATGGCTTGGGCTTTCTCAAACAATACCGCAAGCTCTACGCCAAAAGTGACACCAAGATTGTCGTCTTAACTAACCTAGACCAGGATAAAGAAATAACGGCCGCCTTGCAGCTGGGGGCTTATAAATATATTGTTAAGGCTCGCACCTCACCCAAGCAGTTGGCTATCAATGTCAATCACTTGGTTAGCCATAACATTGAAAAGAAGGACGACGCCACTAGCTAGCGGGCGTCCAGCGATGGGGCCGGTGAGCCGATCAGTCGCATCGATTCATACTCTTCATCGAGTAGCTCATTGAGTTTATCGGTCCTAACGACGTAATTCTGGCGGTTGTAAGAGATGACGCCGGCTTTTTCTAGCCGTTTGAGCTCAATACCGGTAGTTTCGCGGGTCAGGCCCATGAAATTGGCCAAATCCTGCTGGGTGAGCGGCAGACTGATCTTGACGACGTGCTGGCGCAACTCTAGCCCGAAACGGATGCACAGAAAATACAGCGTGTGCAGTACCTTATCGGCGGCCTTTGATTGTTCCAAAGCGTTAATCCGCATTTGATAGTTCAAGTAACGCGATACAAAGTAGTCAAAGTAGTTGTAGAGCAGCTTGGGATTGTGCTTAATAAAGTGCAGCAAGTCTTCGCGCGGTACGCAGTAAACGCTGCAGTCGGTGAAGGCTTCGTAGAAATACTGGGTACTGCGCAGCTTGCCGAAAACCCAACCAATCGGGAAAGTCTCCATCTCGACATCAAACGAAATCGGTTTTTCCTGGCCGTCGCTGGTCAAGTTATAGGTTTTAACGACGCCTTTCTTGATAATGTAAGCGCAGTTCGGCACTTCGCCTTCAAACAATATAATCTCGCCCCTGGAGAACTTGAGTACTCGGTAGCGTTCGATAAATTGCTTGAATACCTCCACGTGTGCTAATAACTCCTTACGTGTACCCTATATTGTAAAGCTTCTGGGCCTTAATAGAAACAACCATTTAAAAATCAAAGTCTGCAGTTTTAGGCATGCGTTATTAGTCGGAGTTAAGAACGCTTGGTCCTAGCGGTAGAAGCTTTGACCGCGCGGCGGCCGCTGTAGTAACTGCGAACCTGAAACAACAAGTACAAACCGGCGGTACTGGTTATGAGACTCAGCAACAAGCGGTCGGTACTGCCGTAATCGGTGAATAGAATAAACACACTATAAGCAATATTTAGTAGCGCCGCATAGAAAAGTAGGTCCCAGCCGTGTTTTTTACGGTCGCGTGTGCCTGGATAAGCAGCCACTAACAATAATCCTTCCGCTACCAAACTAACTACGCCCAACCAAATGCCGATGGTCTGGCGATGAATGAGGGAGCGGCCATATTCCGGACTCAAGCTGTTGGCATAGTCAATGAAGGCCTGACCCGGATGTGCCCAGTGCCAAAGCGACAAGGCCACCCAAAAAGCCAGTGCTCCCAAGACAACATTGACCCACGGTAGGTACTCGATGATGGTGCGGCGGCTATTTTCAGACAGGTTAACGGGGGCGTTAGTTCCCAGTAAGCTATCAAGTTTGGTTTCCAGTGTTTGTAGAGCGCGCATATTCTCACTTTTAATGATGTTTCAAGCATACTGCCGTTGATAACCGAAGTGCAAGCCCATTATCCCTTAGGTGCCTGATTTAACGTACAATACTAAGACTATGAGGATTTACGCATTTGGATGCATAGGCAGATTTCTCGGTGAGGAACGTACTGAGCCGTACAAAGGGTACGGTGAAGGAGTCCCGGAACCGAAAATCTGGCTAGGCGCCAAAAACTCCCGCGGTGCAACCTGCGCCGCAGGTTGGCAGGCGGGAGAGGTGCGTAAGTCCTAATGGGGAAGTTTGAAGTTGCGTACAA
>CAZVBA010000021.1:0-3335 GCA_964625325.1 uncultured Candidatus Saccharibacteria bacterium | reverse complement strand
TTGCTAAAAACCATCTTTGAGCAATTACCGCACAGTAATCCGTTCAGCACCAAGCTCGGCGACGACGAATATGTTTTGTTGAAGGATACACTCAACGTCATCAGCTGGCTGAAGCAAAACGCCACTTCACCTGAAGAATTGCACGTTATCGTACAGGCTAACCAGTCATTTATAGATGCAGTCGCAAAGCCGCTAGCCGAAGCGTTTACAGCTACACCTTCGCCCAAGCTACTCAAGGACTACCGCGCCCTGCAAGCGCTAGCCCAGAGTCATAGTAAAGGTGTCCGACTATTCGGTTTTCCGGAACTGGCCGCCGAGTTTGCTGCTGAACTTAGTAGCGCCATTGAACAAACCAAAGCCGACGGCCGGTACGCGCCGCCCATAACCGCCTGGCGTAATGCTTGGTGCCAGAAGGACACGGACGGCCGCCACGTACTCAAAGACAGTGGCCGCAACAGCCGTAAAATGCACGCCCTGGCCAATATATACCGCCAGTTGTTAGATGAAATGAGCCGGCGCGGCGTCTATGATTTTGACGACATGATCATCGAGTCCGTTCACGCCCTGGAGCACGATGATGAATTACGGTTGACGCTGCAGGAACGGCACCAGTATATCCTGGTCGATGAATTCCAGGACACCAACAAGGCCCAACTCAGGATGCTGACCAGCCTCGGCAACAACCCTATCAATGAGAATCGTCCCAACATTATGGCGGTCGGCGATGATGACCAGGCCATCTACGCCTTCCAAGGCGCCGAAGCTTCCAATATGGTGGCTTTTAGCCATCTTTATGATAAGCCGCGCATTATTACGTTAAGCGCCAATTACCGCTCAACCGCTGATATTCTGGCAGCCAGTTTTGCCGTCGTTGGCCAAATTTCCGACCGGCTGGAAGCCGTTATACCGAGCGCTCAAAAAAACCTGCGGGCGACCATTTCATATGACCATAAGCAGTTACAGCATAACGTTTTTATCAGTGAGCTGGCCCAGTACGATTGGATATCAGAGCGGATTGCGAAAGCACTAAAGGCCGGCACTGAGCCGCACGATATCGCTGTGGTGGCGCCGCGTCATAAGTACCTGGAGCGGCTAATGCCTTACCTAGGTACGCGTCACATTCCGGTTGCTTATGAGCGCCGCGAAAACATACTAGACGCGCCGGTTATCAATCAGTTGCTGACCATGGCCGGGTTGGTGGTTGCTCTATCGGACAATAACCAGACTGAAGTTGACCGATTATTCGGTGAGGTGTTGGGCTACGACTTTTGGGACATACCCACCGAAACTCTGATTGACATCAGTCTGGCTTGTTACAACAAACACGCTCACTGGCTAACCGTCTTGAAAGCACATAAAGATAAGCATGTCCGCACAATCGCCGGCTGGTTTGTGGACTTGGCCCGGCGCAGCAAAATTGAGCCGCTGGAATACGTACTCGACCAGTTAATGGGTGTGCAGTCTGACGGCGCCGATGCTGAATTTGACGTTATCGAACTGATCAAGAAAAAGCCGGGCTTTATCTCGCCGATGCGCGAATACTACTTCAATACCGAACGCTATGAGCAAGCAACCGACGCCTACCTGGCCATACTGGGCCAGCTCTCGACGTTGCGTCAAAAGCTGCGCCAATGGAAGCCGGAGACGACACTGTATGTCCATGATGTTGTCGAGTTTGTGGCGCTACACCGGCAGGCCCATTTGAAAATCGTTGATGAGAATCCGCACACCCAGACGACCAATGCGGTCCAAGTAATGACAGCCTACAAGGCCAAGGGTTTGGAATTCGGTACGGTATTTGTCATCAATGCCCAGGACGAAGTCTGGGGACCAACTGCCCGCAGCGCCAGCCAGCGCATTGCACTGCCCAAAAATCTGCCGATTGCACCGGCCAGCGACGGTGATAACGACAAGCTACGGTTGCTGTTTGTGGCGTTGACGCGGGCCAAACACGATCTTTTCATCACCAGTTACACTAACGACCTCAACAATAAGCTATCGCCGGGCCTGAGTTTCATTGGTGGCAACAACCCAGAATCAGAACCGGTGCAACCGTCTTTTAAGCCGAATTTTGTCGACAAACCGGACACCCTTCGGGCCCAAGAAATCTTACTGACCGACTGGGCCTACCGCTTCCGCCAAATTATCGCTGACAAGGTCAGCTTGTTTGAGCCTATCCTTAATAATTATCGGCTCAGCGTCACGCACCTCAATAACTTTATCGATGTTATGGAAGCAGGACCGCAGTATTTTCTAGTTCATAACTTACTGCGTTTTCCGGAAGCTTTGACGCCCTCAGCCGCTTACGGCGACGCCATCCATAAAACGCTGCAGTGGCTATACATTGAACTCCGTACTAACGGGGCCACGCCACCCAGCAAACAAATCAACGCCTACTTTGACAATATTCTGGAGCGCAAACATTTGCGCGGGCCTGATTTTACCCGTTTGCAACAACGGGGGCATGACACCCTCAAACAATACCTGAGTGCCCGGCGCCAGCAGATAAATGCCAAGGATTTGATTGAGCGCGGCTTCAACAACGAGGGCGTCGTGATTGGCGGTGCTCACCTTAGCGGCAAGGTAGACAAGATGCATTTCCTGGCTGATGGCGGTGTATCGGTTATTGATTTTAAGACCGGTAAACCGGCCAAGAGCTGGCAGGGCAGGGACGAATATGAAAAAATCAAACTCCATAAGTATCGCCAGCAGCTACTATTCTACAAATTGCTGGTGGAAAATTCAGCCAGCTACCGCGGTAAATTGGTTGTCAAAAGTGGTGCCCTGGAATTTGTCGAACCCGACGAAAATGGCAAACTGGCCGCTAATCTAGAACTGTCTTTTGACGACGCCGAGCTAGCACGCCTCAGCCGGCTGATAATGGCTGTCTGGCAGCATATAGCTACTCTCAATTTTCCGGACACGACTAACTATAGCCGTAACCTCAAAGGTGTCTTAGCGTTTGAAGAAGACCTACTGAACGGTAAAGTTTAGCGCTTAGCACGCTTCTTGGCTGGAGCTCGTTTAGTTGTGGTACGGCTAGCAACGCTCGTCTTTGATCGCAAGACTAAACTGCCAACCGGTGCGAACAACATGGCGTAGAGATTCATGCCGACAATCGAACCGGCTACCGGACCGATGGCGTAAGCCCGATCCCAGGACTGCACACCGATAGCTACGGCCGGATTGATTAGACCGTTGGAAGCAATCGACGCTACTAACATACCGACCGTCAGCGAAGCACCGATGGTAACTGCCAGGCGCAAGCCGGCAAAACCCTGATAGACTGCCGCGGCGACACCAAACGTAAATATGAAGGCTCCGAGCGCCTCAGC
>CAZVBA010000020.1:0-12362 GCA_964625325.1 uncultured Candidatus Saccharibacteria bacterium | reverse complement strand
ACCAGCATACCGCGTAACTGCTCTTTAGTGGGCAGGCTGGCTAACGCTTTAACATCGTCCACGCCCAAAAAGGCGCCTTCGGCTGTAAATGCACCGACAAATTCGATATTTGGTTGTGTTTTAGCAAATGCGGCCAATGCTTGGGCTGGAGCGACCTCATCTTCGCTATTGAAGGCGTAGAGCAACATACCGGTTAAAGCGCTGCTATCAACGTCTTTAAGATTGTCGGTTTGCTTCAAAGCCTGCATGACTAGGCGGTTCTTGACCACTTTTACGGTGGTGCCATTGGCTTTGGCGTCGCGCCGTAGCGTTTGCATAGCCTGGACCGGCGTGCCGGCATAGGCAGCTACGACTGTCATCTTTGATTCACTCAGCAGTGCGCTGACTTCATCGACAACTGCATGCTTCTTTTCTTTGGTTAGAGCCATATCGACTCCCTTCTTTCGTTAAACCCGTCGACCGCGAGCTTTCGTTACCTAATAAAAAGTCTCTGGACTGAGCCAAAGACTTTGTAATGCAAAATAGTGTAATAACTTTGCACCTCGACGACATTCTTAAGGCCTAGGCCCGTCGCTGTCTTTGGTAACTGATTGAATCTAACAGATTACTCAGCTGTTGTCAACGGTGTTGGCGGCTGTTCTGGTGTCGGCACAGGCCTAACTTCAACCAATGGTCTAACCCACGGGTAGCTTAGGTAACCGGCCATCCACGGCACTCGTCTTTCGGGTTGAGTTGGTACTTCTAGTGACATAACTTCTCCTCAATTAAAAACGGCCCTCTTTGGCGAGGGCCGTTACTTTTCTGTTAAAAGACTTCAGCGCCTCGCGGATACGGGGTTGGCAATAACCTTAACGATTACATTTACTGAAGTCATAGGTTCTATCATCCGCTCGTTAGAATTTTTGTCAAGCCGGCAAGTGTGCACGTACGTCGTCATCGACCGGCACCTTTACCTCAACCACTACCGTACTTGTGTCATAGCCATATTCATCAACAACTGGAATGACCGGCCTTATGTCTATAGAGTCAATAGAGGGTTCCATGATTGTGTCAGCAATGATCTCAATACGGTGCGAAGATACCGTACGTCCATCAGTTAGCTTAACGCGATGCGCAAAAGGGTCAGAATCGACTATTTCGGAGCGCTCAACTTCAATTTTCTTAAACACGATTATCTCCTTAAATTAAAAACAGGCTTTCGTTGAAGCCTGATCCTTTAGGGCTGTGCGGAGCGTTTAGCGCTCAGGCTTCAACATAGCTGAAGCACAGCCCGTTAAGGCTGAGTAGGAGTTGCTTCAGTTGATTGAAAACCATAATACATACACCTTACCTCCAAATAAAATGCTTGGCAAGGGCACGCCAAAATTGTGAACAATTGTAATCTACCAGAAATGCTGTATGATGGTTTTCGGTACTGAAAATGGATAATACTCTATCTGAACGGGCGCGACCAATATTACCGGCCACTGAGACCGGTGAGTTAGCTGTACCCTTATCTAGTGAACTTTTGGCGGTGCATGCCGCAGTAAGAAGTGAAAAAGGTCTTCGTGGTTTTGTGGAACGAAGTCACATTATTGATATTGATCGTCGGGTTTCAGCCGCAGAGCCAGACTCAGATATTGCTCTTACCCCATTTGATTGAGTTTGAACTGCGTGTAGCGCTCGGCGGCCAGTCGAGTCAGCTCGGGATCCTCGCCTTTATTAACGAAAATCATGGCGTCAGCTAGCATCGGATGGATTTCGGCAACTTTTTCGTGCATTTGCAGGACCAGTTTACGGTAGGCCGGGTGGCCTTGCGGACTGGTGCGCAGCTCGTGCAGATGGAAAGCTTCGCGGGCGTTGTAGGTCATCTTCCAGCGCATTTTATGTCCCAGTAATGTCGCGTACTGGGCTTCCAGCTCGTAGCCGGCTGTCTGTAACTGACTGTACAGCTTGAGGCTCAGGTCAAAACACTGCTCAAACGCTTCACTGAGACCGGCTTCTTCAATCAACTCCGGAATATCATAGCCGTATCGCGGAGTTAGCAGCTGCCACTCCAAGTCGTCAACCATGCGGTGGCGTTGCAAATCGCGGAAAATACCGTAATCACAAACCAAATCCCAGCTGTAATGGGCTTTTTCCAGCGCGCGGCCGGGTTTGTGGCGTCGGTTCAACCTCTCACCAATGTAAGCCTGGAAAACTTTCATCTTTTGGTCATAGCTCCAGCTATCAACCTTAGCCTTGATTTCCTCCAGCGATAAGCTGCTGTGCTCATAAATCATGTCAGCCACCAAGTCTAGCTCGTTGCGTGGCCAGACGGCTGTCAGCTGTACCGACTCGGTTTCGCTGCTGTGATTATCCGGCAGGTACTCATTGGCCAGTTTTTTGACAGCTGCCCGGGTATTAGACAGATAAGCAATGGTAGCACCGCCGCGGTCCGGTTTGTCAGCTCGTTCCAGGAATGTACCAATGATCTTACGGGCTTCTTCAAGGATGCGTTCGCCGGTTTGGCGGGCTTCGGGGAGTTCATCGCTCATAAGGTGCATGATTAGGCTCTCAATAGCCTGCCCCGAGCCGTAAATACCGACCGTCGCTTTAGTAGCCACCGGCAGAACCGGCCGGACGGCATCGCAGGCCTGGGCCCGGATGGCACCCTGCCAAGCACCGTCGCGCTCTTCTTGTGGTACGGTTGATTTGGCGCTGATATAGCTGGTCAGTTCGTGCACCATGGTCGAATACAGTTCAAATATCTGGTCCATGGTCGCTTGATAGAGCTGTTTTGTCTTCGCATCGAGGTCTGGCGTAAAGTAGCGGAAATTACCCGAAGCATCGCGCTGGTCGAAGTAAATGTAGCGGGTGGACTGCTCCAGGTAGGCGGCCAGGCGGCCCCATTCGAGCTTTTTGGTTAGTAAATTAGAGGCGCCCTCCACCACCAGATGCTGTCCAACCAGCTGCTGGACCGAGTCATCACCGTAAGCCGTAATAACTCTCTTTAACAAGCCCTCATCTTTGCCGATGGAGGTGGCGAATTCATCCAAGATGGTAATGCGCATGTCATCGCCGCGCCGGCTGAGTCGAGCCATGGCGGCGGCAATTGTTGTGGTGCTCAACTTATCGCTGAAGCCATAGACATTGCCGGTGGCATTGGTGACGGCGTCTTGCAACCACACTTTACCCTGCTCGGTTACATAAAAGCGACCCTGCTCGTCTTTAGCTACATAAGGATTGGGCCGGCGAGACGGTTTAGCCGATGTCGGCTTGGTGACTGGCTTGGGCGGTAGCAGCGGCGCGACTTGCTGCCACAAGAGTCGCTGGATGTCCTCAATCGGCAACATTTCATCGTCTCTAGCCGATTCGATAACCGTAAAGTCTTTTGGAAACAGCTTGGCCATGTCGTCATAAACTTCGACCGAGCGCTTTAGGTGCTCAATGTCGGCCTCGTGGATGTCGCGTTGCTTATCGGTATAACCGCGTTTGGCTTTTTTATCTACCAGCTTTTGAGCCGTCTCGGCCGGCACCCTTAGGATAAAGTTCTTATCCGGTCGGGGCACTCCCAACATTTGGTATTCGAGATTATCCAGCCAGATAAAGAAGCCGCGGCGTTCCTCGGCGTGGGCAAACTTGCCGCCTTGGTGGGCCATGTTCGAGCCGGTAAAGCGGTTAGCCAGCACGACCTTGCCTTCACTCAGGGCTTGGCGGATATCGGCGGCGGCGTCATAGCGGTTGAGGGCAAAAAACAACGAGGCGGTATAAGGGCCGACTTCATTGGCGTCGCCGTAATGGCCGTTAAGATACTGGCGAACAAAGTAGCTGGCGTCACTGTCGTACTGCGGGAAATCAAACGTGGCAACGTCATAGCCTTCAGCTCGCAATTTTTTAGCCAACAGTTTAAATTGGGTGCCCTTGCCCGAACCATCCGTGCCTTCAATGGCTATAAACAGCCCGGTTTGCACAGAACTGGCGGTACTGTTCCCGCTCAATTGGTTGGTCTGGCTGTATTCAGTCACCTTTGAGACCCCTAATCTTTACCGGCATGCTGCGCTTGTCCATATAAGCCTTGGGCAGCATATGCTCCGGCCGCCAGTTCTTAATCAGTTGCTGGAGATCCGTGCCGGTCTGGTATTTGCCGCTAAAGCCCTTGCCACGTCCCTCGCCATAATTACCTTCAACCGGTCCGGTGTGATGGAAGACAGCCTGTCCAATACGCTCACCGACTGGCAGTAGCATGATTTCTTTCTCATTGAGGTTATAAATCTCCAGGGTCAGGCGGTTGATGTAGCCAGGGTCCACCCAGCCGGCGTCAAAACAGACGGCGATGCCGTTGCGGCCCCAGCTGGAGCGCGACTTGAGCTCGTAGGCTCCCGGTGGTTTGATACCGAAAAACTCGTGCGTGTGGGCCAGGATACGTTCGCCTGGGCGCAGCGGAATGACCGGATGGTTAGCCGGTATGCCCTTGAGCGGCTTAACACCGTTCTCATCGCACCACTTCTTGTGAGGGACGGCTTTGATGGCGCCCTCGAAGTAGCGTTGGACATCGCTTTCATCGAAAGGATTGTAGACCGGATGGTCCTTAGAGCGCTCGGTCCGGTAGTAATAATGGCCCAGCGTCACGTCCAGGCTGGCGTGGGCGACGTGCTTGGGGTTGAAGGGCGTGCAGATAATATGCCCTTCTTTGATAGCCTGTCTAATCTGCGTGTTGCTGTAAACCACATCCGCTCCCTACACCTAAGTTCTGTCGTCACTCCATTGTACGGAAAAACACCGTTAATAACCAGCTAAAGCTTGAGTTTTATGTTGTAATATCAGGCGGTACTACAGCTTTTCTAGGGCTGACACGATGGACTTATGTATGGTGTTGATATCGCCACTGGCATCAATGTTTATAAGCCGTGTCTGTTTAGCATGGTCTTTGAGGAAATCTGCGGCGGCTATATAGCCCTCGTGTACTCGTTCAAAGAAGGCCTGGCCCTGTTTCTCAAAGTAGTTACGACTGCTGCCCTTATCATCCTCATATCGTCCCTGCAGGCGCTGATTGAGCACGTCCTGACGTGCTTCCAGCAGAAATAGCACGTCAGTTTGCCACAAATCGAGCATCTTTTGGCAGGCGTCAAAGCTATCCGAGAGTTTTTCGAGCTGGCTGCCGTAGCCGTTATAAGCCACGATGGCCAGCGGGCTGCGGTCCACAAGTACATTTTCGCCGCGACTTTTACGAACCTGCAGGTCATAGCCAAGTTCGGTATGCATAGCCAGCGAGATATACAGGTCAGTCTCGGGGTGGCGTGAGTGGTCTGATAGCGAAGCTTTGCGCAATTCTTCGCCGATGGGCGTGCCACCGGAGGCTCGGGTAGTATAGATATCTTTGCCCTGCTGGCGCAGGTAATCGGCCAGCAAGTTTACTTGGGTGGTTTTGCCGACGCCATCCGGTCCGTCTAGCACAACGACATAGCCGCTTTTGGTACCGTTCATTGAGCTTATTCTACACGTCGGACAGAGAAAGCGGAATGCTTGGGCCCATCGTGGTGGTGGCATAGGCGCGGCCAATCAAAGGGCCTTTGACAGAGGCTGGTTTATTGCTTTTCAAGGTGTTTAGAATGGCTCGGGCGTTTTCGGTCAATTTTTCAGCTCCAAAGCTGACTTTGCCGATGCCGACATGAATAATACCGGTAGTGTCGACGCGGTATTCAACTCGACCGGCCTTAGCCTCCTTGACGGCTTTGACGACGTCAGTCGTTACGGTACCGCTTTTGGGGTTGGGCATTAGGCCCTTGGGGCCAAGCAAGCGGGCATATTTGCCAAGCTTTGGCATCATGGCCGGTGAGGCAATCAGGACGTCAAAATCCAGTTTTTCTTTGTCCAGCTGAGCCAAAAAGTCGTCGCTGCCGGCGATATCGGCGCCAGCCGCCAGGGCTTGTTTGGCGTCATCGGCTTCAGCCAATACGGCTACGCGGCTGGATTTGCCACTGCCGGCCGGTAATACTACGGTGCCGCGGACGTTTTGATCGGCCTGCTTAGGGTCAACGTTTAAATTAATGTGCAGTTCAAGCGTAGCATCGAACTTAACCGTGCTGGTCTTAACTGCCAGCGCCAAAGCGTCTTCTAGTGAATAATCTTTGCCGTCTTCAATTTGTTTGGCGGCTTCGCGGTATTTTTTGCCCTTCCGTTCCAGCTTGGAACGCGGCGGTTTTTGGGCTGGCTTAGCCTTGGTGACCGGAGCTTCCTCTTTGGTTTGCTGCTTGCGCTCTTCTTTAGCTTCCTTAGCTTCAGCTTCTTTGACGGCTTTGGGGCTATGCTTGCCCGCCTTAGTGGTTACTTCTTCGGTTTGGCTACTTGTTTCAGGCGAAGCGTTACTAATTTCTTTATCAATCCCATTTTTAAGCTCCTTTTCAACTTTCTTAGCTTTAACGGCTTTTGGTTCGGCCTTTTTCTTTGTGACTGCTGTTTTCTTGGCTTCCGCCATAATGACTCCTTCGTGGTATTAACGGCCGAAGCCTCCCACAAATTAATTTATTCTGGGTTGCCGCCCATTACATTTGTTATGCGCTCAATCATGGTGTCGAGTGTCACCTTAGCAGATTCAACTATTTCTTGACCGAATAGACCTACTACGCCAGCCCCCATGCCGATAATCCCCAGCCCTAGCAAGGTGTTCATGGCAATGTGCGACAAACCTTCTTGATAGCCTTGGTTTGCTCTTACGATGTCATCGCGGGACATTGGTGTTGTGGTTTGATCCGGTCGCAAGCCCATATCTATTCGACTTCCACGCCCATGCTGCGGGCGGTGCCGGCGACCATTTTCTTAACGGCTTCAACGTCCTGAGTGTTCATGTCGTTGGCTTTGGCTTCGGCTATCTCAGTTAAGGCGGTTTGGCTCAGTTTTTTGCTGACTTTCTCGGTGTTGGGCTTGCCAGAACCCTTATCAATACCCAGTTTAGCGCGAATCAGATCATCGGTTGGTTCACCAACAACACGGAACTTCATAGTGCGATCTTCAAAAATAGCTATATGAACCGTCAGGTTCTTGCCCATTTGGTCCTTGGTCTGCTCATTAAACGGATTGATGAAATCCATCATGTTGACGCCATACTGGCCCAAAGTGCTGCCCACAGGCGGCGCCGGGCTGGCCTGGCCGCCGCGGATTTTCATCTTTAGATTAGCTGTAACTTTCTTCTCGGCCATAAAAATAACTCCTTAGGAGTGCGTAACTGTCCTATTGTACTGTATCTGACCCCTGTTGTCTATTGTCACGCCGGGACTGCCACCAGGCTCTAGTTAGATCAGCCCATTCATGTACCAGCGGCGGAACATACTCTTTTAGTTTGTTGCCACAGAAACCCAAGGCGGCTACGCCGCCAATAGCCACGGCCATACCAGTGCTGCAAACGGCTAATTTATCGGCTGAGTTTGCAAATTCATAGCCGACGACAAGGGTACGGGCGCCGGCCGCGCAAGCGGCCACACCAACTGCGACACCAACTGCTTCAATAGCTACCATGCCCTGTAAATCTTCGCGGCTTATAGACGTGTGCTCAGCTTCGTGTCGGCTAAAAGCTTGGCCGTTTGAACTGTCTGATTCGGGCATAAAAAAACTCCCCTTGGAGTTACTAACAAAAAACTAGCTTACTATAATTTATTACGATTGTCTACTTAACTAAGCAATTTTAATTATATCCTTAGGAGTATACCTGTCATAAGGCGTCCAGCCTTCTTTGATGGCCTTCATACAATAGCTAGCCTCTTGCCAAATACGATTTAAATATTCTTGATGGAGCTCATCGTTGTATAAATATTCTAGGGCTATGGCTCTTAGACCAATATCTGCAAATACACTAGCGTTGGGATTGCCAGACTCTGTTGCCACAAGTTCGGCGTACAGATTCGACACTTCTGCTGAAGGCCGAGCAACCACTTTAAACTCGCTTAACCTGTAGACTATCTAATTCAACTGGTGTTTCGCGGCCGAACATGTTAACAAGCACCTTGAGCTTGCCTTTTTGGAGATCGATCTCATTGATTGAACCATCGAAGCCTTTGAATGGCCCGTCGGTAATATTGACAACTTCGCCGATGTTGTAGTCGATCTTGTGTTTCGGTTCAGCGCGGCCCATGCGCTTCATGATTTTCTCAATCTCTTCAGTGTCAATCGGGGTCGGCTCAGTGCCGCTACCGACAAAGCCGGTAACGGACGGGGTGTTACGCACAATATACCAGGCGTCTTCACTCAGTTTCATTTGCACCAGAACATAACCCTGGAAAATCCGCTTCTCAACAACCTTACGTTTGCCGTTTTTGACTTCAATCATTTTTTCTTTGGGCACTAACACTTGGAAAATTTTATCGGCCATATCCAGACTGTCGGCTCGCTGGCGGATGGACTCGGCGACTTTTTCTTCGTAGCCGCTATAGGTGTGAATGGCATACCATTGCTTGGTAGTGTCGTAGCGCTTGTTCATATTTTCAGTAGTACCTTTCTAAATAACTTGTCTAAACCGTAGTCGGTAAGCGAGATCAGGATGCCGAAAATGATGGCAAAAGTGAAGACGGCCAGCGTCAATTTCCAAGTCTCGCGGCGGCTGGGCCAGGTAACCTGGCGCACTTCGCGCCAACTGTTACGGAAGTAGCTGGGAAAGTAGTGGCGGCGCTTGTTGAGGAATTGGCCGACTTTATTCTCGGGCAGCGGTAGGTAGTATTCCTTACGGCCAATACCGACAGCTGTGCGCAACGGTCGCGATACTGTACCGGCCGTACGGCGCAGACGCCGCGGCTTAGCGGGTGTATTGACGGCCTTTTCGGCGCGCTCACGGACTGTTTCGGGTTTGCGCAGGCGGCGTTTCTTTCTTTGCTCTGCCAATTTAAGGACTCCTTAACCAATAAAAAAACCTATCATTTGATAGGTCCGTCCTGTCAATACTACTCCAAGAGACAAATCATCGTCAAGCAGTTTATATTAAGTACTTGCGAACCGTACGTCGGTATGCAAAAGTTTAGGTATGCCACGTGCAGAAATAGGTTCCAGCGGAGCCAGCATAGAATATATAAAATCGATTCGAAATATCATGGCCAGCGGTGCGGTCGCCATTTTGGGTGTTGCTAGCGAAGTTGGCTACCCTAAGCCGTTGCTGATTGCGGCCGGCCTGGCCGGAGCATTCGCCGGCATAGCTGAAATCGATCTTCATACTAGTCAACCCCAGGACTAGAACGGCTTTATTCAAGGTTTGGCACAAAGATTGTAAAAATCGAGCCTTTGTTGAGTTCGCTTTGCAAGATTATCTCGGCGTGAAGCAAGTGAGCCAGCTTCATCGTGACATACAGCCCCAATCCGGTGCCGCTGTTTTGGCGGGTGCGGTAGTCTTCGCTTCTAAAGAATTTATCAAAGACCTTCTGCTGGTCGCTTTTGCTAATGCCAATACCGGTGTCGCTGACCTGAAACTCGGTACCGTTAGCCTTTTGGCGGGCGCCGATGGTAATACTGCCTTGTTCGGTATATTTTAGAGCGTTGGTTATAAAGTTTTGCAAGATTTCGCGGACGTACAGACGGCTTGATTTTAATAATTCCAGCTTGGGGTCCAAATCGGTTTTTAAAGTTAGTTGCTTCTTGGCGGCTTCGGGCTGATAGGCGCGCAGCAGCTCTTCGACAAGCTCGTGCACGTTAATCGCCTCAACCTCGACCGCCAAGGCGCCACGTTCAGCTCGGGATAGCGTGGCTAGGTCATTAATCATACCGCCTAAGAAGTTAATTTGATCATGTGCGGCTTTAAGGGCCGCTTCTATTTCGGGCGCGCCGCCCTTCTTTTCGACGATAAATTCGGCGTTGCTGACATTGCCCTCAGCAATCGCAATCGGCGTGCGTAATTCATGACTCACCACACTAATGAATTCATCGCGCTCTTCTTCTAGCGACTTTTCGCGCGTAATATCGCGTAGCAGCACCACATAGCCGCGTTCGCCGTCTTTGCCAAAGCCCAAATGTACGGGTGCAATGCTGAGGTATAGGTTAATCATGCTGCCGTCTTCGTAAACCAGGCGCCAGTCACGGTTGGTGGTGGCTGTTTTAGTAACGCGTATCAAGGCTTCAACGTCGACCGGCTGTTTATTTTTATCGACCAACTTGAGCACGTCACCAAGCGATTTGCCGGTCATAGAACTGTTGAGATCGAGAATATTAAGGGCGGCGCCATTATAGATGGCTACCTTGGCGCGCTCGTCGATGGCAATGACACCGTCGGCCATACTGTTGATAAGGCTGGTTAAGCGTTCATGTTCAAGGCTAGAGGTTATAGTTCCCTGAGTTGGCTGGGCGGGTGGCATAGCTAATATTATGCCATAAGCGGTATGCTTAGCTGCTATGAAAGGTCGGTTGGTAGGTGCGCAGCCGTTTGCGCAACTGCTGCGTGTTCGGTGTGTGAACTGCCATTTCCTGCCAGAATGGCGGCCCATGGCGCAGTACCTTGGTGTGAACCAACTCGTGCAACATTACGTAGTCAATTAGTTCCCAGGGCAGCGTCATCAAAAAAACGTTTAGGGTAATGACGGTCTGTTGGTCGCAGCTCCCCCATTTAGACCTCAAGTGCTTTAAGCGCAGCCCACGATATTGGAAACCATACTTTCGGGCCAAGGCTTGTAGACGATCGGGCAGCAAGGCTTCAGCTTCGGTCTGCAGAGCCTTGGTGGCACCACGCCGGGCGGTGGCTTGAACCGTTTTGTCGGCCGGCTGATAACTAACTGGATAAGTTACGCGTACCAAGTTACCAGCTATACGACTACTAGGTCGGCTGTTGCGGCTAGTGGCAACAAATTCCAAGCGATGAGCCTTACCAATGACCTGTCTATCTACTAGAAGAGATGGTTGTGTACGATGCTTGATAATCCAATCGTGCTTATTCTGAACAAACTCTAATCCTAGCCGATACGGCACCCACGCTGGCAGGCTGACCCGAATGTCGCCGTTGGCGCCTAATGACAGGCGTAAGTGACGCGTGCCGCGACGCTTTTGCAGCCTGACAGTACCTAGCCCGGCAACTTCAAATAGCTTAACTGACATCGATTTTTGCTAACGGATGATAATATTGCGCCGGCTCATGTCGACGCGGCCGGCAGCTGGGTTCTTGGGTATAAGATTGACCAGCTCCGGCTTGACCATATTAGACGTAATACTATCGGCGGATAGCATGCCTTCCTCATATAATCGCTTCAAAACGGCGTTGCGCTGGGTGTTAAAAGTGTGTTTGCCGCTGATGACAACATAATCTTCGGTGACCGTTGGATTCTGCATTGTACCTATGTAAGTTTGAAATTCCGACTTGGTATACGGCGTGGCGTATTTGTCGTCAGCTTTGCGCCGGTCGCGTTTGGCCAGCCGCAGCAGCGCCGAATCCTGGTCAATTTGTAGCCAAATAAGTAGGTGGGTTGCTTTAGTCTTGCGCGCCATGTCGCGCAAAGTGCGGCGCTGGCCTACTCGCATGGCATTAACATCGTAAACCACTGATACGCCGGCGTTCAGAAACTCTTCGGTAATGTAGTCCATCATATGCGTGACGATGTCATTCTCGGCCTTATCAAAGCGCGGGTTTTCAAACAGTTCGCTGCGGATGCGGTCGCTCTGGACATGGGCGGCGCTGATTTGGTCGCACAGCTGGCGCGCAAAATGCGTCTTGCCCGCACCAGGAAAGCCATACAGCATTATGAGAGTGGGTTTAGTCAGAGAAATTTTGGACATCAATATATTCTATAACAATTTTATGGTTTATACGAAATGCACTGGCAGGGGCACGTGGAATCGAACCACGATCTAGGGTTTTGGAGACCCTTATACTTGCCGTTGTACTATGCCCCTATATGCATAGAACTACCCTACTGTAACAGATACACTACCGTATGTCATTCACGAACACGAAGACTATTTTTTCGCCTTCACCTCGTTGCGGCCGAGATTCTTTTTTGTTTCGACGTACCAAATGTGTTTGCGTGTAACCGGATCATACTTGCGTAGGCGCAGTTTGTCGGGGGTATTCACGCTGTTTTTCATCGTGTAATAATGCCGGTGGCCGCCTTCTTCGCTGACCAAGCCGACAATCTTACGCTTATCACCTTTTTTCGCCATAATCCGTAGAGTCTAACAGATATACTACTTTAGTTCAATGGGGGTCCCCAAGCTGAGAGGATTCAGCTTGGGGTAAAGCGAGGATGTGCACGAAAGCTGAAATAAAAACAGCCTCCACCGTTTTTATGGAAGCTGAAGTTGCACAACGAGCTGGAGCCGTCTTCGGGATTTGAACCCGAGACCCCTTCCTTACCATGGAAGTGCTCTACCACTGAGCTAAGACGGCTTAATGGTGCAGGGTGTAGGATTCGAACCTACGAAGGCATAAGCCAGCAGATTTACAG
>CAZVBA010000019.1:0-14149 GCA_964625325.1 uncultured Candidatus Saccharibacteria bacterium | reverse complement strand
GCGGCTGTTGGTGCGGCGGAAAGACGTCAATCATACGGTCAATACTCTGGGCGGCACTGTTGGTGTGCAAGGTAGCCAACACCAAGTGGCCGGTTTCGGCGATGGTAATGGCAGCGGCGATGGTTTCCAGGTCGCGCATTTCGCCGATCAGCACAACGTCCGGGTCTTCACGTAAACTGCTCCTAAGAGCGGCCGAGAACGAATAGGTATCATAGTGGACTTCGCGCTGCACAATGACCGATTTTTTACTCTTGTGCGTAAACTCAATCGGGTCTTCAATCGTAATTATGTGGGCGGCGCGCTCCATATTAATCTTGTGAATAATGGCCGCCAGGGTCGTCGATTTACCCGAGCCGGTCGGTCCTGTAATCAGCACTAGCCCTCTGGGGTAATCGGCAAATTTGTTGACAATCTGCGGCAGACCAAGCTGCTCAATGGTCAATAATTCATTCGGAATCAGGCGCAAGGCGGCCGCTAAATTACCGCGTTCGTGGAAAGCATTGACGCGGAAGCGCCCCAGGTCGCCAAAGGCAAAACTGAAGTCAAATTCCTTATCCTTGAGCAAAATCTGCTTTTGGTCTTCGTCCAGAATGGCAAAAATCAGCGCTTCAATCGACTCTTCGGTCAATGGTTCAGAAGCAGTCACTGGGATTAAGGCGCCGTCCACTCTCAGCATCGGTGGCAGGCTGACTTGCAAGTGGAGGTCGGAGGCTTTCCTTTTAACGACTTCTTCCAGTAGTACTTCGATTCGTGGTTGTCCCTGCATATTTGCTCCTAGTAATTATTCCTTTATGCGCTGTCGAGCGCTGCTACCCGATTAACTTCACTCAGCGTCGTCCGGCCGGCCAGCGCTTTCAGATAACCGTCTTCCCGCATGGTCAACATACCTTGAGCCTGGGCGGCCTTTTGGATTTCGCCGCTGGTGGAGCGCTTGAGGATAAGATCTTGGATGGCTTCGGTTACCGTAAATACTTCGTAGAGGCCCAATCTGCCCTTGTAGCCCCCCGGGCTGTCCGGACTCTCCTTACCCTTGAACAAAGTATAAGCGGTTTGGGTGCGCAGTGGCAAGGTTTCGTAGCCGAGCTGAGCACCGATTTTTTTGGCAGCCGCTTCGTCGGCCGGTAGCAGGTGTCCAAGCGTGGCGTGGATGGCTTCAACTTCGGTCTTATCGGCCTGGTAAGATTCACTGTCGTCGCTAATGCGGCGCACCAGCCGCTGGCCAATGACAGTATGCACGGTGCTGGCTATCAAAAATGGCTCAATGCCCATGTCCAGCAGGCGCGGCAGAATACCAGCCGCCGAGTTGGTGTGCAGCGTGCTGAATACCAGGTGGCCGGTCAGAGCGGCCTGGACCGCCAGGGTGGCTGTTTCCTTGTCGCGAATCTCGCCAATCATAACGATGTCGGGGTCCTGGCGCAGGATGGAACGCAGGCCGGTCGCAAAGGTCAGCCCGACTTCGGCGTTGACCTGTATCTGGTTGACGCCCTCGATTTTATATTCAATCGGGTCTTCCAGCGTAACAATATTAATGGCGTCGTTCTTGATTTCTTCAATCAGGGCGTACATGGAGGTCGTTTTACCGGAACCGGTTGGGCCGCTGGTCAAAATCATGCCGTTGGGCCGTTTCAAACCGTCGCGAATCATACGTAGCGTCGGTCCCTGGTAGCCTAAATCTTCCAACTCCAGGCTGGTGCCGGTCTTGTCCAGCAAACGAATAACCACTTGCTCACCCCACACCACCGGACTGATGGCGATACGCAGGTCAATCGGCCGCTTACTGACCATGACCGAAAATTGGCCGTCCTGCGGAATCCGGTGCTCGTCAATTTTGAGGTTGGCTAGAATCTTGATTCTCGACACAATCGGCGGTTCTGTCGCCTTGGGCAGTTTCATCATTTCGCGCAGCACGCCGTCAATCCGGCAACGGATGCGCAGTTCTTTTTCGTGCGGTTCAATATGAATGTCGCTGGCGCGGTGGGTCGCGGCATACTCCAGCATGGCAGTTAGGACTTTGCTGACCGGCGAATCCTGGACGACGGTTTCAATATCTTGCGGGTCGCTTTTAGGATTAATAACCAGGTCCTGGATTTCTTTCTGGTCAGCCAGGGCGCTGGTAACTTCCTCGCCAATTTTAGCCTTATATTGGGCCAAAACTTGCCGGATACCCTCTTCGCTGGCGGCGTAGACTTTGATGGGCCGGCCGATTTTATTAGCCAAAAAATCGGCTGCTTGGACATTGTCGGCATCGAGCATGCCAACGGCAATGCGGTGTTGGATTTCGCCCAATGGCACGGCCATGTAGCGGTCAGCGGTTTCTTGAGGTATAAGTGCCAAAACATCAGGGTCAACGCTGGCATTAGTCAGGTTGACGTAAGGCACGTTGGTAACGTTGGCGACGGCCTTGGTCAAATCTTCATTGGTAATATGTCCCTCGCTGATAAGCAAGCCGAGTAGTGGCGTATGCGTCTTGGTGGCTTTGGTGTGCAGCTCAGTCAGCTCATCGGCGGTGATGAGCTTGTGGTCAACTAAAATATCCTCAACTTGCTTTTGGGTGGTGGCTGATAAGACACTCATGGCCCGGCCTACTGCTTCGCATTAAACGGATTGGTGTTCGAATTGTCACCGATATGAATAAGCTGGGTCGGATTAATGGCGTCTTTATTGAAGTATTTAGCATCCGGCTTATTAAATTCGGCCGTTATCGGATTAACCACTTCGACTTGTTGCTGACGGTGTTTGGGCGAAGTAATCACAATTTTAGATAACAGAATTGAGAAAACGGCGCTGACAATCACCACTACTGCAACTAATAGGTAGTCTTTCTGTTTCATTTTATTACCTTTGTCGTGATGCTAAGGCTTTTAGCCGGCTGATAAAACGTCTGGGCGCTGATGGCCACCTGGAGGAGGCTATCAGTTCCGCTCAGGTCAATTGTTTGAATCTGGATGGGGCGGATTGATTTTTCAAGCGTCGATAACAATGAGGTCATACCGCCATATGTCCCGGTGAAGGAAATTTGGAAAGGCATTGGAATGGGCTCGGGATTGGGGCTACTGGTAGTGGCACTCTGCTGTATTTCTTCGTCAGTACCGGTGATACCTTGAATCCGGAAGTTTTGGCTGGTTAGGACTTTCTCCAGGCTGTTTGTCAACGCCGGGAAGTCATACTTGCTGGGTAGCGCGTCCAAAATAAGCTTGGCGTTGTCGCCATCCTTGTCGCCCTGCCCGGTCGGATTACCGCCCAAAACATTCTCTGGCGTATTCACAAAAGCCTGATAGGCGGTTTGCAAATCCTTGACGGCGCCAATGTTCGATTTTAACTGTTTAACAGCAGCCTCTTTTTGGACTGTTACACGCCCCTGGTAAGCTTGTTGGCTCAGCAAAGCCTTAGAAGCCACTAGAGAAAATACGGTTATGAACGAGGCGCTGGCCACAATGATAACCAACATATTATTGGCTTTGTCGATGAGTGCCCGTTTGGTAGAAGCAATCTTATTAACCATGGTTACTGGCCTCCATTCTGGAATAGTTCGGTGGGCTTCTCGGTTTCGCTGCGGGTGGTAATGATCTTAGGGACGGTCAGCGTAATTTTGGTCTGGTCGTCAAAAATGACCGGGTCAAACTTAAAGGTCAGTTCATAGGTTGTGGTGGTGTCGCCACGGCTAAAGCTGGTTAGCACCACGCTACTAAAGGCCGGCTCAGCTTTTTCATTTTTATCGGTCGTAAAGGTAGTGAATTTCAGGGTATCGGCAAACTTGTTAACCGTACCAAGATTGTCGGCCACACCACTGATAGAAACGGTGCTGGCCGCAAAATCGAGATGCAATTTCGTGATGCTGGCGGCGGCTGGTGTAACCTTACCCAAGTAATCTGGCAGCCGCGACGCAAATGGCTTTTGATCATGCAGTGCCGGCAGACTGTTGAGTTGGTTTTGAACGGTCAAAATTTTGTTTAAATCGGCTATTTTTTGCAATTGCTGGCTGTAGTTCTTGATGTCTTTATTGAGGTCGGATAGGTGCTTTTTCTGGGCGACATCAACCACCAGGAATAGCACGATGCAAACAGTTAGAGCTACACCACTCACTAGACCGGCGGCGACAATCGCGCTGCGCTTGGTGCGGCGAGCCTTGATATATTCCTGCTTAACGTCTGGCAGCAAATTAAACTGAATCATTCTTGCCTCTCCGCCAGGCCGGCAGCTACCCCAAAGTGGTTGGATACGCTCAATAGTTCATTTTGACGGTCGGCGGGATAGCTGACGTTACGCCAGGCATTACCAATTTCGACGTTGATGCCAAATTTGTTAGCCAGGTAGAGCGGAAATTCCGGTAGAGCCGAGGCGCCACCAGTAACAATGATGCGCTCCAGCTTGGCATTAACATAACGCGCTTGGAAAAACTTGATGGACTTCTCTATCTCGCTGGTCAAGAGATCAATTGTACTAATAATGGCATGGTAGATTTGGCCTTCCAGTTTTTCCTTGGCCAGGCCGAACTTAAACACGAATTGCTGGGCTTGTTTGTCGTCAATATTAAGGTTTTGGGCGGCCGAGCGCAGGATGGCTTCGGTGCCGGTTGGAATGGACCTAATCAGACGCGGTGCCCCGTTCATGGTGACTACCAGGTCAGTCGCCTTGCTACCGATGTCCAGCACCATCTGCGGTGCCGTGGCGTCAGACGGAATGACCGCCCTTGTCAGAGCGATACTATCCGGCTCAAAGGCAATCACGTTGAGACCAATTGATTCCAGCAGGTCCAATCGACTTTCCACAAACTCATTGGTAACACTGCTTAATAAGACTTCGACTTTCGTCTTGTCGTTGGGCGAATCGCCCAGTAGCGTCCAGTCAATTTTGGACTCGTTCAAGGGCGTTGGGATTAGGGCGTCGGCCTGGAAGCGAATAGTCTTGGCTAACTCCGGCGCACTCAAGCGCTCGATATCAACTACCGTGGTAAAAACCTTATTAGATGGGATGCCAACGGCTACGTGGCGAGTACTAATATGGGCCTGGCTAATCAATTCACGGATGGCCTGGACCATTTTTTGCTGGTCGGCCTTGGAATCACTCATCGCCACCTTGCTGTCAATCGGCGCGTAGGCGTATTTAACTAATGCCTTGGGGTTGCCGCCGCGCAATTGGACCAGGCGAATGGCGGTAGTACCGATATCGAGTCCAAAAAAGTCAGCGACGCCGCTCAGTATACTCATGCTTATTGATCTTTTTGATTAATGCCCACTTTGTTTACTCTAAGTGATTATACATAAGCAGTATAGTAAACCACAAGTGTTTTCCTCTTAAGACCGTGGAGGAACATCAATTATAGTATGGGGGGTAGACTGGTGATGGCGTCATACTTCGGCGCGGTTTGAGAACTCGTACCGGCGGCGGCCCCATTCAACCAAAGCTCCGGTCCGTAACGGAAGACTTCGGCGATGTTGGTGTCAGTATATAGTTGGGCGTTGCTGGAGCTGGGGATATCGCCGTGGGTACGCTGGAATTTGACTTGTTTGGCAATGAATGAGCCATTTATAACCAGTTGGTTGTTGCATGGCGTGTAGAGGGTAGCTGTCTTATATAGATAAAGTGGTGGCGAAGTCGTATTGGTGGTGTTAGCGCAGGTGTAAATGACGCCGTCAGCATTGGTAACCGGATCCGGCAAGGCAACATAGACGCCGTCCAGTTTCGTAACGCTACTATCAATGTAGATATTGCCTCTAACAACAAGATAGAAGGACGGGATTTGATCGACGCTGGTCCAGCTGCCGCTATTAGCGTAGATAATCTGATTACCAACAATGAAGACGTTACCGGTCGCGTAAATTGCTATCTTTTTACCGTGGCCGCTGCTGTCAAGGCCGATGCCCGGCAGGCTGCTAGTGATACCAGCGGATCCCATCGAGTAACTGCCGCTATTTAGGACAGCGCTGCCAACATCACTAATTGGTAGTGGCGTGAGACCACTGGGCGCCGTGTAATCATTGGCGCAACCCAAGGTGGTACCGCCAGCCGGCGTGGTCGTATTAAAATTGCCACCGAAGTTCGGATCACCGATAGTATTGGAAAAACTCAAGCCCTTGCCCGGCAATGGCACGTTAGGACTGACGCGGCCAGTGGCGCTAGTAAACTGGGTTATTATGCTGAGAGCAAAGGCTGCCAGGTTGGTAGCACTGCCGCTGCCGCCCGGCCCGCTTGGATAGTTATTGTAGGCTATAATTTGCGGTATCTTGCTGGCGATGCCCAAAGGATAAGTCGGCTTGCACGCCGCCCCAAGTCCACTGCCGGCAACGACGTCGCCGCCGTAAACGCGCAGATACGGCTCTAGAGGTGGCGGAACAACATTGACCGTACACGTCGCAGTATTACCGCTGGTGACACTGACTGTATGAGTACCGGTCGTACTGAAGCTGGTCGTATAGCTGCTGGTGGAGACACCGGCGTTTACACCATCCTTTTTCCACGAGAATGTGCCATTGCCGTAAAGTGCTTGGAAGGTAACCGACTGGTTAGGATATGGGTTTAGGCCGCCCGCATAATAACATTGCACCGGCGGGTACGGGATGTTCACGGTACAGGTTCTGCTTTGACCATCACCGCTTACAACGGTAACGGTATGACTGCCATACGTCGACCAACTGGTGGTAAATCTTGAACCTGTTTGACTTGGTGGGGAACCTCCCCCAGACCAACTGAAGGTACCACTGCCACCGCTGGCGTCAAAGATGGCCGTCTGATTGATGCCACCAGGCGCCTGGGTTACGGTGCAGGTCAAGGTCGGTATGGGGTTATTGCATGGCCCTAGTAATGGCCCATAGACAGTGCCGGAGTAATTTTTTACACCGCTATCGGCACTGGTGGTGCTGGCAATAGCGGGAATGGTCGGGTCGCCGCTAGACGGCCCTGTGGTACCTGTCCCATAATTATGGACATAGAGTGTCCCGTCATAGGTGTAAATGTAATGGTAATTAATTTGGGGCTGGTACGTCGTATTGGGGTTAGAGCTGAAATAAGAACTATAATTAAGTACGATACCGTGGTTGCCGCTTACATCCGAATGGTAATAGTTACTATTAGCGGGAGAAATTGAATCAATCTGATGCACGGTACTGCCCGGGGCAGCTGTGGAATACGGGTAGCGCCAGAAGTAATCCCGTTGCGGATTAAATTTCTGATAGAATATCGGGCCGTCCCACGTACCGGTGCTAGGACCGGCAACGTATTGGAAGTTAATCTGCTGACTCATATTAGGTACGTTCGGACATGTATTAGTCGGCTGGTAGTAAAACCTAACGTCAAGGTAGTAAGGTGGTCCTCCTGTCCGGGTCGTTGGGTCAGACGGACTGCGCGGCACTAAGGTGCTATTACTAGCTAAGTTGCCGTCTGAGCAATGGCCCGCACTCGAGACAACCGAATTGTAGCAGATGTCACTACCCGTGTAGTTATAAGTGTTACCGCTGCATGTAACGGTTGGTGCATCGGAGTATGTCTGTATTGTGCCGGTAAATGGCCCCATATTGAATGGATTGCTGCCAGATGCCTGGCCGCCGGCGACAGCGGTACCGCATGACAGCGGCGCACCGTTGGTCTGATTGATACGGTAACCTTGGACTGTGTATGAAGCCGCAGTGACATTGATTGTAATCGAGAAAGTTATGCCACCCTGGGGACACTCACTGTGGGCGTGCAGACCGCTGGTATTGCCGCCGCCGCCGACACATCCGGTCGAGCCATCCGTAAACTGATTTATGGTGTCGCCATATATAGTTATGTTGATAACGTGGGTACCAGCGCTCAGTGAGCTTGGTGCATTCCAGGTAAAACCAGTGCCCCCGGTAGCATAAATGCCGACTTCATTATAGGGGTTAAAGCTAAGTATGCGCTCATCGCTACCATAATTTATACCGGTTACACTACCACCACCAGACACCCCAATGTTACTTATATGATCGGCACTTGTCGTAACGGCACTGTTGGTGTAACAAACCGCCGCACTGACATGCCATTCGAAACTAAAGGAAGTTTGGCCCGAACTTGCCTGGTAAGTGGTCGCCGAGCTGTCAACCGACGGCTGGCCGCTTGGCGATATCCAGTAGGCAAAACCCGGTGTTTGGACTGGTGGTGTTTGGGTGTCGCAACTTTCCAAAGCGGAGCGTTGATTGGACGGTATACCGCCCCACCAAGCTGGATCAGGGTGCAGGCTGACGAAGGCGTGGGCTTTGGTGGCGCCAAGCAAACAAAAGGCCAAAAGCCAAAAACCGACCAATCCTAATAGTTTTAGCGCTAGGCGACGCGAGAGATTTAAGCTTGAGGTATTATTTATTGCGACCATGTGGCAAATACCCTCTTGTTTTTATGGCATCGTCAGCTTTTTTGAGCAAAGCGATAGCACTGCGAAGTTCATTAATACTCAGCGGGTGGGCCTGCATCAGCTTGGCACTGAAGCCGTTATGGGGATTATAGACTTTCTCTAGCTTATCCATGTACAGCTTGGCATTTTGGTAGTCGCTGGTGTTGATGTAGTAAGTCGTAATGACATTTAGGCAATCAGGGTTCTTATCATAATTTTTGACGCTGCGCATCTTATCAACGGTCATTTTTAAAGTATCGTTTTGGGTATAAGAAAGTGAGCCCTGCCCCTTTGGCAGATAATCTTCGCAGTTGGTTGCAAACACAGTCTCCCATACGCCGGCTATCAGCCCAAGCAAGACAACCAAACCAACGGCCAGAATGACCAGCTGCTTGCGGTTTGGCCGATGAAACGCCGGTAGCTTGCCGCGAAACGCTTTGGGCGCCACCATGCTGGCCTCGGGGATTGGACTGGCCGGCGGCTGACTGTTCGGCGGTTTTTGCTTTTGCCAAAATTTCACATTAATTCACTTATGCTTTTAGACTAAGGCTTATTATAAAGCATTTCTTGCTACTCTCTCAAAACAAATTACTCTCTGCAACCAAGACCTACGCACTTGGATGCTGCGTTACTTGTGCGCTCTGATTAGAGCCCATATTCCTTATGTATGTAGTCGTCGTAACGGCTCTGCTGCTGCCGGCGCACCCGCATAATCATTACAAATATGACCAGTGCACCAATGCCGGCCAATATTAGCAATATCAGTAGGATTTTTAGCCAAATTGAGGTGTGCTTGATTCGTCCCATAGCGGCAAAGGTGGTGGCGCCCTCAACGTTAACCTTGTCGGTGCGGTTCTTTTTATCGCGCGATGCTACTTTAAGTGGCTGCCAGGCATCGTGCTTATAACCAAAGTAATCGACCGTTTTGATGCCATTGCGGGCTTGGGCCGAAGTCGTCCAGCTAATAGTGAATGGTTTATCGATGGTGACGTCCGCACCCGACAGATTCTTACAGGCTAAAACGTAAGGACCGTCAACGGTTCGATAGCCCTTGAGGTTGGGCGGCAGCACAGTCGCGTCGATGGCGACAGAGCACAGGGCGGGCTCGGCCAGGGCACCGCTTGGCAAGTTGACCGCCAGGTTATTGGTCTCGTCGTTGATGGTGTTGTCCTTATCCGGAAAGGCGTTGGCGGCGAATGACTGAGTGGTTATATCGGTATTGGCAAAGTCGGAATTATTGCCGGCATTGTCAGTTGCCCGCACCCGGTAAAAGTATTGGGTACTAAAGCTGGTGGTAGTATCGCTGTAATACGGATTAGTGATATCGCTAGAGAGCGTCTGCCAGTTGTTTTTATCGGTTGAGCGGTCCAGCTGATAAGCCTTAATACCGCTGTCGTCGGTAACTTCATCCCAGCTGAGTAGCACAGCTGAGGTAGTTTCGTCTTGATGAACAACAAAATTGACCGGTTTGTCCGGCGCCTTGGTGTCAGGCGCGGCTGGCGTGTTTGTACTACCCTGCAGATTGGGTGTTGTTGTTTTCTTAGTGGTGCTGCCTGTGCCACCAGTCGTGCCGACGATTGGCGCTGGACAACCGCTGGTGCTGACGGTTTTGCTGTTGGAGTTAGTGTTGCCTATACTGTTTTTAGCCGTAATTACATAAGTGTAACTAGTGTTGCATTTCAGTCCCTTATCGGTGTATGAAGTGCCGGTAAAATCCGATTGAATGATGACGCTGCCGCGCTTAACGTCGTACTTGCTGGCACCGGTAGAGTTGTCCCATTTTAAGTCGATGCTGCTGGCCGACTGGCCCGGGGATGACAAGCTAAACCCGCCGGGCGGAGCGGTATTTTTCAGTACAATTTGAATAGTCGAGTTGGCATAAGTAGTGCCCGAAAAGTAAATCGTTTTATTAGGATTAGTTGTCTTGTTATAGCCAATATACCAGTGGTCAAAGTCGTAGCCGGCCGCTGTTGAAAGGTAGGTCAATCGGTAATTAGCAGTTGAGGCCATGGTATAAGGCGTTGTTCGGTCACCAGCCTGGTCACCGATTGTGCTAAGCCAGATATGGTAAGTAGAGTGGACCTCTGGTGCGGACACCACCGTTATACAGGCCCCGCAAGATTGCGCTCCCGAATCGTGTTGCTTGTGCGTGCCAGTCCAAGCGACACCGGCAATGAACAGGCCAACAATAACCGCACCACCCCCGCGGGCTAGGATACGACTGTTTCTTTTTATAAGGTCAGGTATTTGCATAGTATTTAGGTATTGCTCTTTATTATATAGCAGAGCCGCCATAAGTGTTTCGCTTCAAGTAAAGCTATTTACAAATTAGTGATTTTATGCTATTATGAGCGTACCTCTTTAAAAACAGATATGAATAACGAACTACAACCCTCTCCCCACCGCGTAGCCCGACTGCTCACCGCAGGCTTAGCAGTTGCTGGTACTTTGGGTGCGGGTGCAATCGTCGACCACGCCGAACATGGCTGGCCATTTAATCAATCCAACGGGAATGCTGCCACGACCAACTTCACTCCAGCGCCAGCCAATCCCAACATCACCGTCACGCTTCCTGGCGAGATAACTTCCAACAAGTCAGAAACCGCTCAGAAAATGATTGAAGACACTGTTGAATTAGAAAATATGGGTTGTTCGGGTACCTTAATTGACGATGAGACCGGCACGGCCGTAGCCGTCGAAACGAACGGACATTGCCTGGGTAATTTTCCGCTGCCCATAGTCAAAGGGTCAGACGGCCTGAATTATCTAGTGCACGAGCCGATTATGGTAAAAAAAGGTACCGATCACCAGAACACAGTCGGGACCGTAGACCGGTTCATTGTCAGTGCGGCCGGCGATAGTGATATCGCGGTTGGCCTATTTGCTGGTGCTGACGAGAGCAAGGTACGAGCAGTTGAGGAAGCCAAAGCACCGGTCAAAGAACCGAGTCCCGGAGATACGTTCCGTTTCACCGGCTTTCCGGCTGATCCACAGAATCGGGTAACGATCCTGCCTCGCCAGGAGTTCACCAGCACCGTACTGGGCTGGCAGAAAAACTGGAGTGATGACGGTCGCCAGGTCGATGTTCTCTGGACCGCCCTGCCCGAAGGGAGTCCGGCCTGTTCCCGCGGCACCAGCGGGGGTGGCGCCTATACCACTGACGCCAAGGGCAATATCGCGGCCGATTGGCGGGTGGCGGGCTACTTTGACTTTGCCGGTAATACAACCGGTATTGCCACCGCTGACAAAGAGTCGATTCGCAATTTTTACGCGCAGTTACTCAATGCTGATCTTAGTGAAGTGCCAGGTATCTGTGCCCTCGTGCCCAACCGGCTCAGTGCCAATAATACAGTTATTAATGTGGTCCAAAAACTGACTGACATACCTGGTCAAACGGACGACGGTACAGCCATTACTTTGTCACGCGGCTAAGTCTTAACCAGCACGTTTTTGCAAAAACGGTTCATTAGTTTTATCATTAGCAGTAAGATAACTTTCTAAGGGGATAAACATGGCTCAGAAAAAACGACAGACCGCTAAGCGTTCTGCAATTAAAGGTGGCCGTCTGGCAAAATGGCTGGGGCGTGACTCCAAAGCGCTTATCTTTATAATCTTGTTTGCAGTTGTTGGCGCAGTCCTTATATATAGAAGCTTTGCCGTATCTGACTATCCGACCACGGCAGGCAGCATTGTTGCCGCCTATAAACGAGAGTCGCCAAGCAAGCTCACGCGCAGCACGAGCACGGGCACGGGCACTATAACTTATCAAACTTATAGTGCATCTTATTTGGTATTGGGTGATGGCAGTCTGCAGTGCGATAACGGTAATACACTGGGCATCGTAACTGTGGGCAAAATAAGCCAGACTGATCTCTCTACGTTGCATACGGCATTAGTTAATCTGAATCTGTCGACCGTTCCCAAAAAATCACCAAGCGGCACCATTGGTGCAACTAACAATCTGGAAACCTATATTCTAGCTGACAAAGGGGTGAATTACGGCTGGACCGTCTACCACGGCGGCACCAAAGATATCAAGCTGGCTCAAATGCAGTCAAAAATACAGCTGATTTGTCAACAATATGCCACCACCTCAACGACGCGTAATAAACTAACACCCATCATCATTCCTAAGCTTAGTAAGGCGCACAGTCCATCATTTGCACAGAACATAGCCTCGGCGCTCAGCCCTAAGGTAGCAGCGCTGCCAGCCTCTAATGGTGCAACAATTGATACCGCCACCGCCGATGACCAAGTCAATAAGACTAATTATGTTCGGGCCCTCAATGGTGTGCCGGCTCTTGGCCGCCAGGGTTGCCTTGACAATGTCGCCTACGCCCAGGCTCAAGCCATGGCCGGCTCAGAAACGTTGTACCATAACCCGACACTGGCAGATAATATCGATAGCCAATGTGGTGGTTGGACTCTTATCGCCGAAAATGTCGGTGTAAACCAAAGTTCGGATGCTCTTTTTAGCAGTCCTCAAGGCTACATAAATAGTCCCAATCATTTAAGAAACATATTGGAGAGTCGGTTTATACACGTAGGCTCTGGCGCATACAAAGAAGCGAACGGCAATATCTGGCACTGCGAAGTGTTCTCCAACTACTAGGTTTGTAGGCGAAACAGACGCCTGATGAACACAATTCTGCGAGTACGCTCAATAGTCAACCGGTTCCCGAGTTACACGGTATTGCTTTGCGGCAGCTTGGCTGGGCTGGTTTTTACAGCCGGTTGGCCAGGCTGGTTGCTGCCCTTCTTTCTGCTACCCTGGTTTTATTATGCCTCCCGGTCGAGTGTCAGTCGGCGTGATGGATTGTGGATGGCGGTCTGGTTTTTTCTGCCCTTCCATGGTGTGGTGCTGAGCTGGTTTTTTGATACCAACGTTAGCAGTCTGATTGGCGTCGGCCACAACATGGCATTGCTGTCTCAGTTGGTTTGCTGGCTCCTGATGACCGTAGTGTTAACACTTTGTATGCTTCCGCTCGGCTACGCCGTGTATAGATTAAGACCACTAGCCAATCGAAGTTCGTTTGCATTGTGGTTAGGCTTGCCGGCTGCGTGGGTAGTCTGCGAGTGGCTGCGTAGTGTTGGTTTTTCGATATTTTTGGTCGGCCGCGGCGGCACCGTCGGCGACTACTGGAACTTTGGCAGTCTCGGGCTGGGACTAATGAATACACCTTTTGCCTACTTAAGCCGTTTCGTTGGTATGTACGGTTTAAGCTTTTTAGTTGTACTGCTGGCTGTCATTTTGGGACAAGCCATCTTAAGAAAAAAGTGGTTGGCGTTTAGCGCGGTGTTATTGGGCGCCGCTGGCCTTGGTTTAGTTTTCCTGTTGATTACCAACCGCCAGAACCGTCCTGCATTGGCAGTGCCGCCGCAACCGGCCAGCGTGTTGCAGCGCAGCATTGATCTGGTCAGCGATTATCGCTCGGATACGCCCATCCAAAACACTGACCCAGCCAAGAAGCAGCTGATTGTGCTGCCGGAATATTCGGAGGCTTTTGATCCGGGAGCGACCATTTTTGCCAGAACATTTGTGACGCAGCGACTGGCGACGGACGGTATTAGTGTTGACGTCGATCGAGGGGCAACGGATCACTGGTACGGCACGCTGGAATTTCGCGATGACAGCGGCCAAATTATCCATCACGATACCAAACAGTTGCTCATCCCGAGTGGTGAATATTTGCCGTCAATCGTCACCACGTTTTATCGGTTGACTGGCCAGCGCGCCATTATTGACCGCTTTGAAAGCTACCGCCGGGTTTACAAAGGTAACCCGCCGGTCGTTTATCGTTCCGG
>CAZVBA010000018.1:0-14442 GCA_964625325.1 uncultured Candidatus Saccharibacteria bacterium | reverse complement strand
CTTACGCGCGAGTGGTGGAATGGTAGACACGCTAGGTTTAGGACCTAGTGCCGCAAGGCGTGGAGGTTCAAGTCCTCTCTCGCGCACCATTAATTACTGATAGAATGAATTAGATGGCTTTATCGACACAACCATATAAGGGCGCCCGGGATTTTTACCCTGAAGACAAGCGGCTGCAGAAGCATCTGTTCGAAGTCATCCGTACAGTTGTCGAACGTTTTGGCTACGAAGAGTATGACGCGCCTATTCTGGAACCACTGGAACTATATGCCGCTAAGACCGGCGATGAAATTGTTAACGAGCAAACCTATTCTTTCGAGGATAGGGGCGGGCGTAAGGTAGTTATTAGGCCCGAAATGACGCCAACGGTGTCCCGAATGGTGGCCGCCCGCCGCCAGGAGCTGGCTTACCCGGTCAGGTGGTACTCGATTCCCAACCTTTGGCGTTATGAGCGCCCCCAACGCGGCCGCTTGCGTGAGCACTGGCAATTAAACGTTGACCTGTTCGGCCTTGAGGGCCTGGAAGCAGATTTAGAAGTTATTCAAGTGGCAGACACCGTTATGCAGGCTTTTAAGGCTAAGCGCGATACGTATACGATACGGCTTAATAGTCGGCAACTGATGGATTACATCCTGTCCGACTATCTTAAGCTCAATAAAGTCGAAGTTGAGACGATTAGCAAGCTGATTGACCGCATGCACAAGATGGAATCCGGCCAATTTGCTGCTCAACTGGAAGCCGTTTTAAGCCCCTCGGACCGCGAGGCCGGTCGCGACAAAAAGCTGCTGGAGATATTAAAAGTTCAGTCTCTGGACAGCTTGCCGGATGAGATTAAGTCTCAGGCGGCGGCCAAGAAACTAACCACGCTTATGGCCCGGCTACAAAAACTCGGTATCAGTAACATTATGTTTGAACCGGCTATCATGCGCGGCTTTGACTATTACAACGACATTGTGTTTGAGGTGTTTGACAATAATCCCAATAATAACCGCTCGATGTTTGGCGGCGGTCGTTATGATGGCCTGGTTGGCTTGTTTGGCGTCGAGTCTGTGGCATCTGTGGGCTTTGCTATGGGCGACGTTACACTGCAGAATTTTCTAGAGGTGCACGACCTTTTGCCAGCCTTACAGCCGGAAACCGACGCTTACGTAGTGCTGATTGGCGATGTGTCTGAAGCTGTGCAACCAGTTCTAAAGGAGCTGCGCGAAATGGGCCTCAATCTAGCCGTTGACTATAGCGGTCGCAAAGCCGAGAGCCAAATCAAATCCGCCGTCAAACGACATCTCCAGTACGCTATATTCATTGGTGAAAAAGAACTAGCCGAGGAGACCTACAAGCTCAAGAACCTGCATACCCAGGAAGAAGAATCCCATGGTACGCAACGACTAGTCAGCATTGTTATGGACTATAGAAAAAAATAGTCCAATCTGTTACAGTAACTCTTCATGCAAGTAAAAAAGTCATTTCCAGAAGAAACCCAGGCCCAGCTGACAATAGTGGCTCAGCAAAGCGACTTGGAGCCAATCAAGCAGCACGTCCTTAGGCACCTCCAGGGTCGGGTTAAAGTGGCTGGTTTTCGTGAAGGCAATGTACCATTGGCGTTAGTCGAAAAAAACGTTAGCCCGGATACGCTGCAGACCGAGTTCCTGGAAGAAGCCATAAACCACTTATACATGAGCGTAGCTAAGGAATTAAGGCTGCGGCCAGTCAGTCAGCCGCAAGTATCGGTAAAAAAATTCGTGCCTTTCACTGAGCTGGAATTTGACGTCGACGTCGAGATTATCGGCGCTATTACGCTGCCGGATTATAAGAAAATCAAGCGGACTAAAGAAACCGCCAAAGTTGAAGCCATAGATATTAATGACGTCCTCAAAAATTTGCAGACCCGTGCTGCTGAGAAAAAAGATGTCGAAAGAGCCAGCCGTGACGGCGATGAAGTCTGGATAGATTTTACCGGTACAGACGCCAAGGGCGAACCGGTTAATGGCGCCGACGGTAAGGATTACCCATTACTTTTAGGTAGCAATACTTTCATTCCTGGCTTTGAGCCCAATTTAGTCGGCTTAAAGGCGGACGAACAAAAGACATTTCCGCTCAAGTTTCCGGCCGACTATGGCGTCAAGGCCATCGCTGGCAAAAATGTGACGTTCAGTGTAACCGTTAAAAAAGTCCAGGAAGTGGTTCTGCCCAAGCTGGATGACGACTTTGTGGCCAAAATCGGGCCGTTCAAGAGTTTGAGTGAGCTCAAAGCTGATATCAGGAAACAATTAACCCTGGAACGGCAAAATGAACTGGACCGCCAATACGAAAACGATTTAGTGCGCGATATCACTGCCAAGTCCAAGGCGGCCGTACCTAAACGTTTAGTTGATGAGCAGGTTGACCAAATGGAAGAGGAAGAGCGGCGTAACTTGACCTACCGCGGTCAGACTTGGGAAGAGCACCTCAAGGAAGAAAAGGTTACAGCCGAGGAGCACCGCGAACAAAAGCGGCCGCAAGCCGAGGAACGCGTCCGGGCGGGCTTGGTACTGTCCGAAATCGCCGAGGCCGAAGGGCTGGAAGTAACACCCGAGGAAGTTGAAGTCCGGGTGCAATTACTCAAGAATCAGTATCAAGACAATGCTATGCAAGGCGAACTGGATAAACCGGAGAACCGTCGTGACATTGCCTCGCGGATTCTAACTGAAAAAACCCTCCAAAAACTGACCGACTTTGCAACTAAGTCATAATTGTTGTATACATATGCACATGAGCAGTCCTGAGCAGGATAATCATCATGAGGTTGGGGTGGCCGTCGGAATGGCGATAGCTGTCGGTGGCTTTCTGGTAAAGATGGCCGCTGAAAAGATCAATCTGCCACCCGTCGAAACTATTAGTACGGCTGTCGGTATCGGTGGCGTCACCAAGATGGCTTACCATTCCGTTCGCAGTTATACGCAAGGGACACAATCGCCTGACACACCACAGTAATTAGCACTCTTGACCTTTGAGTGCTAATTCGATTACAATATTGTTTATGAGCAAACCAACTACACAAATTCTTATTCCAACTGTCATTGAGAGCGATGGCCGCGTCGAGCGAGCGTATGATATCTACTCCAGGTTGCTCAAAGACCGTATCATCTTCATTGGTGATGACGTCAACCCCCACACCGCCAACCTAATTGTGGCTCAGCTACTCTTTTTAGATAACGAAGACACCAAGAAAGACATTTTCCTGTACATTAATAGCCCCGGCGGTAGCGTTTACGACGCCCTTGCTATTTATGACACCATGCAGTTCGTCAAAGCTGACGTCCAGACCGTCGGCATCGGCGTCCAGGCCAGTGCAGCGGCATTCTTATTAAGTAGTGGTGCCAAGGGTAAACGCTTCATACTGCCGCATGCCACCGTTATGATCCACCAGCCATCCAGTGGTACCAGAGGTAAGGTTACCGATCAAGAAATTGACCTGAAAGAAGCTCTGCGGGTTAAGAAGCTGATGGAACAAATCATGACCAAGAACACCGGTCAAAAAGCCGAAAAAATCCATCAAGACATGGAACGCGACTTCTGGATGACGGCCGACGAAGCCAAAAAATACGGCCTTGTCGATGGCATCATAAACAACCCTCCGAAAATTAGCTAAAATTCTCATGGTTATCGACTTCTGAAGGTGTACTATCGCTTCTGGTTAAAGGGAGACAATTATGGCAACTAATGTAGATACCCGGGATCTAAGCTTTGCTTGGCTGGGCATGGACCAGTTGCCGGATGATATTTGGGCACAGTGGGCTGAACTGGAGCAAGACAGCTTAGTAGTTGATTTACCACGGCGTTCCCTTGAAGAAAGAGACATATTTCTAGATCTAGACGGTGATCCTAACTTTCGACAACGACGCATTGATCCCAATTTACTGGTTGGCGGACGACATGTTCCGGACCAGGAAGAGTTTCGACCACGCTTGGTCGCTGCGTTTAATAATCGTCGTGAAATGGTCGCCGCCGCTTACACCGTTAGTAATGTCTCGGGTAGCAATGAGAGGGTGCGGCAAATAAAGAAAGTCCTCCCGTTTTATAACTATGTAGCTCTCTCGTCAATTGTAGAGTCGCCTAATTACAAAGACCGTGGACTAATGGAGGTCGCAGCCGCCCTGTCCGTTCGAGGTTTGCGACGGTTCCGACCAATGGCAGTCTACCCCTTAACAGAAGAACCGGTTTTTATAATGCGCTTAGCCGGAATGGGTTTTTATAGAACAACCGGCCGACCGATACCACACCCGGAATACTTTGGCGAAGAATTTGCTTTGGCCTACCAGCATAGATATGAAGTCAGGTTTGGTCACGCTGTCATTAGTAGTGTGGCTCATATGCCAGGTGGTCGTGAAAGTCTCAATTCCGCCAGACGAACTTTATTACATGACATACCCACATAAGTAGGGTTGACATTAGATATTTCGCTGCGTAAACTATACGATAAGAAGTAGTGTATGCTGGGCAGTGCTCGTGTTGTCGGATGAATGAGCACTTAAAAACTCCCACTTAGTAATCTTCGCGCGAAAAAACTAAGCCAATTTAAGCCAAGTTATTAAAGAAGGAGCAGTGCCAACGTGCCCCGAGCAAAGACAACCTCACCTAAAAAACAAACACGTACCTATTTTACAAGCATTGATGACGCCCTAGAACTACCCAATCTGGTCGACCACCAGAACCGTTCTTTCCAATGGTTTGTCGATGAAGGCCTGGGCGAATTATTGGCTGAAGTCAGCCCAATCGATGACTATACCGGCGCCAAGTTAAGCCTTGGTTTTAAAGGCTACCGCTTTGAAGCGCCCAAGATGACAGAGGCCGAGGCCCGTGAAAACAATGTCAGCTTTGAAGCCCCGTTAAAAGCAACCGTTGTATTGACTAATAAAGTTACTGGTGAGGTTAAGGAACAAGAGATTTACCTAGGTGATTACCCGTGGATGACTTCGCGCGGTACCTTTGTTATTAATGGTGCCGAACGCGTGGTTGTAAGCCAGCTGATTCGTTCAGCTGGCGTTTTCTTTACGGCCGACCCTCATGGCAGCACCAACCTCTACGGTGCCAAGGTTATACCGGGCCGCGGGGCGTGGCTGGAATTCGAAACTGCTGCTAACGGTGCGCTGTACGTCAAGATTGACCGCAAACGCAAGATTCCCGTAACCACACTGCTTCGAGCCCTCGGTTTGAGTGAAGGCGACATGCAGTCTACTTTTGCCCACGTTGATCAGGGCAGTCTTAATTACATTCAAGCGACGCTGGAGAAAGACCCGGCCAAGGGCAACAACGAAGCCTTGATTGAGGTATACCGGCGCTTGCGCCCGGGCGATCTAGCTACAGTCGATAACGCCCGCTCACTTCTTGAAAACATGTTTTATAACTTCAAACGCTTCGATTTCAGCCGCGTCGGCCGTTACAAAATCAATAAGCGCCTCGACCTCAAGATAACTAATACGATTGAAAATCGGGTGATGCGTCTGGAAGACCTGGTCGCTATCGTCGCGGAAATTATCCGACTCAATAATACTCAAGAGCCGGCTGATGACATCGACAGCCTGGCTAATCGTCGCGTCAAACTGGTCGGCGAGTTGGTACAACGCCAATTCCGGATTGGTTTACTGAGAATGGAGCGCAATACCAAGGACCGCATGAGCATGAGCGAAATTGAGACGGTTACACCGGCTCAGCTAATTAACGCCCGTCCAGTCGTAGCCGCCGTTCGTGAATTCTTTGCCAGTTCTCAGCTTAGTCAGTTCATGGACCAAATTAATCCTTTGAGCGAGTTAGCGCACAAGCGCCGCCTCAGCTCGATGGGCCCAGGTGGCCTTAGCCGCGAACGCGCCGGCTTTGAAGTCCGTGACGCTCACGCTACTCACTACGGCCGTATCTGTGCCGTAGAAACGCCCGAAGGCGCCAACATCGGTCTGGTTCTAAACCTGGCTAATTATGCCCGTATCAATGATTACGGCTTTATTGAAACACCGTATCGTCGGGTTATCAACGCCGTTACAGCCAAAAGTGCGGCCGGTCATATTGCCGCTGTTGATTTGGAAAATGATAAAGGTAAAGTGATTGTCAAAGCTGGCGCTAAAATTACAGCTGATGCCGCCAAACGTTTAGCTGCCGTTAAAAACCAAGTTACCTGGCCGGTCAAAGCCAAGATAACGACTGAAGTACTCTACCTCGACGCTTCTGAAGAAGAAGGCGCCGTTATCGCCAGCGCCGGTGAACCGGTTGACGCCAACGGCTACTTCGCTAATGAGCGCGTCAGCGCCCGCCGCCACCTAGTTTCCGGAGAAGTCGACGCTAATGAAGTCACCCACATGGACGCTTCCAGACGTCAAATTATTGGCTCCAGCGCCGGCTTAATCCCGTTTATTGAAAAGAACTACGTTTACCGTTCGCTGATGGGCAGTAACCAGCAACGCCAGGCTGTACCGTTAATTCACCCTTCAGCGCCAATTGTTGGTAGCGGTATGGAAGCGGCCGTCGCCCGCAACAGCGGACAGGTCATTTTGGCCGAAGAGGCCGGTGAAATCATCAAGTCAGCCGCCGATGAGGTAGTCGTACAATATAAAAGCCGCAAAGCCACCTACCATCCATTGCACTACGTCCGTAGCAACGAAGGCACCAGTATTAACCACAAAGTGGCTGTTAGTACCGGGGACAAAGTCAAAGCCGGAGACGTTTTAATTGAAGGTATGTCGATTGAAGCCGGCGAACTGGCTCTCGGCAAAGATTTGTTGGTTGCCTTCATGCCCTGGGCTGGCTATAACTTTGAAGACGCTATCATAATTTCACGCAAATTGGTTGAAGACGACACCCTAACTTCAGTCCATATTGTCGACTTTATGGTCGAAGTCCGCGAGACTAAGCTGGGACCGGAAATCGTCACCCGTGATATTCCTAACGTTTCCGAAGAAGCCCTAAGACACCTCGACGAAGACGGCATTGTCCGCATCGGTGCCGAAGTTCACCCCGGCGACATCCTGGTTGGTAAAATTACACCTAAAGGTGAGCAGGAACTAAGCAGCGAAGAACGACTGCTAAGGGCCATTTTCGGCGAAAAGGCTAAAGAAGTTCGTGATACTTCGCAGCGCATGAGTAACGGTAAACACGGCAAGGTTGTCGGCGTCAAAGTCTTCTCTCGGGCCAACGGCCACGAGCTGAAAGCCGGTGTCATTATGCAGATTCAAGTTTTTGTCGCTCAAATGCGCAAAATTGCCGTCGGCGACAAACTCGGTGGCCGTCACGGTAACAAAGGTGTTATTGCCCGTATTCTGCCAGTCGAAGATCTACCATTCATGGAAGACGGCACGCCTGTTGATATCGTCTTAAACCCGCTCGGTGTGCCTAGCCGCATGAACGTCGGCCAGCTGTTTGAAACCCACCTGGGGATGGCCGCCCGGGCACTGGGTATTAAAGTCGCCAGTCCGTCGTTTGACGGCGTACCAATCCCTGAGATTCAGAAACTACTCAAGAAAGCCGGGCTGCCGGAAGATGGTAAACAGCAACTTTATGACGGCCGCAACGGTCAGGCATTTAAGGAACGCACAACTGTCGGTTCGATGTATATGATTAAGCTTAACCACATGGTAACTGACAAAATCCACGCTCGTTCGACCGGTCCTTACACCATGGTTACCCAACAGCCGTTGGGCGGTAAAGCTCAAAACGGTGGTCAGCGTTTCGGCGAAATGGAAGTCTGGGCCCTGGAAGCTTACGGCGCCGCCCATACACTCCAAGAAATGCTGACGATTAAGTCCGATGACGTTTATGGTCGTTCGAAGGCTTATGAAGCCATCATCAAGGACACCGAGATTGTCGGACCAAAAGTACCGGAAAGCTTCAATGTCTTGGTCAAAGAACTGCAGGGCTTAGGGCTCAAGGTTGACCTAATTACTTCTAACCAAGTAGTTGACGCCGAGGCCGTGTTAGCCGAGAACATTAAGGACGAAGCCGCTCACCAACCGGATCTGGAGGTCAGCCCGGCCGATGTCCAACCCCTGGACGTTTCCGAAGAAGAGACCAGCAATGACTTCGTCATCGAACTCGAAGACGACATCCCGGCTACAACTGTAATTTCAACCGATGAAGACGATAAGAAGGAGGCTGCCTGATGATACGACGCTATAACCACGGTACCAACATTGCTGATTTTGACGCCGTGCGCCTGGCGGTGGCCAGCCCGGAAGACATTTTGGAATGGAGCTACGGCGAAGTTACTAAGCCGGAAACCATTAACTACCGCACCCAGAAACCGGAACGCGATGGCTTGTTTTGCGAGCGCATTTTCGGACCGGTCAAGGACATCAACCCGCACGACGCTAAATACAAAGGCGTCCGCTCGCGCGAAGCGGCCGTTGATAAAAACGGTGAACTAGTAACCAAAAGCATTGTGCGCCGCGAGCGCATGGGGCACATCAACTTAGCCAGCCCGGTTGCTCATATCTGGTTCTTGCGCGGTACACCCTCAGCCATCGGTTTAGTGTTGGGTATGACGGTCAAAAACCTGGAGCGGGTAGCCTACTTTGCCAGTTACATTATTAAGAATGTTGAGACCGCGAAACGCGACGCCATGCTGGCCGATAAGGAGGCCGAATTTACGGCTGCCAAGGAAGCTATCAAGCTACGTTACGACAAAGACGCCAAGGATGAAAAGGCCGATGTTAAGCAATTAGCTGAGGCCCAAACCAAAGAACTCGAGGAACTGACCAAAGAATACGAGCAAACCAAGGCTCAACTAGACGCCTTAGAGCGCTTTAATTTGATTGGTGAGACTGATTATCGTAATCTGCCGGACAATATCCAGGCCTTAGCGACTGTCGGTATGGGAGGAGCCGCTCTAAAAGAACTGCTGGATGATGTAGACCTCGGCAGTCTGATTGACGAACTGACTAAAGAAGCTGAAGAGGCTAAGGGTCAGCGCAAGAAGAAAATTATGAAGCGCCTGCGCTTGCTGGAAAGCATGCACCGCGCCGGTATTAAGCCGAGTAGCCTAACAGTAACCGTACTGCCGGTTATCCCACCCGACCTGCGCCCAATGGTTCAGTTAACCGGCGGCCGCTTTGCCACCAGCGATCTAAATGACCTGTATCGCCGTGTCATCAACCGTAATAATCGTTTGAAGAAGCTGATTGAGCTCAATGCTCCCGAAGTTATTCGCCGTAATGAGCAGCGCATGCTACAAGAAGCCGTCGATGCTCTGATTGACAACAACAACGCCCGCAGCGGCCGGGCCGTGGCTGCCACCGGCCAACGCCGCCGCCTGAAATCGCTCAGCGATATGCTGAAGGGCAAGCAGGGCCGCTTTCGCCAGAACCTTTTGGGTAAGCGCGTCGACTATTCTGGTCGCTCAGTGATTGTGGCTGGCCCGGAACTCAATATCGATCAGTGTGGTTTACCTAAAATGATGGCTCTAGAGCTATTCAAACCCTTCGTTATTGGCTATTTGATCGAGAACGAACACGCCCACAACATTCGTAGCGCCACCCGTATGATTGAAACCGGCGAAGTCGCCGTCTGGGACGCCCTGGACGAAGTCATTAAGGGCAAATATGTTCTACTTAACCGTGCACCGTCTCTCCACCGCTTAAGTATCCAAGCCTTCCAACCGGTCTTGATTGAAGGTAAAGCCATCCAATTGCATCCACTGGTCTGTAAGGGCTTTAACGCCGACTTTGACGGCGATCAGATGGCCGTCCACCTGCCATTGAGCGATGCCGCCCAAGCCGAGGCCCGCGATATTATGGCCAGTAACAAGAACTTGCTAAAACCGGCTGACGGTTCGCCAATCCTGCACATCGAACAAGATATAGTCCTTGGCTGTTACTACCTGACTTACGATCGACCATCGCTTAAGCAAGATAAAGTCACCCGTGGCTTTGCTAACCTCGAAGAAGCCATTGTGGCCGAAGAAAACCAAGCTATTAGCTTCCAAACGCACATTCGCGTGCCATTTAGGGGGGTAGTTAGAGAAACCACCCTGGGTCGCGTCCTATTTAATGAAATCTTTCCGGATGATTTCCCGTTCCAAGACGAAGCTATGACCAAGAAGAAACTGCAACAAACCATGACATTGGTTTATCAAGCCTACGGTCAGCTCAAGACGGCCGAAATCGCCGATGATCTCAAAAATATCGGGTTTGCTTACGCGACTAAGTCAGGTCTGTCGATGGGAATGGGTGATTTCAGCGACATTGCCGGACTGGATAAAATGCTGGATGCCGGCGAAAAACGAGCCGCCAGTATTAGTGAAGAGTTTGATCAGGGCTTCATCACCGACGACGAGCGTTACCGTTTGACCGTGGAGAACTGGCAGGACGTTGACGCCAAGGTGCAGAAGACCCTCAGCGAGCAATTTGCCAACGAGGATAGCGCTATGTCGATTGCCGTCGTGTCTGGTGCTCGTGGTAACATTGGTCAGGTTAAAACGGCTGTCGGCTTGTTGGGTATTACAACTGATGCCACTGGACGAGCCATTGAGCTGCCGATTCGTTCCAACTATAAGTACGGACTGACGCCGCTAGAATACTTTACGGCTACCCGTGGCGCTCGCAAGGGTATGATTGACACCGCTCTTAAAACGGCCGATTCCGGCTACCTGACGCGCCGCTTAGTCGATGTTAGCCAAGACGTCTTTACGGTTGATGAAGACGCTTCTGACCCTGGTTTTGCCCAGTACCGCTTTGACGCCAATGAAATCGGTGTCAGCTACGCTTCACGCTTGAGCGGCCGCTTTGCCGCCGAAACCATTGGCACTTACGTCAAAAAGGGCCAATTGATTACGTCCGAAGTCGCCAAGGCCATTGAAGACGACGAAAAAATTGATGGGGCGCGCATCATGAGCGTGCTCAGTACCACCAGCCTGCGCGGTATCACCCGCAAGTCTTACGGTGTTGATCCGGCTACCGGCGAATTGGTAGCCCAACACCATCCGGTCGGCGTCATTGCCGCACAAAGTATTGGTGAACCCGGTACCCAGCTGACCCTCAAGACTTTTCACTCCGGAGGTGTCGCCGGTGAAGACATTACCACCGGTCTGCCTCGTGTTGAGGAGCTATTTGAAGTCCGCACGCCAAAGGGCCAGGCCTACCTAGCCGATATTGCCGGTGATATCAAAGTCTGGGAAGAGGGCGACCACTACGTCGTTCAATTAACAGCTGACGAGGGCGAAAAGGTAACCCTCAAACTAGCCGGACGCACCGCCCAAATCAAGACCAACCATGAAGTGGCAATTGGTGACGTAGTGGCTGCTAACGAAGACGGCAGTGAACCACTAACCGCACCGATTTCCGGTAAAGTCAGAGTCAATAAAGACCATATCGCTATCTCGCCGACCAAGCAGAGCCTGCTCAAATACGACATCCCCGGCTTTAAGCAGCTATTTGTTAAGGACGGTGATACGGTCGTGGCTGGCCAGCGACTGACTAATGGTTCTATTAACCTGCATGAGCTGATGCGTTTGCAGGGCGTCGAAGCCACCCAGCGCTACATCATGAACGAAATTCTGCGCATTTTTGCTTCCCAAGGTCAGAATATTGCCGATAAGCACCTTGAGATTATTGTCAGACAGATGTTCAGCCGCGTGCAGATTGAGGAAGTCGGCCAAAGCGAGTTTGTGGTTGGCGACATCCTAAGCAAACAAGCCGTTATTGAGGCCAATGCTCAGCTCAAGAAGGACAAGAAAGTGCCGGCCAAGTTCAGTCAGTTGTTGCTTGGTATTACCAAAGCTAGCTTGAGCACCGATTCGTTCCTGAGCGCCGCCAGCTTCCAAGACACCACTAGAGTACTTATCGGCGCTGCTACCAGCGGTAAGGTCGATCACCTGTATGGTCTTAAAGAAAACGTCATCTTGGGGCGCCGCATTCCGGTCGGCACCGGCTACGGCTCCAAAGACCCGGTTGAAACAGATGAGGAAAACTGATAGAATGGCCGAGATTCAAACTAAAGCAGTGAGTAAGAAGTAGTATGCCTACCGTTAGTCAATTAGTTCGCAAACCCCGCCGTAAGGTGACTCACAAGAGTAAGTCACCGGCTTTGATGCGCGTTACGAACAACCTGAAGACTAGAAACTATGAAAAGCCAGCACCCTTCAAGCGCGGTGTTTGTATTAAAGTTACGACCAAGACTCCAAAGAAGCCGAACTCGGCTCTACGTAAGGTCGCCCGTGTTCGTCTAACTAATGGCCATGAAGTCTGGGCTTACATCGGCGGTGAAGGCCACAACCTGCAAGAACACGCCGTTGTACTAGTGCGCGGTGGCCGGGTCAAAGACTTGCCTGGTGTGCGTTACCACATTGTCCGTGGTTCGTTAGACTTACAGGGTGTCCAAGGCCGCAAACGCGGCCGCAGCCTCTACGGCGCTAAGAAGGGCAAATAATGCCGCGTAAGACGACTAAAGCGTTAGTGCGCGAAGTGCCACCTGACCGTATTTATAACAGTACCCAAGTCCAAAAACTGATTAATCGTGTCATGTTGGATGGTAAGAAACAGATTGCCGAGCGCCTGGTCTACAATGGCATGCAGAAGGCGGCTGACAAGCTTAAGGTCAAGAATCCGCTGGAAGTTTTTGAGCAGGCTTTTAAGAACATCCAACCGCATCTGGAAACCCGCAGCCGTCGGGTTGGTGGTGCTAACTATCAGATTCCCTTTGAGGTCAAAGGCCAACGCCAAAACCACCTGACAACCATGTGGTTCGTCGCAGCCGCCAGAAGCCGTAAGGGTATGAGTATGGAAGACCGCATCGCTCAAGAACTCATGGACGCCTACAACAACACCGGCAACGCTGTTAAGAAAAAAGAAGACACTCATAAGATGGCTGAAGCTAACAGAGCCTTCGCGCACTTCGCGAGGTACTAGTCATGAACATGGACCAGTTGCCCCCGCGTTGTCTTGAATTATGCCCGGTAGTAAATCAGTCCGGCGTTGATGAGTACCCCCTGAGTTTCACGCGTAACTGTAAAGGCCCTGAACCAAGCGACGGTAACATTTCAAGAAAAGTTCAGCTACACCGCGACGGAACAGCAGTCGTGATTGAGCCTAGATCGCTGACCATCGAACATGCTGATGGAACTGCAAAAGAGGTGATATTTGTTGAATCTGCAGCCGGTGAACTGGTCTGTAGAAACAGTGGAATAGAGAGATCTATAAACACTCTTATTGCAAGCACTGGAGAATAGATGGCCGAAAAAAAATACCCACTAGAGAAATTCCGTAACATTGGCATTATTGCTCATATTGACGCCGGTAAGACGACAACGACCGAAGGTATTTTGTATCGCACGGGGCTGAAGCACAAAATCGGTGCCGTTCATGAAGGCGAAACCACCACTGACTGGATGGAGCAGGAACGCGAGCGTGGTATTACCATCACCAGCGCCGCCGTTACTTGCTATTGGAAAGACCATAAGATCAACATTATCGACACGCCCGGCCACATCGACTTCACTGTGGAAGTAGAGCGCTCACTACGCGTCCTAGACGGCGCTGTAACTGTCTTTGACGGCAAAATGGGTGTGGAGTCTCAATCTGAGACTGTCTGGCGTCAAGCCGACAAGTATGGCGTTCCGCGTATTTGCTTTATCAATAAGATTAATCAAACCGGCGGCGACTTTTATAAATCACTAGACTCAATCCATCAACGCCTGAGCAAGCGGGCGCTACCAATCCACCTGCCAATCGGCTTCGAACAAAGCGTAAGAGGTGTTGTTGACCTGATTAGCATGAAAGCTTACACCTATAAAGATTTCACCGACCATGAACTGGTTGAAGAGGCAATCCCAGAGGATATGGCCGACCAGGTCAAGAAGTATCGTAGTCTGTTGATAGAAAACGCTGTTGCCGAAGACGAAAAGATCCTGGAAAAGTACTTTGAAGTTGGCGAGGAAGGCCTGAGCGAAGACGAAATTCGCGATGCTATCCGCGCAGCTGTGCTGACCGGTAAATTCTTTGCGGTAACTGGCGGTGATGGCCGTGGTGTGATTGTTGAGAAATTGCTCGACGCCGTTAATGATTTCTTGCCAAGTCCGATAGAACGCGGCTCGACTTGGGGCACACACCCTAAAACTGGCGATGAAATCGAGCGCAAACCGTCCGAGTCTGACCCATTTGCCGCCCTGGCCTTTAAGATTGCCACTGATCCGTTCGTCGGCAAGCTGGCCTTTTTCCGGGTTTATTCCGGTAAAGTTACGGCCGGTTCATACATTTTAAACAGCTCGACCGGTGAAAAAGAACGCGTTGGCCGGATCGTGCGCATGCAGGCCGACAAGCGTGAAGACGTCGCGGAAGTTACGGCCGGCGATATTGCCGCAATTGTCGGGCTCAAAGGCACCACTACCGGCCATACCTTATCTGACCCCAACAATCCGATAGTTCTAGAGAGCATTACCTTCCCAGAACCACCGGTTAGCATCGCCATTGAACCTAAGACTAAGAGCGA
>CAZVBA010000017.1:0-15060 GCA_964625325.1 uncultured Candidatus Saccharibacteria bacterium | reverse complement strand
GCACTATGGCGGGTAATAACTATTGGGCTGAGCGTAGTAAACCGTATCAGCCCGGGCAGAAAGAACCCTATAAACTGAGTCGCAGTAAGGTCGACCTATTTATGCAGTGTCCGCGCTGTTTCTGGCTGGAAGCACGGCTGAAAATCAAACGCCCCAGCAGTCCGCCATTTCAGATAAATAAAGCCATAGATACGCTGATGAAAAAAGAATTTGATGTGCACCGGGCCGCCCAGACCACACATCCATTAATGAAATCCTATGAGTTGGATCTGGTGCCGTTTCAGCACGCCAACATCGATGTCTGGCGGGATGTGCCGCGTACCGGTGTCGAGTTTTTACACGAAAAGACCAACCTGATTATCTGGGGCGGCGTTGACGATATCTGGGTTGATTTAAAGAGTGGGGAATTGGTAATCGTAGACTACAAGGCCACTGCAAAAGCCAGTGACATTACGCTGGATGCCGAGTGGCAAGACATGTACAAACGACAGTTAGAGATCTATCAATGGCTGTTTAGGGGTAATGGTTTCAAGGTTAGCGATACAGGGTATTTCGTCTATGCTAACGGGCGTATGGATTTAGATGGCTTCAACGACAAAGTCGAATTTCGGACCAAAATAATTCCTTACACTGGTAGTGACGGCTGGATAGAACCGACGCTTATTAACATGAAAAAAGTCTTGGAGAGCGATCAGATCCCGGAAGTCGGCAAAAGCGTTATGGATAGTCGAAAAGATTGCGAATACTGCAGCTACGCCCGGGCGCGCACCGAATTAACATTGAAAACCCTGCAGAATCGCAAGCAGCCCAAACTTATTTAGTTGCGGCGAACCGTAAACACGACTACGATTAAACCATGATCAAGAAGATACTGTTCATAGAGGACGAGACACAACTAGCCGAACTTTATGCCATGGTGTTAAAAAAGGCCGGCTATGAGGTTAGCGTTGCTAAGGACGGGCTACAGGGCTTAAAGATTGCCCAGACTGGTGATTTTGATCTGATATTGCTTGATTTGATGCTGCCCAACATGTCGGGCATGGATATACTGGCGGCGCTACGCAACCCTAAGAAAACACCAAACTTTCATAGCCGTGTTTTGATTCTGACTAACTTTGGTGAAGATGATGAGACGCGGCATAAAATGGAAGCCTTGACTGACGGCTACTTACTCAAGGTCAACTACACGCCACGAGCCTTAGTGGAATATATTCAGAAAATGACCGCCTAAAACCGGTTATACTATTACCTATGCTAGATATTCAGTTTATCCGCGATAACCTCGAACTGGTCCAAACAAAAGCCGCCCAAAAGCAGGTCAAGGTTGATATCGCTCAGCTGCTGGAGCTGGATGGTGAAAGGCGCACTCGGCTGACTCAAATTGAAGCCCTGCGCCAAAAGCGTAACGAACACGCTGAAAAACTGAAAAGTGGCAAACCTAGCGAATCTGAAATCGCCGCTGGGCGACAAATCAAAGACGAACTGGCCAAGCTTGAACAAGATCTAGAGATCCTTGATAAAAAATATTGGCCACTTTTAAAGAGCGTACCCAATATGCCGCTGGACGACGTGCCAGTGGGGCAGAGCGAAGCTGAAAATGTCGTCACTAAAGAGGTCGGCACCAAGCGCGACTTTGATTTTAAGCCAAAAAGCCACGTCGAGCTGGCCGCTGCCAAAGGTTTGATTGATAAGGAGCGCGCCGCCAAAGTAGCCGGCGCGCGCTTTGCTTACATCAAGGGTGGTTTGGTCGAGCTGCAATTTGGGCTGGTCCAGTTTGTGCTTCAGACACTTACTAACGAGCGTGTCCTAGAACAAATTATTCAAGACAATAAGCTCGAACTGAGCGCCAAACCGTTTGTGCCGATTGTGCCGCCGGCATTAGTCCGGACCGAAGCCTATGAAGCCACCGGCCGCCTCAACGCCGAGGAAACGACTTATAAATTAGCCGATGACGAACTTTGGCTGAATGCCAGCGCCGAGCACTCTTTATCGAATATATATATGGACGAAATTCTCGCGGAGGCCGACCTGCCCATCCGTTATATTGGCTACAGTACTAGTTTTCGGCGCGAGGCCGGCTCGTACGGCAAAGATCTTGAGGGCATCATGCGCCTGCACCAGTTCGACAAGCTGGAGATGGAGGTCTTTAGCCAGCCAGGCAGCGGCTTGCAGGAGCATTTATTCCTAATTGCCATTCAGGAATACCTAATGCAACAGCTAGGCCTGCCATACCGCGTCCTCAACAAGTGTACGGCCGATATCGGTACACCAAATGCCCGCGGCGTCGACATTGAGGTTTGGCTACCGTCGCAAGACACCTACCGCGAGACGCACACCGCCGATTACATGACCGATTACCAGGCGCGCAGCTTGCGTACTAGAACTCGCGGCAGCAACGGTGAAGTCGAGCTGGTTCATACCAACGACGCCACCGCCATCGCCATGCCGCGTATACTCATCGCCATCATGGAAAATTACCAGACGCACGATGGCCACATCATGGTTCCGGAAGCACTAAAACCATTTATGGGAGGGAAGTCTGAATTATGATTCAAAAGCTGGAGATTTCAGCCGTCCACACCGAAGTCGACAAGAAACTGCGTGAATATATCACCAGGAAAATCGGCAAGCTTGATCGTTTTACACCGCGCAAGACGCGCGAGAGCATCCACGCCGAAGTTATCCTTAAAGACACCAAGGCCAAGGATAAAAAGCACTATACCTGCGAAGTCGTCATGTTTCTGCCGCACGACAAGCTGATGGTCAGCGAATCGACCATGAATATGTACGCTGCTGTTGATATTGTTGAAGCCAAGCTCAAAAATTTGCTCAAAAAGTATAAAGAAACCCACAGCACATTGCGCTTGCACCGCCGCGTGCTATCCAGAATACGACGCCGCGGTTTATAGTGTGAAAAAGACGTAGCGCGCAAAGGGCGCTATCAGGTACAATAGAGTCCAGCGCGAACTACTGAGGGAGGTTATTCACTTTGCGAAAAATACTGAAGCGCGTACTGGGCGATCCGCAAGCCAAAACAGTTAAGCGACTAAAAAAACGGACCAATGATGTCAATGCTCGGGCTGACATATATAAGAAAATGTCAGATGCCAAGCTGCGGGCTCAGACCGACGTTTTCAAAAAACGACTGGCCAAAGATAGTTTGGACAAGTTGTTGCCCGATGCTTTTGCGGTCGTCCGCGAAGCCGCTACCCGGACTTTGGGGCAGCGTCATTTTGACGTCCAGCTGATTGGCGGCATGGTGATGCACGAGGGCAGCGTGGCCGAGATGAAAACCGGTGAAGGTAAGACCCTAGTGGCTACCTTGCCGATCTACCTTAATGCGTTGACTGGCAAGGGCGTCCATTTGGTGACCGTGAACGACTATTTGGCGCAGCGCGATGCCGGTTGGATGGGACAGGTCTATGATTTTCTGGGCCTGACGACCGGCGTGATTATTGCCGACGAATCATACGTCTTTGACCGCAATTTTAGTAATACCAAGCACCAGGATCCGCGCTTCCACCACCTCAAGCCGGCCAGCCGCCAAGAAGCTTATAACGCCGACATTACTTACGGTACGAACAATGAGTTCGGTTTTGATTATCTGCGCGACAACATGGTCCGCGAAGTCGACCAGCTGCGCCAGCGTCCGTTGCATTATGCCATCGTCGACGAAGTCGACTCGATTCTGATTGATGAAGCCCGCACGCCGTTAATTATCTCGGCGCCGGCCGTCACCAGCGGCAGCGCCTATGCCCAATTTTCTAAGGTAGTGCGCAATCTCAAAGAGACTGAACACTATGAAAAGGACGAAAAGCGTCGCTCGGTCATCCTAACCAACGCCGGCATTACGCTGCTGGAAAAAACCTTGGGTATCAGCAATCTGTATGCCACCGAAAATATCAGGACTATTTACCACCTCGACCAGGCCCTCAAGGCCCAAGCACTGTTTAAGCGCGATAAGGATTATGTCGTCACGACCGATGGCGAAGTGGTGATTGTCGATGAATTTACCGGTCGTTTACTGAAGGGCCGCCGCTATAACGAAGGCCTGCACCAGGCGATTGAAGCCAAAGAAGGTGTTGAAGTTCAAGAAGAATCAATGACGCTGGCGACAATCTCCTTCCAGAACTACTTCCGTCTCTACGAAAAACTGGCCGGTATGACCGGAACAGCCAAAACCGAGGAAGAAGAATTCCACCAGGTCTATAAGCTTGAAGTCGTCGAAGTGCCATCCAACAAAAAAATAGTTCGAGATGACCGCACCGACCGCATTTACAGAAGCGAAGAAGGCAAGTTCCGGGCTATCGTGCGCGAGCTCAAGCTGCTCCAACAAAAGGGCCAGCCGGTGCTGCTCGGTACGGTTTCAGTCGAGAAAAATGAAGTATTGAGCCGTATGCTGACTAAGGCCGGCGTCAAACATGAGACGCTGAATGCCAAAAATAACGAACGCGAAGCCGGCATCGTCGCCAAAGCCGGCGAGCAGGGCTCGGTAACATTGGCCACCAATATTGCCGGCCGCGGTACCGACATCGTCTTGGGTGAAGGCGTCAAAGAGCTCGGCGGTTTGTTTGTGCTCGGCAGTGAACGTCATGAATCGCGTCGCATCGACAACCAGCTGCGCGGCCGGGCCGGCCGCCAGGGCGACCCCGGCACCACCCAATTCTTCGTCAGTACTGACGATGACCTGATGCGCATCTTCGGCGGCGACCGGATTGGTTCCATCATGGATAGACTACGGGTGGACGACGAAACACCGATTGAGAACCGCATGATTAGCAAGAGCCTGGAAGCCGCCCAAAAGAAGGTTGAGGGCTACAACTTTGACGCTCGTAAGAATGTGGTGCAGTACGACGATGTCATGAACCGCCACCGCAAGGCCACCTATGCCATGCGTCGCGAAATCCTGCACCAGGCCGATATCAGCAAGCGCATTAAGATATTTATTGAAGAAGAATCCGAGGCTTTAGCCAACTCGCCACAGGCTTTGAGCGACCAGTTTGAAGACATTGTCAGCGAAGTCTTTCCGTTCGATGACGCCACCATGGACCGCTTGTTCGACAGTGACACCACCAGTTTTGGCAAGGTGTTGTTGCAGGAAGCTAATGAATTATATGAGGCCCGCGAAAAGGCCTTCGGCGATGAAATTTTGCATAAAATCGAGCGCGACATCTACTTGCAGGTACTCGATAACCTCTGGATGCAGCACCTGGAGAATATGGACCACCTCAGAGAGGGCATTCACTGGATTAGCGTCGGCCAGCGCGATCCATTAGTTGAGTACCGCCGCCAAGGCCAGATTATGTTTGAAACTATGCAGAACGATTTGCGGCGTGATGTCGTGCGGGCGCTCTTCCATGCTCAACCAGTCAGCGAGGACGAATTAGAGCGGCCGATTGAAACCGAACTAACCCGGGCCGCCCGCCAGTCGGTTGATAACGCCGATACGATTATCGAAGCCGAAGAATTTGAAGCCGGCGATTTTAGTGACGCCAGCGAAGAGCAGCAGGTTAAGCGCCGCCAGCACGATAAAATCAAGAAGGCTCGCAAGGCCGAACGCAAACGCAAAGCCAAAAACCGTAAGCGAAAGTAGGTAGGAGCCCATGAAGCATTCGGTCACTGAGTTAACATTGCGCAATGGCGCCAAAGGTCTACTCGTCAATATTCCCGATGCCACCGTGATGACCTTTGATCTCAACTTTAGAGCCGGTGAATACCTGGTGCGCAAGTCAAAGTGGGAAACGCCCCATCTGATGGAGCATTTGCTCTTGGGCGCTAATGAGCTGATTCCCAAGGCCCGTGCTTTCCAGGCCGAATTTGAGAAGAACGGTGCCTATTCTAACGCCAGCACTGGTACTTATGAGATTAGTTACGAAGCCGAATGCGCCGACTTTGAATGGGACCGCGTTCTAGGGTTATTACTGACGGCTATTACCAAGCCGCTATTTTTAGAAGACGAGTTTAATGCCGAGTTTGGCAACGTCCGCGAAGAGTTGATGGCCCGCAGCAATAACCATTTTCGCTATCTGAGTTTGGCCTTACGCCAGGCCTACGGCTTTTTGGTGCTCACCGACCAACACCGCTTTGCGCTGATGGACAACGTCAATGTTGAAGACGTCCGAGAACACTATCACAAGACCCACACCAGCAGTAATCTGCGCTTTGTGATTGCCGGGGATTTGCCGGCGGCTCGCCGCCAGGCCATCAAAAGTTTGCTGGCCAACTTAGAGCTGCCGAAAGGGGACGGTCGCACCACCTTACCACTAGAAAAACCACGGCGCCTGGTCAAACCGATGCATATCCAGAATGAAACCATTGATAACCTCTATTTTTATCTGGACACCTTCTTGCAACGCCGCCTCAGCGATCCCGAGAGTGATGCGCTGGGCCTGATTAACGCCATGTTAACTGAGACTCTCTACTCGCGCATTTTGGGCACCGCCCGCGAGCGTGGCTTGGTCTATCACATGAGCTCCGGTTTCGGTCTGACCGAGCAGACCAGCAACTGGTGGTTTGGTGCCCAGGTGCTGCCCAAAAACGCACCGGCTCTGTTTGCTATCATGATTCGCGAGCTCCAGGAAGTCTTCAGGGGTAATTTGGACAAGACTGATATTGAAGAAGCCAAGCAATACGCCCTGGGCCGCTTCCAGCGCAGCGGCCAAACCGTCGGCGGTACGGCCAACGGCTATGCCCAGCGCTATTTCTTTGACGATAAAATTGATGATTACTACGAAATCCCAGACCGCATCAAAGCTATCACCAAAGACCGCATCATCGCCGTCAGCCAATCGCTGTTTGCCGAGAATGTTTGGGGCTTTGGTACGCTCGGCAATGCCGGCGACGCCTTTAGCCGCAAGCTGTACAAACAGTTATTACCTCTCTGGAAATGAGGGACTTTTAAGATAGAACCTGTAAAATAGAAAGTATGGACTTGGAGAAAAAGGCCGCCGCGCTGAGTACTGAAATTGATCAGGCGATTCAACAGTTGCACATTACGGCATTAGAAGATGAGATGCAAAAGCTGCAAGTTGTGTCACAGACAGCTGATTTTTGGGCCGATAACCAAGCCGCCCAAGATGTTATGAAGCGCATCAGTCAACTGGAGGCGCGGATTACGCCGTGGCGCGAACTGGCGCTGGCGGTAACTGATTTGGGCGACCTGATTGCTCTTAAAGACGCTAGTCTGAGAGCAGATTTAGAACAGCAAATTAAAGCTGCCGAGCAAACTCTAGACGACCTCAAACATGAGCTCAAATTCAGCGGTCCTTATGACGACCACGACGCCTTGCTAAGCATTTACGCCGGGGCTGGCGGTACTGACGCTCAAGATTGGGCCCAAATGCTGCTTAGAATGTACAGCCGTTGGGCTGAAAGCCAAGGTTTGCAGCTCAAAACACTCGACCAGAGCAGCGGCGACGAGGCCGGTCTGAAGAGTGTCACACTGGAATTGTCGGGCAATTTTGCCTACGGCCGGCTCAAAGGCGAGCACGGCGTCCACCGCTTGGTGCGCTTAAGCCCCTTTAACGCCGACCATTTACGCCAGACCAGCTTTGCCAAAGTCGACGTGCTGCCCAAGATTGACACCCCCCAAGACTTGGAAATAGACGAAAAGGATCTCAAGATAGATGTTTTTCGCAGTGGTGGCCACGGCGGCCAGTCGGTCAATACCACGGATTCGGCAGTACGAATTACCCATTTGCCGACCGGTATTGTAGTCGTCATTCAAAACGAGCGCAGCCAACTGCAAAATAAGGAAACCGCTATGACCATTTTGCGCTCTAAACTAGCCGCCTTGCAGTTGGAGCAGCACGCCAGCCAGATTTCCGAATTGAAGGGGCCGAATGAACAAGCGGCCTGGGGTAACCAAATCCGCTCTTATGTACTCCATCCCTATAAACAGGTCAAAGACGTCCGCAGCAAATACGAGACGTCTGATATTGAGGCCGTGCTCGACGGTAATATTAACCAGTTCATAGAAGCCTACTTGGACCATGTCTTAGGCGAGTAGATTTGACAAAGCTTGGGCATAATTGTTAAGGTTAAATAGTTTTATAAATATAAAAGGAATAACTCATGGACGACCAACAACAAGGTATGCCGACAGCTCCAGCACCAGATGATCAGCCAGCTGATATGCCTGCAGCCGATCCGGCACCAATGGCTCCCAGCGAACCGGTAGTACCGGCCGCTGACCCACCGGCAGTTGATGACGGCAGTGATTCAGATTCAGCTGAAGAAACGGCCGCCCCGGCGACATCGTTTGATCAGGGACCTTCAGTTCCAGATCCTAGCGCGTCACCATCTGAGAGCCCAGCTCCAGAGAACGAGGACCCGACAGCTCCGGCAGCTCCTCAGCAGTAAATTTTCTGCAAACTTAAAACTCCTTATGGCTAAGAACCCATAAGGAGTTTTTTGTTATACTAATAAGAATGATACTTCTCGATAGGGTAACCAAGACTTATGGGCGAACCACTAGTTCGGCTTTAGACCGGGTTAGTTTGCATGTCGAGCCTAAGGAGTTCGTTATCGTCGTCGGCCAGAGCGGTGCCGGTAAATCGACTTTATTGAAGTTATTAACCAGAGAAGAACGGCCGACTAGCGGCAAGATTATTGTCGGCGGCATTGATTATGACAAGCTCAAAGACCGCGAAATACCGATGCTCCGCCGCAAAATCGGCGTCGTTTTCCAAGATTTCAAGCTGTTACCAAATAAAACAGTGTTTGAAAACGTCGCCTTTGCCCTGGAGTTAGTCGGCTACGCCAACCGCGAAATTCACCACACTGTGCCCAAAGTACTCGATCTGGTCGGCCTGGCCGGCAAAGAAAAGCGCATGCCGCGTGAGCTGTCCGGTGGTGAGCGCCAGCGTGTCGCCATTGCCCGGGCCGTTGTCCGCCAGCCGCGCATCCTGATTGCCGACGAGCCAACCGGCAACCTCGACCCGAAACACGCTTGGGACGTTATCAAGGTACTCGAAAAAATCAATAAGTACGGCACCACTGTGTTGCTGACAACCCATAACCAGGATATCGTTAATCGCTTGCAGCGTCGCGTCATCACTATTAAGGACGGCAAAATCGTCAGCGACCGCGCTCGGGGAGAATACAAAGCATGAAGCCACAGGGCATGCGCCGCCGCATAATTACGACAGAGCGCATCTTCACCACCGGGATAGCCAATTTCCTGCGCAACGCCTGGCTGGCCGTGGCCGCCATGGCGATGATGCTGGTGACGCTGACTATCGTGCTGTTTTTAGTTATTTCCAACGCCACTTTTACTCATACCATCAGCCAAATCACCGACAAAATTGACGTCTCAGTCTATTTAAAGGACAACCTAAAGCCGACTGATACAAACAAATTAATAGTTGATATCAAACACTTGGATAACGTCAAATCAGTCGAGTATATATCAAAGGACCAGGCGTTAAAGGACTATCAACGCCAGAATAAGAATAACCCGGACCTGTTAGCGGCCATCTCACAGACCGATAATCCGCTGCCCGCCACCATTCTCATCAAGCCCAGAGATCCTAACAAGATTAGTGAAATCCGTGATTTTCTGGAGCAACCCACCGTTAAGCGCCTGCAATCCGACGAAACGTCTTATTCAGGCGACCGTAAACAGGCCATCGACAAGATTACTCAAGCCACCAAATTCATGCGCGAGGCGGCTCTGGTAGGCGTTATCGTCTTTACGATTATTTCGACGCTGATTATCTTCAACACCATCCAAATGGCCATCTTTAACCGCCGTGAAGAACTGACCATTATGCGTTTGCTGGGCGCCAGTACCTGGTTTATCCGTGGCCCGTTTGTGGTGGAGACTATGTTTTACGGCATCATCGCCTCGATTATTTCGGTCATCTTGGTCGGCAGCCTGTTCACCGTGGCGTCATCGACATTTGAAGCTACCAGCTTGGGTCTATTGGACATCGGCTTTGCCAGCGACTACTTCAGCCAGCATTTTTGGGTGATTTTGACAGGGCAGATGGCGATTGGTATACTCATCGGTGCCGTTTCTTCTGTCCTGGCGACCCGACGGTATCTAAAATTCAAAACGACCAAGTAGTTCTTTCTTATATAATTTTAACAGGGGTAAAGGGTAGGGGTGTAAGTAATCTCACCGAGACAACCGGCGGCTAGCAGTAGACTAGACGTGGTGCTCGTAACCATTATGACTAGACAACATTGGGTCGCTAATTGCAATCACTTGAGGGCTGTGCTATGATTGGGGCGTTAATAAAAAAATCAAAAATGAAGTCTAAAAAAGCCCTCAAGCCTCTTTCGATACTACCGTTAGCACTATTAATTGCCGTGTTTGGCTTTAGCATTCTAGTGAAGCCTTTAGCGTTGGCTGATCACTTTGATGACCAAATCAACAGCCTACGAGCTGACAACAGCGGTAAGGCCGCCGCCCAGGCGCAACTCGGCGCTCAAGCATCATCGCTGGCCGATGAAATCAGTAAACTACAAGGCCGCATAGACACCCTGCAGGCCCAAATTAAAGCCAATCAAGATAAAAGTGATGACCTGCAACGCCAGATTACGGTTGCCCAGGAAGAACTGGAGAAGCAGAAAAAGGTACTGGGTGAAAATATCAAGGCCATGTATCTGGAAGGCCAGATCAGCACCCTGGAAATGCTGGCCTCGAGCAAAGACCTAAGCGACTTTGTCGACAAACAGCAATATCGCAATTCGGTATCTGACAAGATAAAGACAACCGTGCAAAAAATTGCCGAGCTCAAGCAGCAACTGGCCAAGCAAAAGGATGAAGTCGAAAAGTTGCTGGCCGATCAGCGCAACATGAATGACCAGCTAGCCGCTGAACAGGGGCAGAAGAATAACCTATTATCTCTGAATGAAGACCAGCAAGCCACCCTGAACAGCCAAATCCAGGCTAATAATTCCCAAATCGGCGAACTTCGTCGCCAGCAGGCCATTGAGAACTCCCAATTCAACATCGGTGATATGCATGGCGACCCCAACAATGGCGGCTACCCATCAGTCTGGGCCAACGCGCCGATGGACAGCACGCTGGACAGTTGGGGGATGTATAACCGCGAATGCGTCAGCTTTACCGCCTGGAAAGTCTGGAATAGTGGTCGCCATATGCCATATTGGGGCGGTCGTGGTAATGCCAATCAGTGGCCCGATGACGCCCGAGCCGAAGGCATACCGGTTGACAGTAATCCGAGAGTCGGCGACGTGGCTGTATATAGCGGCGGAGCCTTCGGACACGTTATGTATGTCGAAGCTGTCGGCAGCGGTGGCACTATCTATATTTCGCAGTACAACGTTGATTACCAAGGACATTACAGTGAAGGCTGGCGGTACACCACCGGCCTGGTCTTCATCCACTTCCCGTAAGACACACGTAGCGCAAGCACCTGCTGCCTGGCAAAGCCAAGCATTCTGTACTTGCTCTTAGCGCACTACTGCGTCAGTATTTCCAGTACTCATTCGACGTACCATTTGTACGCCTCATTCCGTGCTTCAATACTTCCTTGTATTGCATCTAAGTACGTGCGTCTTATTTCTAAAAAGTTTAGCGGACTTAAACATTAGTTTAATTAGGTCAATTCTAAGCCGCTTACGCTATAATGGTTTGGTATGTTTGGACAAAAAGGGGTGAACCAGTCAGGTGATCCGACGGTTACCGGCCAGCGGCAGCGGCGGTGGCCGAAGTTTGTTGTCCGCGCTTTCGTGGTACTGTTTATTTTTACACTCGGGGTCGGTTTTGGTAACGGCCGCATACGCGTCGGTCCGGACGGGCTGTTTCGTAAAAGTGTGTCTCGAAACCTGCCGGCCAACCTCGATTACTCCACGGTTGAACAAGTTTATGATTCGCTCAAGTCCAACTTTGACGGCCAGCTTGATACTAACAAACTGTTGGACGGGCTCAAGCAAGGCCTGGCGACGGCTAGCGGTGATCCATACACGGAGTACTTTAACCCGACGGCCGCCAAGGACTTCAGTAACGAGCTTAGCGGTTCGTTCACAGGTATTGGCGCCGAGCTAGGCAAAGATGCCAATGGCAACACGGTTGTTATTGCGCCGCTGAGCGGTTTCCCGGCCGAAAAAGCCGGACTGCGGCCAAAAGATATTATCGCCGAAGTGGATGGCAAGAGTACGGCCGACATGACGATCAGCCAAGTGGTCGACAAAATCCGCGGCCCCAAGGGCAGCCAAGTAAAACTCAAAATTGTGCGGGCTGGTTCCCAGTTAACCCTGACAATTACGCGTGATACCATCACTGTACCAAGCGTAACCTCCAAAATTATGGACGGCAACATCGGCTATCTTAAAATCAGCCGTTTTGGCGATGATACATCAGACCTGAGCCGCAAGGCCGCCCAGGACTTTAAGGACAAGAATGTCAAAGCGGTCGTGTTGGATTTGCGTAGCGACCCGGGCGGATTGCTTACCTCGGCGGTTGATGTTTCCAGCCTCTGGCTGCCAGTCGGCAAGACGGTTTTAACTGAGCGCCGCGACGGTACGATTGTGCACGACTACAAAGCCACCGGCAATCCGCTACTCAATGGTATTCCAACTGTCGTATTAATTGACGACGGCAGCGCCAGCGCCAGCGAAATCACGGCAGGTGCGCTCAAAGATAACGGTGCCGCCACACTAATGGGCAAGAAGAGCTTTGGCAAAGGCAGCGTGCAGCAAATTATCAACTTTGGTGATGGCAGTGAGCTTAAAGTAACAATTGCCCGCTGGTTTACGCCTAACGGGCGCAACATCGACAAACAGGGCATTGAACCTGACAAAAAAGTTGACCGCAGCGACGACGATTTCAAAAACAACCGCGATCCCCAGCTCGACGCCGCCCTGGCCAGCCTTAAACAATAATCCGCGCAAGCGCTTCGTATCTTATTTTTCCGCTTGAGCTATACGGCGGTATAGGTTAGGATAGTAACGAACAAATAGGGGAGCGTAGTGGCCAAAAAGCCGACTAAATATGTATTTGTGACAGGTGGCGTGCTTTCCGGACTCGGCAAGGGTATTACCGCCGCCTCAATCGGCAACCTCCTCAAAGCCCGCGGCCTCAAAGTTAATCTCCAAAAATGCGACCCCTACCTCAATGTTGACGCCGGCCTGCTCAACCCCCGTGAACACGGCGAATGCTTCGTAACCAAAGACGGCGCCGAGACCGACTTGGACCTTGGCCATTACGAGCGTTTTACAGACGAAGAAATGACCACCGCGAGCAGTCTTATGAGCGGGCGGGTGCTGTTGAAACTTATTCAAGACGAACGGGCCGGCAAGTTTGACGGCGATGACGTCCAGATTATTCCGCACCTGACCAATGCCATTCAGGATTGGATTATTAAAGCCGGCGAAGGCTTTGATGTGCATATTGTCGAAATTGGCGGTACAGTGGGTGACTACGAATCACTGTCGTTCATTGAAGCCATTCGTGAACTGGGCGTTCGGGTTGGCCTGGAGAACTGTGCCTACATCCATGTTGTCTACCTGCCATTCCTAGGCGCCAGCAATGAAACCAAAACCAAACCGGCCCAGAATTCAGTCCGCGAATTACGCGGCCTGGGTATTGCACCGGATATATTAGTCGGTCGTAGCGAAAAGCCGGCCAATGCTAACGTCAAGCGCAAACTGAGTTTATTTAGCGGCGTGCCGGAGGCGGCCATTGCGCTGCTGCCTAATGCGGCCAGTATTTATCAAGTACCTTTGACGTTGGAAGACAGCGGCATTGCCAATGTGATTTGCGAGAAACTCGGCGTCAAAGCCTCCAAGCCACAACTCAAAGAATGGCGCGCTACCGTGGAGCGGGCCACGGCCAAACACCCGCGTACAGTTAAAGTCGGCTTTGTGGCTAAATATATGGACAATACTGATACCTACATGTCGGTGTTTGAAGCGCTCAAGGCCGCCGCCTGGTACTATGACGTCGATATAGACATTGCCTGGATTGACGCCGCCAAGTACGACAACGGCGAAGACATTGCGCCGGCTCTCAAAGGCTATGACGGCATTGTCGTGCCCGGTGGTTTTGGCAAGCGCGGCCTGGAAGGCAAAATCAAAGCCGCCCAGTATAGCTTAGCCACCAAAGTACCGTACCTGGGCCTCTGTTTGGGGCTGCAAATGGCCGTGATTGGCGCCGCCCGCAACGCCGGCATTGCTGAAGCCACCAGTTTTGAATTGAATGAGCACAGTCCGGCGCTGGTTATCAATACCATGGCTGACCAAAAGGACAAACTGCAAACCGGTGGCACCATGCGCTTGGGCAATTATGAGTGCCACCTGGAAAAGGGCAGTTTGGCGGCCAAAGTTTACGGTAAGACCGATATTGTCGAGCGCCACCGTCACCGCGGCGAATGCAACAATGACTATCGCGACAAGTATGAGCAATGGGGTATTCGGGCCACCGGTATTAACCGTGCCAACAACCTGGTGGAAGTGATTGAAGGCATCGATCACCCATTCTTACTGGCCAGCCAATTCCACCCCGAGTTCAAGTCGCGTCCCAACCGGCCGCACCCGATGTTCAAAGGCTTCATTGAAGCGTGTTTGAAAAAGTAAAGACTTGTAGCGTCTAGGAGGGAGTGCTAGCATTATGGTTATGGATAATACAGCCGCGCCGACTCCTCCACCTGCAAATGCGGCGCCGCCCAAGAAGATTCTTTTAGTTGAGGACGATGATGCCCTCGCCGCCGTCTACCAAACCCGTCTGGAGGCCGAAGGCTTTACGATTAAGCGTGTACCCAATGGCGAAGACGCCCTGGCGGCCGCCCAGGCCTACCGGCCAGATTTGATTCTTCTCGACGTCATGATGCCCAAAGTCAGCGGTTTCGACGTGCTGGACATCCTGCGCAATACGCCGGAGACGGCCAATGTCAAAGTGATTATGCTTACCGCCCTGAGTCAAGAGAGTGATAAGGAGCGTGCCCACTCTCTGGGAGTAGATGATTATCTGGTGAAGAGCCAGGTCGTCATTGCTGATGTCGTCGACCGCATTAGGCACCATCTCGGCGTGTAAAACAAACAGGGGAATAAAAGGCCTGGGCGAAAGTCCGGGCCTTTTTTGAGCCTCAA
>CAZVBA010000016.1:0-16036 GCA_964625325.1 uncultured Candidatus Saccharibacteria bacterium | reverse complement strand
TGCGGCACTAGGTCCTAAACCTAGCGTGTCTACCATTCCACCACTCGCGCGTAAGATGTATTTTACGGAGTTTTGCGGTAAAAAACCAGCTGAGCGTCGCCGTAATCCTTCTCTTTGATTGATTCCAAGTGAAGGCCAGAAATTTCCGGTACAGTGTCAATGGTTGGCCAAGACAGGACCAAAATACCGCCGGGATTAATATGCCGTGTCAATTTCTGAATCAGGTCGGGCTTAAGCTTATCGAAGGGTGGGTTGCAAAGAACGAGATCAAACGCCGCTGTCTCGTTGTTGTCTGACCAAGCTGAAACGTTGGCCTTAATGGCCTTAATACTATCTTCCAAGGCCAGTTTAGCCAGATTGGTTTTGATGGTATTGAAAGCCGTCTTATCAACTTCAACCACAACCGACCTGTCGGCACCACGGCTGACTGCTTCAATACTCAACGCACCGCTGCCGCCAAAGGCGTCCAAGACACTCAAGCCTTGTATATCCCCAAGTGCATTGAACATAGCTCCACGCATGCGTTCGCTCATCGGGTGGGTTCGCGGCGTCCGGGGGGCGTCAAAGTTTCGACCACCCAGCCGACCGCTAATAATCCGCATCTAGGCCTCGTACTTTATCAGCTCAGCGTCACAAAGCGCCGCATACCACGCCAACGTAACAGTGCGAATTATGGACGGGCCCAGTTTGTGGCGAACCTGGTAGGCCAATTTTGGTGTCCAGCCTTTTTTGTAATAAGCGTCGTACATGTCGAGCACGGCAATTTCGCGGGCTGTTCGCTTAAACCATTCGTTCAAGCCAATATCCATAAATTGCTTGAGCTCGGCCTTGGTTGGTTTAGCTTCTTTGAAGCCTAGCGGCTTGATTAATATGGAAATGCCAACCTCAAACCACCAATGGGTCATCAACAGTCCCTTCGCTCCCCACATTTTCCAGTTGTTTTTAACCTTTTCGCGACGGTTGCTGCCAGGCATCACCATCTTTTTACGTACGCTAGTTCGGGTCTCTTTAGCCTCGCCGCCGCGTAACTCCGTTAATTTCTCTTCAAATGGATAGTGGTGGGCAGGTGTTAAGCCATCAACTAGGGCGTGGGCCAACCAGGCCGCCTCAAAAGCTACTCGCTCTTTGTCGCCTTCTTTGAGTTCGGCTACCAGGTGATCGTAGTGCGACTTAATCAACTGCAAAATCTCGGCATCCTCATCGTTAAATGGGCTGTAGTAGTGCCATGGTTCATCGCGAGCCGGGCTTTTACGCTTAATGGCATCTGGTCCGTTTTTGCCTTCAAAATGCAGAATGCGACGAATTGATGGGAACAGGCTATCTTGAGGCATTAATTTAGCCAAATCACGTCGAGCGACACTATCAATCTTCTGGTGTGCGCCTAGTACGCGTCCTGAGAATTTAGTTAATGTCGTGCCTGAATACATAGAAAATAAACCTTAGTTCAAATTTGTTACGGCTCGTAAGCGAGTTACCGACGCTCGCAGATGTTTATATTTTAGCAGGTTTTGGCCATCGTCGATGAAATGCTGGGCGGCCTGCCGGGCGGCGGCAATCAGCTTGGTGTCGGTCATTTTGGCGACGCGCAGGTCAATGGCGCCGTGCTGCTGGGTGCCATAAATAGCGCCCGGTCCGCGGATTTCCAGGTCAAGCTCGGCCAGCTCAAAACCATCGGATGAACTTTCCAGGGCCCGCAAGCGGCGGCTGGGCGTTTGAGCATCGCTCAACATCAAATAGGCATAACCCTGATGCTCGCTGCGGCCGACGCGGCCACGCAGCTGGTGAATTTGGGCCAGACCAAAACGCTCGGCGTCCTCAATGACGATAACGGTCGCATTAGGCACGTCCACGCCAACTTCTATCACAGTGGTAGCGACTAGCATGTCCAGTTGTCCGTCGACAAACTGCTCCATGACGCGGTTTTTGTCGTCGGCCTTCATTTTGCCGTGCAATAATCCGATTTGACGATGTTTAAACGGCCCCTTGCGTAATTCGTCATAGACTTTCTCGGCTGATTTTACGTCTAGGACCGTGGATTCTTCGATTAACGGCGTCACTACAAAGACTTGGCGGCCATTTGCTAATTCTTCATCTATTTTTTTATAAAGTTGCGGCCGCGAGCTGGGCGGCACCAGTTTCGTAATAATCGGTTGGCGGTTAGCCGGCTTAGTGTCGATTATGGATATATCCAGCTCACCATAGAGTGTTAAGGCCAGACTGCGCGGAATGGGTGTAGCCGTCAGGCTCAAGACATGCGGCATGTGGCCGGCCTTAGCCTGCATCTTTTTGCGCTGTTCAACGCCAAAGCGGTGTTGTTCATCGATGATAATAAGCCCCAACTTCTTCATATCGACTTTTTCCTGTATCAAAGCGTGTGTACCAACCATAAAACGAACGTCGCCTTCTTTGATTCGCTGGTGGGCCAGCTTTTTTTGAGCTGGTTTAAGACTGCCAACTAGTAGGCTGACTTGGTCGGAGTAACCGAGTGGCTCCAGCAACTTAAAGATAGTGTTGGCGTGTTGACGGGCTAGTAATTCGGTTGGCGCCAAGAGGGCGACCTGGAAACCTTGCTCCATGGCCATCAGGGCCGCCATAGTAGCGACAACCGTTTTACCAGAGCCAACATCGCCCTCAATCAACCGGTTCATTGGATGTGGTCGTTGCATATCCAGATAGATTTGCCAAACTACCCGGCGCTGGGCGTCAGTCAGCTTAAACGGCAAATGGCTGACAAAATCCTTGGCTAGTTCTTCTTTAAACGGTATACGCAAGCTCTTCTCATGCATGAGTTCATACTTGTTTAGAAGAGCGGCCAGCGTCAGCTGAAATATCTCTTCAAAGCCGAGTCGCTGGCGAGCTTGTTCGTATTCTGCCACCTCAGCTGGAAAATGCATCATCTCGATAGCTTGGGATCGTGGCATTAACTGTTGTTCTGCAACCAAGGCTGTCGGTAAAGTTTCTGGCAAATGATGTATTACTGGTAGTAATTCTCGTATGAGACGCCTGATTTGAAACGACTTCAGCCCTTTAGTCTCCTTATAAATCGGCACAATACGGGCTGTATTGATCGGGAAGCTACTGACCAACTCGGCCGAAGGGTTCATGATACTCAACCGTTGATGGCTGAGCTGAAATTCACCGGAAATATAATACTCCTCAGTCGTCTTAATAGCTTGCGCCCGATAAGGCTGGTTAAACCATATCAATCTCACGCTACCGCTTTCATCACTAGCCACGGCTTCAGTAATATGCATGCCACGCCGCACATAGCGACCGCGCGCCTGTTTGATAAAAGCTTTAACCGTCACAATACCAGGCTTGATTTTGCCAATCGGCAAAACATTGGAGTAATCGTCATAGCGGCGCGGGTAGTTATAGATAAGGTCTTCGACTGTTTTAAGACCAAGAATCTCTAACTTCTTGGCCAAAGTCTCACCGACACCCTTAATATCTGCTACCGGGCTATCTAAGGTCATACCGACAAGTATAAGGCTATTTAACTTTTCTAACGAGGAAGAAGGTGCTGGGGCCGAAGTAGGTCCTAGCTAGCATGGTTTGCATTGGATTTTCAAGGGCTAGCATCAGCTTGGCCGGCAGCAATTTTTTGAGACCGGGGCTACGCAGATTGGATACCGACAACGTACGCTCGACTTTTAGACCGGCGTGCGCCAATTGCTTAATAATCGTCTTCGGGTTGTGGTTGACGAAGGCCACTTCGTCGTCTCGCTTGTGCTCGGCGGAACGGATATCAACTGGATCGGAAGGAAAGCGCTTGAATTTGACGATTTGCTTGAGGCGGTTACGGAAATGGACATAATTAGCCACTTCCAAGATGAAAATGCCATCTTTGGACAAAACCCGGGCAATTTCTTTAAACTCCGCCGCCGGCTGGGGCAAGTGGTGCATGACGCGGATCATGGTTATAAGGTCCAGGCTACCGGTTTCAAACGGCATATCATCCGCTTGAATGAGCCGGCGCTCAATGTCGGGGTAGTCTTTGAGGTAATCAGCGGCAATATCGAGCTGTTGTTGGGAGGGCTCGGCTAGTGTGACGTGATCGGCATAACTGCTAAGTAGAATGCACAAACGGCCATAACCACCGCCAATATCAACGGCGTTATGAAAATGTTGGCCTTTTAGTAAACGCTTGATAGCCATGACTTCAGCAGCATTCTCATAGTCCCGTCCATCCCAGTAGTGCAGATAGTTGTGGGATGGGTCGTTGTACTGGGTCGCGGTCAAAGGAGTAGTTTTGGACATCGGCGTCAGTATAGCATGGCCTAGGCCGGTTCGGAGTGGGTATTCCAGCTGGCATCACGATGTAGCTGCAAAAAGCTGTAATTGAAGGCGTCGTGTGGCAAACTGGCAGCCGCCACAAGGTCTTCCGGTCCACCTGGTTCAGGTCGCTCATAAGCCCGGACCGAAAAAGCCGTAGTTCCATTTACGATAGCTTTTCGTAGAACCACCGAGAAGGCCTGGTATACCCTGTCATAACGGCGTAAGGCGTAGCCCAGACCGGCCTCATAGATATGACTGGCTCTATCCGACAGGGCTTCCAGGCTGTCTGGCACGACCTCAACTAATCTAGCATTCGAGACCACTCGGCGACCTAGGTCCTCTTCGACCCGAGTCGCTTCGGCCGTCGGCCGCCAGACTGGACCGTCCGTTTCCCAACGTGGGCCACTCAGACTTCTACCACTCTCCGCTAGCAACGCTAGGCGGCCATAGATTGGCAATGCCCGTACCGAATCAAACGAATAACGACGCCAGCTGTCACGCATCGGCTCGGCGAATGAACCGTGCAAAGGCCGGCTCGGATCATGATGATTCTCACTCCACAGAAACAGATCGACGTTCTCCTCGATTACGGCATCAATTGGCTGCCCGCGGTCGATTTCAGCGTCAAAATAGAGATGATACTTAGTGCCCATAGGCGTCATTTTTGTCATAGCAAACTCCTTTGACTCCAGCCTAGCTCAAACTCATTAATCATGCTACTTATGCTAGGTTTCAACAATCGCAAAGCTGTTTTTACCGCGCTTGATTAGATTATCGCCCTTGACCAACGGTGCTTCTTGAGTCACGCCGACTTTTTGGCCGTTGACGGTAATGGCACCGGCGGCTTGGAAATTCCGCGCCTCGGTTTTAGAAGCGGCTAAGCCGGCTTTGACTAAGGTTTCGGCAAAATCAGTTTGCGCTTTCACCACGGGCAGTTCGTGCTTAAGCATCTCAACTTCAGTGCTGTTGAGATCACCGAATTGGCCTTCGTCAAACAATACATTGGTAACCTTTTTAACACCGTCGGCCCGCTCTTTGCCATGAACCAGCTTGGTGACTTCGTGAGCCAGTGTTTTTTGGGCCACTCTATCCCCACGATTAGACTCAAAGCGTTGTATGACTTCGTCAATGCTTCCCTTGTCCAACTCAGTAAATATCTTTAGATAATCACCAACACTGTCATCGTCGACGTTAAGCCAGAATTGATAGAACTGATAGACACTGGTTTTAGCCTCATCCAGCCATATTGCCCCGGCCTCACTTTTACCGAACTTCTTACCGCTTGTCTTATTAACAATCAGGGGCTGCGTAATAACGTGAACCTCTTTGCCACGGGCTTTACGAATCAGCTCCACGCCTGATAAACAATTGCCCCATTGATCAGAGCCGCCTAGTTGCAGAGTTACATTATAGCTATCGAATAAGTGTAGGTAGTCCATACCCTGCAACACGGTGTAGCTAAACTCGGCATAGCTAATACCGTCGCTCTGCTCGCCCAAACGCTTAGCAATGTAGTCGCGCTGAATCAGCGGCGTCATACTGAAATGTTTGCCATAGTCGCGCAAAAATTCAATAACACCTAGGTTCTTGGTCCAATCCAAATTATTGACGAGCGTAAACTCGGCACCACTAAGCACACGTTTTAGCTGCTCCTCGGCCTTCCTTATATTAGTAGCGACGGTTTTCTCGTCTTGCAGCGGCCGCTCAGTGTCCTTACCACCCGGGTCGCCAATCAGACTGGTGGCGCCGCCGGCTAGGATAATGGCCTGGTGTCCATGGCGCATAAGTGTCTTGTCTAACATCATAGCGGCCAGATTACCAACCGTCTGTGAGTCAGCCGAAGCGTCAAAGCCGTGGTAAAACACCCATTTCTTTTTGTCTAATTCCTTGAGGTCTGTAAGTGTGGTCTGATTGACAAGTCCGCGCCATTGCAATTCTTCAGATAAAGTCATAGCAACAGTGTACTACAGGCTATGTTTTGTGCCATAATGCTTCTGCTTTTAATGCTTTGCTTTTTGCTATAATAGACGTAACATATGGAGCAATTTTAGAGTAAGTATGGCAACCAATAGACGTCGTCGGCCAAACGTGCACGTAACTAAGAGCGGTAAGGAAATCAAAGTCCACCGCAATCTTCTGCAACGCTATGTAGCGCTGCGCGACAGCGCCCAACGGCGCAAGGCCACCCGGCTAGCCGGCATGCCGAAGGACCGCTTGCATCGATTCCTATACCGCTTGCAACCGAAGCGCCTGTACCACTATTGGTTTAGTCGCGAGGGCGGCATTATGGCCCTTAAGATTATGGGCATCGGTATCGCCGCCAGCTTTATACTACTGGTTGGTTTATTTGCCTATTTTCGCAAGGATCTCTCAAATATTACTGATATATCCGGTAAAAATCTCGGCGGCAGCGTCCTATATTACGATCGTACCGGCCAGACGTTGCTCTGGGAAGACGTTAACGGCGTTAAGCGCATACCGGTCAAAGACGAGGACATAGCTTCTTCTATTAAACTGGCGACCGTAGCGGTTGAGGATAAGGATTTCTTCCATCATGGTGGTTTTGACGTTCGCGGCATTCTTCGCGCCGGCGTCAATGACGCCTTTGGCCGCGGCGGCAAGCAAGGTGGCTCGACAATTACACAGCAGTTGGTGCGCCTGACGCAGAACAGAGTCGGCAACCAACAGACTATTACGCGCAAGATAAAAGAACTTATTCTAGCTGTGGAAATGGAGCGGTCCTACTCCAAGGCCCAGATTTTGACGGCCTATGTCAATACGGCGCCTTACGGCGGCATTGAATATGGTGCGGAAGCGGCGGCCCGTAATTACTTCCAGAAGTCGGCCAAAGATTTAACTCTCGACGAGTCGGCTTTCTTGGCCTCTATACCTAAGTCGCCGAGTCTGTATTCGCCATACAGTGAATATTTTGACAAGAAGGCCCTGATTAGCCGGCAGCACTATATCCTGGACGCCATGCAGCAACAAGGCATGATTTCGGCTAAAGAACGCGATGACGCCAAAAAAGTTGATACCGTCGCTAAAGTGAAAGCCCGTCCAACCTACTATCAGGGTATTCGGGCGCCCTATTTTGTGCTGGCCGCCCAGAAAGAGTTAGAAGCTAAATACAGTGAAACCGTTAACCGCAGCGGCTGGAAGGTTATTACGACTCTCAACCTCGATTTGCAGAGCCTGGCTGAAAAGGCCGTTCAGGACGACATACCGACTTTACACGCCCACGGCGCTGATGAGGCCGCCTTTGTGGCCGAAGACGTCAAGACCGGCCAGATTGTCTCGTTGGTCGGCGGGGTAGACTTTGAGAACCCTGACCACGGTAAAATCAACTACGCTCATGACACCTTCGTTGGGCCTGGTTCAAGTTTCAAACCCTATGACTATACAGCGCTAATCAACAACAATAATAATGTCGGCGCCGGTTCGGTGCTATACGATCAGGTGGGGCCACTGCCTGGCTATCCGTGTACTAATAAAGGTTCGCCGCCGCCGCAAGGTACCGGTAACTGTCTGCAAGACTACGACCGTCGCAGCCCCGGACCGCTGACATTGCGCTACGCGCTGGGCGGCTCGCGCAACATCCCGGCCGTAAAAGCCATGCTCCAAACTGTGCCGACAGATACTACGGCTTCGGTTAACAAAGTTATTAACACGGCTTCAGCGATGATGGACAATCCGGTTACTAAAAATACTTACCAGTGCTATGAAGGTGGCGATACCACCTTTACCAAACCAACCCAGTGCGGCGGAGCGGCGGCTATCGGCGACGGCGCTTACTTACATATCGATGACCACGTCAACGGTTTAGCTACCTTAGCCCGGCTCGGCAAGGCTATCCCCAGGACGTATATCCTGAAAATCACCGATGCCGGCGGCAAGGTCAAGGACGAATGGAAGCAGCCGGAAGGCAACCAGGTCGTCAGGCAGGACGCCGCTTATATCGTCGATGATATGGCCTCTGACCCGAGAGCCAGTTATCTGAATGGTGTTAATTATCGCTTCCACCGCTACAAGGGTTGGAACTTCGCCATCAAGACCGGTACTACCAACAACGGCTTTGACGGCCTCATGACCAGCTGGTCCACTCAATATGCCGCCGTCTCATGGGTCGGTTACCACACCCGTAACCAGCCGCTGAGCGGCTCAATGGAGCTTATTACCGCACCGATCACCCGCGTCTGGATGCAGGGTGCCCACGACCGTCTGAACATGAAACCGGTCAACTGGGTCCAGCCATCCGGTGTAAAATCGCTGCCGGCCTACGTCGTCAGCCACCATGTCGGTTACGGCTCGATTGAACCGAGTCCGACCAACGACCTCTACCCTTCTTGGTACACTGGCAATAATAAAAAGAGCACTAACCAAACCATTGATATTGTTTCCAACAAAATCGCGACCGATTGTACGCCAGCTCGTGCCAAGAAGAATAGTGGTAATGCCAACTCCAACGCGTTCTCCATCGATATATTTGTCGGTGGTGGTGGCAACAACCAGATAGATAACAACCAGACCGATGACGTCCACCATTGTGATGATCAGAAACCATCAGTAAATATAGTCAACGCACCCTCATCATGTAGCGGCAGTTGTACCGTTGAGGTTAATGCCGATGCCGGCACGCATCCGTTATCAGATCCGCAGTATGCCCAATTCCCGGGCACACTCAACGTCATGATTGGTGGGCAGATTGTCCAGTCCTACCAAATCGACGGACCAGTCGCGAACTATCCACTGACCTTCACATATAGCGGTACCGGCACCCACGACGTTACCGTCCAGGTTATTGATAGCGTTCTGTATGATTCAACTAGCAGTCCAGCCAGTATTGATTTTGGCTCAGGGGGTGGTAGTAGCACCGGCCCTTTAACGTTCATGAGCGCAAAAAGGGACACTAGCCATAACAAAACAACCTACACTTGGTCAGGTGGAACAGGACCATACACTGTAGCTTCCAAATTAGGTGGTGTGCCGCAAGGATCAGATTGTACTTCAACGAATAATACTAGTTGCGATGGACCGCTCGAGCCACCGGGATATACAGTAACCCTAACAGACAGCAGTACACCGCAGCAATCTAAAACTACTAATGTAACAAATTAGTCCTTCTCTAGAAATTGATTGAGTGCAGTGCGTACATCACCGACTGATTTCAATGATGCCGGTTTTTTACCACTGCGCACTGCCGGGCCGATAGCTATATTAAAGCCAAGCTTTTTGGCTTCGCTAAGACGCTTTTCCAATTGTGGCACGTGGCGGACTTCACCCGACAAGCCGACTTCGCCGAAAACGACGGCGTTTTCTTTGAGTTGCATGCCGCGAGCGGCCGAAGCTATCGCCATGACAACGGCCAGATCAGCCGCCGGTTCGGTGATTTTAATACCGCCGACAATGTTAATGTAGATATCCTGATCGGCCAAGTTCAGTTTGGTGCGTCGCTCCAGCATGGCAACAAGAAGGTTCAGTCGGTTCAAGTCAAAGCCGCTGGCCGCCCGCTTAGGGTAGCCATAGGCAGTCCGATTCACAAGCGCCTGAACTTCCACCAATAGCGGCCGAGAACCCTCCATGGTGGCCAGAACCACCGAGCCATCGGTTACCTGCCTTTCAGCCAGCAGCGCTGCCGATGGGTTCTCTACTGCTTTGAGGCCCTCGTCAACCATTTCGAAGATGCCGGTTTCATTAGTCGACCCAAAACGGTTCTTTATTCCTCGCAACAATTTAAATCCGCCGTAGCGGTCGCCTTCGAGCTGCAGAACCACGTCAACCATGTGCTCCAGTAGCTTGGGACCAGCGATGGAGCCTTCCTTAGTAACGTGGCCGACAATCACTAAGGCTGTGTTTGATTGTTTAGCCGCGGCAGTTATCAACTGGGTGCTGTTGGTAATTTGGCTGACACTACCGGCACCGGCGCTGAGGGCGCTAACACTGAGTGTCTGAATAGAATCAACAATTACCAGTTTGTGTTCGCCAGTACTAATAGTGGCGGCGATATCATCAGCGCTAGTACTGGTGGCCAATTGCAGTTTGGACGACGTCACCCCCAAACGGGTGGCGCGCAGGCCGATTTGATGGGCTGATTCTTCACCGCTGATGTATAGCACCGGTTGTTTGGCAGCCACCAGCTGGGCTATCTGAAGTAGTAAGGTGCTCTTGCCAATGCCCGGCTGACCGGCAATCAACGTTACACTGCCAAGCACCAAGCCACCACCCAAAACGACGTCAACATCGTTTAAACCGGTCTGTAAGCGTCCTAAGTTATCCTTTTTAGCCAGACTGACGACACTATCGGCTGTCAAGGCCCGACCACCACTTTTTAAATTAGCTGTGGTGATATCAATTTGTTCTTGCAAGGTATTCCATTCGCCGCACTGGTGGCAACGGCCGCTCCAGGTCATAGCAACCGCGCCACAGTTGCTACAGACATACCTCACACTAGGTTTTTTAGCCATAGTAATAGTTTACACGTCTCAACCGTGTTCGAGCCAGCCCACGCTTACTGAGTGTCGACGGTCGGTCGGCTATCGATCGCCTGAAAAAGCTGTTGCTGTTGGACCGCCAGTTGGTTGTACTGATCGCGCAATGAGTTGTACTGCGTCACCAAACTATTCAAATAACTTATCTGATTATTATAAGCTCTGACCCGAGCGTTAAAACTGTCGGCTTCGGCCTGGGTTCTGACGCTGGAACGATCACTCTCAAGAGCAGCTTGCTGCTGCGAGAGTTGCTGTTCCAAAGCGTCAATAGTCTTCTTCAACGCCTGAAGCTGAGCCGAAATTTGCTGGGCTTGATTTTTAAGAGAAGTAAAAGCTCTCTCGTATTTCTCAGAGTAAGCCACCACTTGGCTGCGGTTAGTGAAATAGCGTTGGTAGTAGTGCTCAAGTTCGGGGGGCAAGTTACGCACTTCGGTGCCTAGAATAGAGTGCAATTCATTGGTAACGTCGGCACCCTGCTTTTTATAATTATCAATGTTGGCGCGGATACGGTCGTCAGTCACACCGGCATAGGCCTGGGTTATAAGTTGATTGATATGGTCCTTATCTTTGGGGCTGAGCCGGTCGTAGGCGGCGTGCAGCATTTCATGGGCCGCTGTGACCTCAATAACGCCGCTTAAGCGATCGTCCTTGACGTCATAGAGATATATGCCAACCGGCGCCACGTAGCAGCCCAATACAATGGTTTGCTCACCTTTGGCACTACAGTGGCTATTAAAATTACTGCGGTTGTCCAGCTCCGGGTGGTAGACATAAAAAATATGCCGGGCCGATGGTGTCATGGTTGAGTCAGTGACCACTTGGACAATCGCCGCTGGCGGCGAATAATCCCTCAAACGCCACCAATCATACAAGGCCACGCGCTGAAACCAAGCGGTGGCAACAGCCGCTAGCAGACCAAGGCTAAATAGATAACTGCCTACTCTTCGAGAAGTCGTTTTCACTCCCCAAATTATAGCTTATTCAGCAGACGAGTCGTAAACCAGTTCTTTGTCTTTGGCGCCGACTTCGACGATATCACCCTTACCGTAGCGGTTATCGAGTAGCTCCAACGCGATGTGGTCCTCAATAGTATCCTGCAACAGGCGCCGCATTGGCCGAACGCCATTGTGGGCGTCGTAACCGTTTTCCAGCAAGTGCTGTCGGGCCTGTGGCGTTACTTCCAGGCCCAGGCCGTGTTTAACGAGCCGTTGTTTAAGCTCTTCAATTTGCAGATCCAGAATCTTAAGCACGTCTTTTTTAGTCAGGGCGCGGAAGACGATGATTTTATCGATACGGTTCAGCAGCTCGGGCCGCATCGTTTTCTTGAGCTCATCAAGCACCTTGTCCTTATTGTTGTCGTGCAATTCAGCCAGATCTTTTAGCTCATTAGCAGCCGTCGCGTGAAAGCCTAGCGAAGCTTCTTTTTGCAACTTATCGGCGCCAACGTTACTGGTCATAATGACGATGGTGTTAGTGAAATCGATTTTACGGCCCTTGGCGTCAGTCAATACGCCGTCTTCCAGTATCTGTAGCAGCATATTGAAGACTTCCGGGTGGGCTTTTTCAATCTCATCAAACAACACCAAGCTGTACGGCTGGCGGCGAATCTTGTCAGTCAACTGCCCGCCTTCCTCATAGCCGACGTAGCCGGCCGGCGCGCCGACTAAGCGCGCGACGGTGTGGCGTTCGCCGAACTCGCTCATATCAATCTTAACCATGGCTTCACTGGAGCCGAAGAATTCACGGGCCAGCACTCGGGCCAGCTCGGTTTTACCTACCCCGGTCGGTCCTAGAAAAATGAACGAACCGATTGGGCGCTGGCCGCCGCTGATACCAGTGCGGTTGCGACGAACGGCTTTGGAAACGGCCGCCACAGCCTCATCCTGGCCGATAACATATTTTCCTAATTGTTTTTCAAGGTTCAGTAGATATTTGGCTTCGGAACGGATGACCTTAGTCACGGGCACGCCCGTCATGCGCGCGACGACTTCCGCGACATCCTCGCTATGCATAACCAGTTTGTTGGCATTTTTGCCGGCCGCTTGAAGCTTCTTGAGTTGTTCGTTGATTTGACTGGCGTGCTGTTTTTCCAGGGCGGCACGTTCATAATCTTCATGCTCAGCCGCCTCTTCGCGCCGCGTATTAGCCAACTTAAGCTCTTTTTGCAGGCGGCGAACCTCGGGCGAAGTTTTACCCTTATCGACTCGTAGATAAGCGGCTGTTTCATCAAGTAAATCAATGGCTTTGTCCGGCATAAAGCGGTCGTTGATATAACGTTTTGCCAGCGTAACCGTATCGTCAAGTACTTCGTCGCTGACTTTAACGTTATGAAACGCTTCGTAATGCTTACGCAGACCCTTCAGGATAGCCAATGATTCGGCCACCGTTGCTTCAGGCACTTGGATGGGTTGGAAGCGGCGCTCCAGGGCGGCGTCCTTTTCAATGTGTTTAGTGTATTCGGCCGTAGTAGTAGCCCCGACGACTTGGATTTTGCCGCGTGCCAAAGAGGGTTTGAGGATATTGCCGGCGTCCATGGCGCCTTCGGCGGCACCGGCGCCAACAATCAGGTGCAACTCATCAATAAAGACAATTGTCTTCTTGTCATTTTCCAATTCGGTCATCACTTTTTTGAGCCGTTCTTCAAACTCGCCGCGGTACTTAGTACCGGCAATCATACCGGCCAAATCCAGCATGACGATGCGTTTATCGAGCAGGCTGTCGGGTACGTCCTCGGCGATGATGCGTTGAGCCAGACCCTCAACGATGGCCGTCTTGCCAACGCCGGGCTCACCAATTAACACCGGGTTATTCTTGGTGCGCCGGTTAAGTATGGTAATTAGGCGGCGGATTTGCGGTTCGCGGCCGACCACCGGGTCAAGTTTGTGCTGTCGCGCCATGGCCGTGAGGTCAGTGCCAAAGAAATCCAGCGCCGTTTTGCGCTGGTTCTTAGTGCCACGGCGGCGGGCATCGGTAGCGCCTTCACCGCTTTCCTCGTACTGCTGGCGGTTCAAAAATTGTTCCAGTTCGTTCACCATCGTGTCGACATTGACGTTCATGTCGCGCAATAGCGTGGTGGCCCGGGCGTTTTTTTGAGTCAAAATGCTATACAAAATATGTTCGGTGCCGCAGAACTCTTGGTTAAAGTCTTGGGCGACATCGTAGGCCATCTTCAGTGTCAGCTTGGCGGTTTCACTCAAGCCTTTGGCACCTAAATTAATAACAAGTGTTTTTGGCGTCAGATTCAGTGCCAAGCGGGCCCGGTCCAGGGTAATGCCGGCATTACCTAGTATTTTAGCGCCCATGCTGGCGTCTTGGGCCAAGACACCGAGTAGTAAATGTTCAGTGCCAATGTAAGCGCTGCCGAAACTGCGGGCAATGGCATCGGCGTGCTTGAGACTGGCCAGTGCATTATCGGTTAGGTGGTTTAAAAATTCCTGAAAGTCAGGACTATTTGGCATCATAGATTTATCTAACCCTCTTTCAGCGACATTTTCAGTAAATCGCTAATACTATATTACCAAATCTAGCACTCGTGGGTCAAGAGTGCTAACATCAGCTTGTTTTGTATTTATTTTGTCTGGTCGTCGGTGCCGTGTTCTTCGATGGCTTCGAGCAATGAGCTTTCCAGCTGCTCTTTCTTCTTGAGTTTAGGCATCTTTGGTTTGGCTTCAGCAGTCTTTGGCTCAGCAGCAGGCGTCGAAGACTTTTCGGTTTCAGCGGTAATGTCTAAATCATAACCGGTCAGTTTGCTGGCCAGTCGAACGTTCTGGCCGTTCTTGCCAATGGCTATGCTCAGCTGGTCTTCGGGTACAACTACGGTAGCTTTCTTATTCTTCTCATCAAGTTTTACTTCAGTAACTTTAGTCGGGCTTAGCGCGTTAGTTATGTAAGTAACCGGCTTATCATCCCAAACCACGATATCGATTTTCTCCTGTTCGCCAATCTCACTCATGACGGCATTGACACGTGTTCCATGGCCGCCGACAAAGGTGCCGACCGGGTCAACACCTTGCACGGTACTGTTAACCGCCAGTTTAGTGCGCACGCCGGCTTCACGGGCAATATCCTTAATCTCCACAGCCCCGCTTTCCATTTCCGGCACTTCACCTCGGAACAGCCAATCCACAAATTCCGGACAACCGCGCGATACAATCAACTGCGGACCGCGAAAACCGCGTTCGACGTCTTTCAGAAAGACCTTGAGGCGTTGGCCAGGGTAATAACGCTCGGTTTGGATTTGCTCGCTCATTGGCATAATACCTTGAGCCTTACCGAGATCAACTCGCACCAGGCGACCTTCAACGCGAGCCACAATACCGTTGATAACCGTGCCGATTTTATCTTCATACTCGGCCATGATAATCTCACGTTCGGCTTCACGCAGGCGCTGCAAAATAACTTGCTTAGCGGTTTGGGCGGCCACCCGGCCAAAGTTCTCCACCTTCTCCGTAACTTCAATCGTATCGCCAGCCTTGGCGTTTTTCTTCATAACGCCGGCTTCTTTAGTACTAATCTCGAAATGCGGGTCGGTTACTTCATCAACGATTTCCTTGGTCACAAAAGCAGTAACATCACCAGTGTTTAGGTTCATGTTGACGCGGACTTCTTGTTCACGTTCACCGTAATCGCGCCGGTAGGCAGCGGCCAAGGCTTGCTCGACGACTTCCTGTACGGTTTCTTCGGGCAGGTTCTTTTCTTCGGCGATGGTTCTGACTGCTAGAGCCAGTTGTTTAACATCTAAATCCATTTGTATCTCCTAGTTAGGTATGAAAAAATCCGACCTTCGGGCCGGATCAGTACACGAATTATTTTACATTTTCCCCTGATAATTGTCAATTACCACTACGCCAACATGCTAAAATACAGATTAATATGAAAAAGGTTATGAGACTATTTACACAATTTGTACCCGAGCACTATCGGCTCAATCTGGCCATTGATCCTGAAGCCATGCAGTTCGAGGGCAGCGTCGTGTTGAGTGGCCGAAAAGTCGGCCGACCATCTAAGCGACTGACGCTGCACCAAAAAGACCTCAAAATTACCGACGCCGAGATAACCTACCACGACAAAAAAGCCGAGCGCCCTATTGAGCTGGAACGTATTAACCACCACGGCTCACTGGAAGAGATTCGCTTACATACTCAGGCATTACTTTATCCTGGACGCTATACCATTACACTACGTTTCAAGGGCAACATAACTCGCCAAATGAATGGAGTCTACCCGTGTTTCTTTGAGGAGGCTGGGGCCAAAAAGAAGTTGATTGCTACCCA
>CAZVBA010000015.1:0-16294 GCA_964625325.1 uncultured Candidatus Saccharibacteria bacterium | reverse complement strand
TCAGCCAGGCCAAGTGATTTGACTTGGCCGCTATCGATGAGTTTGCCAATCTGATAGACCCGCAACATTTCGCTGACTGAGAAGTTGGTCTGGACGTGGTCGCCGAAATTACTGAGCAGTGAGCTTATCTTTATGGGGTTAGCAAAAGTGCCGGCACTCAACACCCGGTCTTTTAGAGCCAGCAGGATGAGCCGTTGCCGCTCGGCACGGTCAAAGTCGCCACGCAAACTGCCATGGCGCGACCGAGCGTACAGCAAGGCCTGATTCCCTTTCATGGTTTGCAAACCTTTAGCGGCAATCAGCGGATTCCAGTTGTTTTCCCAGGCGACTGACGGGTCATACAGAGCCTCCGGTACATTGACGGTTATACCGCCAACAGTGTTGATAGCATCTTTAAAGCCGGTGAAATCAACCATTACGTAGTAGTGCATCGGTATCCCGGTAACACCTTCAATACTGTTCTCAATGGCATCAATACCGGCCGCTTCGGCGGTTTTATTGGCGTCGCCGGTGTGTTTCTTGCCATATAAGGAACGCTGTTTGGCATTGGCATAAACGGCGTTAATTTTACTGGAGCCGGTATCGGTTTTGATATACAGGTCGCGCGGAATGCTCAGCAGGGCGGCTTCCTTATTAATCGGGTCAATGCTGGCGATTAGAATTGTATCGGTCAAGTCCGGTCCATCGTGGCCGGGACCGCCCTTGCCTAATATAAGAATATTAACGCGGCCGTCGCCTTCGCCTTTCAGGAGTGAAGGGTCAACGTTTTCCTGCAAGGCTATGGCACTACCGCCGCCCTTAAAGATATGGCGCGCCTTCCAGTAGGCTTTGCCGAATAAGAAGCCGCCGGTCAGGATAACGGCCAGGAACAGAGTCAGGACGCCGCGCAAGGCGTAGCGCCGTACGCGATGCTGGCGCTTGGCCACCCGCTTCGGTGACGGCATCGGCGTAGCCCCTGGCGTTACCGGCCGACGTGGCCGATCGGCAGTAGCCGGCGGCAGAATGTTGCTGCGTGAGTTGGGCTGAAAGCCATCAGGGCGACGAAAATCATCGAGCTTAGGCTGTTTGCCAGTCTGCTTCGAAGGCGGCTGAAAGCTGATACTGCCGCTGTTTCGACCTCTGTTTGGTGTTCGTAAAATGCCATCGATGGCAACCCGCCCACGGGGGGTCTTGGGTTTCCTGAAATTATCCATAATCAAGTAGAGGGTAGTATATCGCGGGTTATGGTCTAAGTAAACACAAGTTTTATTGGGTGCATCGGACGACATATTACGCTATAGTTAATACCTACTCCGGTAATCTATGAATGATACTCTAACCCCACTACCTGACACCACGCCGCCGCCCCTGACGCCGGCTCCCAATCCGGCGGATAGTTCGGTGCCGCCAATGACACCGGCCGAAGCAACGCCGCCAGCCAGTGGACACAGCCGTGAGGGCTTCAAGAGTGTTGTCTCGACCATCCTGATACTGCTGGCCGCCCCTCTGATTGCTCTGTCCTTAACGGCCTTTGTCTTTCAATCATACGAAGTTGACGGCCCCAGCATGTCAACCACGCTTGAGAATCACGATCGTTTAATCGTGCTTAAGACCGCCCGCACCTGGGCGCGCATTACCGGGCATACCTACATCCCCCACCGCAACGACATCGTCATATTTATTAAACGCGGGTTGATTGACGAGAACCGCGGCCAGGACAAGCAACTCATCAAACGGGTGGTTGGGCTGCCGGGCGACCATGTCGTTGTCAATGACGGCATACTGACTATATATAATAAGGACCACCCCGAAGGTTTCCAGCCCGATAAGACCTATTCATACGGCAGTGTTATCACCACTACCCCTGGCAGTGTCGATATTGTCGTACCGGCTGGCGAAATCTTTGTCTGCGGCGACAACCGGGTTAATTCATTGGATTCGCGCATCTTTGGCACGGTTCCGGCCAAGGACATAGTTGGTAAGCTATCCGTCCGGATTTTACCCTTCTCGCAGGCTAAGAAGTTCTAGGTTATAAAATAAAGGTTACCGGTTAGTGGTAAGTGGTTACAGCAATTCGGTAACCTGTCACCGGTCACCTGTAACCTTATTGCCCGAGCATCTTTAGGATGCGAGCGAGATCTTGGTCGGATCTGAAACGGATTTCCAGCCGGCCGCCGCGGGCCGTCCGGCGGATGTTAACCGGTGTCTTCAGGGTTTGGCTCAGTTTTTCAGTAGCCGGCGTGGTGGTCTGAACCTTTTCGGTCGCCTTGGCTGGTGTTTTGGCGCCTTGTTTAATAGCCGTAACGTAGCGCTCGGCTTCGCGGACCGACCAGGCTTGACCTTCTATCAGCTCTAACAACCGCTGCTGATGGCCAGTGTCACCCTTGAGCGCCAATATGGCCCGGGCGTGGCCTTCACTGATACGGCCGGCTTGCAAGGCTTCTTGAGCCGCCGCCGGCAATTGCAGCAACCGGACGATATTACTGACAGTGGTTTCAGCCTTGCCCAGACGCTGGGCGACTTCGGCATAGGGCAAGTTAAATTGCTCGTGCAAGCGAGCGATGGAGACGGCCTGCTCTAACGGCGATAGATCGACCCGTTGAACGTTCTCGATTAAGGCAATCTCTAATCTCTCCTGGGCCTTGGCGCTACGGACAATCGCCGGTACGGTCTTCAGGCCGGCCTTTTGGGCGGCCCGGAAGCGCCGCTCACCGGCAATTATCTCGTACTGACCGCCGTCCAGCGGCTGGACCACCAGCGGTTGCAATATGCCGTGGCGCTTGATCGATTCAGCCAATTCATTTAGAGCCACCTCGTCAAACGCTTTTCTGGGCTGGTCAACGTTGGCCGTTAAACTTGCTAGGGCCAGTTTGTGAACCTGCTCGCTCTTATCTAATAAGACTGAGGGGTCGAAGTCGGTCGGCAGCAAGCTGTCGAATCCCCTGCCTAAGCCGGTGTTTTTAGCTGACACTCTTCAGTACCTCCTTGGCTAATTGTTTGTAGGCGCGGGCGCCTTTGCTCCACTTATCATGCTCGAGGATTGACTTGCCGTAGCTGGGTGCCTCCGCCAGGCGGACATTGCGGGGTACTACCGTTGAAAAAACCTTGTCGCCGAAGTGTTTGGCGACCTCGGCTTTGACTTGCTCGGCCAGCGTGGTGCGGGCGTTGTACATGGTCAGCACCACGCCCAGCAGTTCCAGTTCGGGATTTGACCCCTGTCGTACCCGTTGCATGACGCTTAACAACTGGCTCAGGCCCTCAAGCGCATAATATTCGGCCTGGACTGGAATCAGTACATAATTAGCGGCTGTTAGGGCGTTAATGGTCAGCATGCCCAGCGCCGGCGGGCAGTCAATCAATATGAAGTCATAGGTTGTGCCTTTTAAGGCATTCCTAAGCTGGGCGTCGCGGTCATCAACCTGGGCCAGCTCAACTTCGGCGGCCGCCAGGTTCTGGTTGCTCGGCAACAGATAGACATTGGCCAGATTAGTTTCTTTGATAACGTCAGCTGTCTTGCTGTCGTGGAATAAGACATCATAAACCGTTGTATCCAGAGTCTGCTTGTCTACCCCTAGCCCGCTGGTGGCATTGCCTTGGGGGTCAAAATCTACCAGCAGCACCGTTTTGCCGGCTTTAGCCAGATAGGCCGCTAAGTTAATGGCCGTAGTGGTCTTACCAACTCCACCCTTTTGATTCAGTATCGCAATGGTCGCGCCCATACTAGTTTGTTTTTCCCTCTTTTCTTCTTACAGCCTATCATTTTAGTTTTCACGCGTAAATACCATCAATATTACCAACTAGCCGGATAATACTAGCTCTACATTATAGAAATCATCTGTTATTTCGTTTTTTTAAATTACGCTTGCGCAGTGCATTGTACGACGTACTATTCTTGGGCAGTTCTGACCCATTATGGGCTGGGTGGCGCTGAGCTGGTGGCGGTTTGGGAGCCAATGACGAAGTAGTCAAAGTGGTACTCAGCGCCGTCGGTGGCCGCCGTCTTGATGACCAGTTTGAATCCATCAGCCGTCTTGGTCACGTACACCGGCAGACCAACGGCTTGGTCGTTAGTGGCCGTGATGACGACGCGCGGGGTCAGTTCGAACGGTGTATGGAAGGTCAGCGTGGTCAGGTCGCCGGCAGCCAGCGTTTCGATTGGACTTTGACCGGCTTTTACCTTGATAGTGATGGTACCGGCAGTATCGGTACCGTCGACGGTTACTTCAGCATCCTGACCGGCGGCGGCCGCTTTCACTATAATCGGGCCATTGCCTTCGGTGGAGGCGCTCAGGACATGGCCATTGATGGTCAGGTTAGCCGTGACCACAACGCTTTTGACGGTCAAGACGCCTTTGATGGTGGCGTCACCCTGAACCGTCAGGCTTAAGGCAGTTACGTTGCCAGTTACGTTGAGACTGGCGAATGTTCCTATGTTGCCATTAATATCGTCGCCCTGCTGGATGTAGCCACCAACTTTGGGCGAGTACCACGAAGGGTTCACAAACACGGTGATTTTGCCCGGCGTATCACTATCAAAGCCTTCCAGCGCGTAGCCGACTATGCGACCGCCAGCGGTAGCTTTCATACCTTCGCCAGGTACAGCCGAAGCGGTTATGGGGTCGCCAGCCTTGATAGCGCCGCCGGAGTTATTGACCTTGACCGGGACGCGGCCCGACAGAGCAATTGGATAGCCGTTGGGGTAGAGATCCTTACCGAGCACCTGAGCTGGGTCGGTCGAAACAATGCCTATAGCGGTTGGCTCATAGGCGCTGGTGGACTTCTTAACATAAGGTAGTTCAGTGTCATCCACCATGACGATATCGCCCTTGTCCAGCGCTTCATGCGACGGATACTGCTCAGCATAGTCAGTCAGTCCACCAGTGGTACATACGGCAGCCGTAATAAGACCGTTCGTAACCGTAACGCTCTTAATACCATTACTGGCAGTACAGGCTAAGCTGATACCGACCTGGCCATTTGTAATAACATGACTGCTGTTGTCAACCGCCAGCGTGGCACCATCATAATTGGCCGTCGTTGCCGCTAATCCCACAAAAGTAACACCGCTTATACCAGTATTACTACTAATATAGATTAAGCCGCTATTGAGGGTAGCCGATGACGTCAAAGCACAACCGCCGACACTACAACCCGTGACTACCGTCGTGGTAGCTCCTACGGTAACAGTTGTGCCATTGACGGTGCCTAGTGTTGTTACCGTAGTATTCGCAGAGGCATACGTCGCCGCAAAACTAGTAGACGTCAGAGTCGTTAGCGACATCGCCACAGAAGTGCCACCAATCGCATAGTTAGCACCAAAGGTGATGACTGTACCGCTACTGACTGTGCCGGCTGTAAATATACCAGAGCCCCCAACTACGAAGGCCGTACTGCTCAAAGCAGTAGCACCGCCAGTGACCATTGTTGGCGCGCCACTAGCATCAAAAGTGTAATGACTGCCAAAAGTAATAGTGGTGCCGCTGATGGTACCAACCGTGGCCGTGCCATTGTCACCGGCTACCACAAAGGCGGTACTGCTGAGTTCAGCCCCGGCCACCACTGAAGTACCGAGGGTGCTGCTATTGGTGGTGTTACCAGTAAGGGTGGTGCCACTGACACTGACTACTCGGGCACCACCACTGTAGGCTTCCACAAAGGTAGTGCTGGTCAGTGGGGTGAGCGTTTCTGGGGCATTGGTACCGGCCAGACCGGCAATGGCCGTCCCGCAGGTACCGATGCTGGTACCGGTGACTGGGCAGGCTACCAACTGAGTGGTACCAGCTTGGTTGACGTAGAAAAAGACTACCGTAGCATTGCCCAACGCAACTGCACCGAACAGGTTAGGATTGTTATAATTGGTATTCTGACCGGCGGCGTTAGTGTACAGTACCTTACCAGTGCCATAGCTAACACCATTCGGCCCGACTAAGCCAACGATCCCTCCCACACACTCCGTCTGAGTGGCAACACCGCAAAGAGTGCTGGTACCGTTACTACTATCTGCATACGCACTGACCACTCGGCCACCGTCTAGTACTGCGGTCTGGCCACCAGGCGTATGTTTAGTACTGTTTGTAGAGGTAAAGAAAGTAGTGGTTGCGGTGGCCGTCAAGTTGGTTGAGGAAATGAGTATTGTTGAAACAGAGACTCCAAAGCCTTTCATGGCGGTGCCATTTATACCGTCGTTGGTACTGACGTACATGAGACCACTATTGAGGGTGGCTGATGAGACATTCGGGCAGTTATTAGTACAGCCAGTGTCAGTTGTAATGGTTGTCCCCACCGTAACAATTGTGCCATTGACAGCGCTCATTGTCGTCAGTATAGTGCTGCCAGATTTATACGTCGCCGCAAAACTAGTAGACGTCAGAGTCGTTAGCGACATCGCCACAGAAGTGCCACCAATCGCATAGTTAGCACCAAAGGTGATGACTGTACCGCTACTGACTGTGCCGGCTGTAAATATACCAGAGCCCCCAACTACGAAGGCCGTACTGCTCAAAGCAGTAGCACCGCCAGTGACCATTGTTGGCGCGCCACTAGCATCAAAAGTGTAATGACTGCCAAAAGTAATAGTGGTGCCGCTGATGGTACCAACCGTGGCCGTGCCATTGTCACCGGCTACCACAAAGGCGGTACTGCTGAGTTCAGCCCCGGCCACCACTGAAGTACCGAGGGTGCTGCTATTGGTGGTGTTACCAGTAAGGGTGGTGCCACTGACACTGACTACTCGGGCACCACCACTGTAGGCTTCCACAAAGGTAGTGCTGGTCAGTGGGGTGAGCGTTTCTGGGGCATTGGTACCGGCCAGACCGGCAATGGCCGTCCCGCAGGTACCTATGCTGGTACCGGTGACCGGGCAGGCTATAAGTTTGGTGGCGCCAGTACTATCCACGTAATAGATACCGACTGTTGAGTTACCCAAAGCCACAGCGCCAAAGAGGTTTGGGTTACTGTAGTTGGTGTTCTGGGTGGTGTTAACGACGAGGTAAACTGATACGGCTGTACCATATATAACTCCGTTCGGACCAACTGCACCGACGATTGCCTGAACGCAATCCGCACCAGTCGTCGAAACCGATGACCCGCACAAGGTTGTTGAACCACTTCCCGTGCTGTTAGCGTAGACACTGACTATCCGGCTGCTATCTAGCTGAGCGGTTTGGCCACCAGGGGTGTATTTACCACCAAAGCTCGTATTGGCGGTGTAAAACGTGATGCCCGACGAAGCGGAGAGCGAGCCACTGGAGTTCAGTGAACGCACCGCCAAGCTAGTCTGTGTAGCCGTATTGAAAGCATTAACATCGAGGGCTGCTTGGGGGCTGTTCGTATTTAAGCCCAGCCTGTCGTTGGCGCTGTCAACATTCATAATGACATTGGCGGAGGAGTCCTGCACCTGGAAAGCAGCAGTCGAGTCAGTACCATTAGCTTTAACTATTACCGAACCGGTGGTGCCCGTACCACCGGTAGCACCTGCTTGCAATACAAGGTTGCCGCCGTTAAACGCGCCACTGCCACTCTGCCCGGCTGTTATATTTAGATCTCTGCCCGCTATACTGGCGCCTGATTGGCTGACATTCAGATTACCATCGCTCAGTGTGGTGCTGCCCGCCCCGGTTACGACGCCGCCCAGGAAGTAGCCCTGGAAGAAGCGGTTGTTGAGTGTGGTGTAATCAGTGGCAGTCGCCCCTAGCGACTGGGCGTTATATTTGGTTACGCTGGCACTGACGTCATAGCTGACGGCTGGCGATACGGTGAGTGTGGTGGTACCACCACCGCTGACGATGCGGGTGTAGTAGTCCTGACCAGCGTTGTTGATGAAGATGATGTCGTTGTTGGCGAAGCTGCCGGCGGCCGTCAGTGTAACGGTGGTTACATTGGTGCGCGCCGTGGCTTCAGTGGTACCGGTGGTGGCAGTCGAAGTGTTATTGCCTTGCAGATAGCCACTAGTGTCTACTTTGAATAGGTCACCATTTCCAACGGTTAATAACGCTGCCGGTGAGGCATCGCCGATGCCAACGTTGCCGCCAGAGCCTTGGAGTACTATGGCCCCCCTGGTTCCGGAACCACTAGCGACACCACCATCTAGTGTGATATTTCCGCCGGCGTTGTTGCCAGATCCAGCAGCGGCCCCGCCGGCTAGCGCTAGTACCCCGCCGGCAGCACCGGTTGTAGAACCGTTGGCAGCACCAGCCGTAATACTTAGGTTGTTACCTATAGTATTAGCGGTGGTTTCAGCCGCCAGACTAATAGTGTGCGCCGTATCACTGAAAAGAACGTTACCAGACGAGTCAACACCAAATAAGTCACCGTTACCAACCGTCAGCAGAGATGCCGGCGTGCTGTCGCCGATACCGACGTTGCCGCTGGCATCTATTATGAATGGCGTACTGTCGGTGAATGTGCCGTCGTCATTGACACGGAAGGCGGCGGCTGTACCGGCTTGAGTTACTTCTAGGGTTTGGTCAGTGGTGGTATCGGCCAACGAAATAGAAATATTGCGGCCGTCGGTAGTGGTTATGGCGTTACCGTTGCTGTAGGCCTCCTGAAGCGTAACCGTTGAGCTGCCAGTGGCCGAGCTGCGGTTGGCCCGCAGGTCACTGCCGACAAAGACGCTGCTGGCAGTTACGCTTGAGAGAGCCTGGGCCCACTGTAAGGTAACATTGCCGGCCGTGCTGCCATTTGCAACTGTACCAGAGATAATCCACAAACGAGCGCCAGTTATCGATACCGTTGTTTGAAGCGCTGTACCGCAAGTTGAAGTACCTGTTGCGCTATTGGTAGCACCGCCTTGGGAATCATACCCATATACGCAAGTAGCACCACTAGGAGCAGTAATGGCAAATTTAAAATCTTTACTACCCGAACCGGGGTCCGCATTGAGGTTGAAGGTAAAGTGCCAGGTTTCGTTAGCAGCTACGGCAAAGAACAATTCGTTATCATCTTGTAGCACTGTGGAGCTAGCCAGCGTCTCGGTGGTTGCCTTGCGCTTAGTCAGAGTACCACCGCTTATACCAGCGCAGTTGCCGGCGCTAGTACATATGGTGCCGCCACCGTTGGTTGGCAAAGTATAAACCTGGGCCGAAGTGTTGCTGTTAGTAGTAATAGTCGCCAGGGCTGAACCGCTACTAAGAAGTAGTTGGTTACTGGTGGCTGTAAAGGTGCCTGTTGTAGCCTGTAGGGTGCTAGCGGCGGTAATGGCGCCGGCACCGGTAACGGTCAGGTTGCTGGCCGAAATGATGTTGTCCCAACCACTCCCCACGTTAATCGCCGTCTCCGTCCCGGCTCCGGCAGTAATACCGGAGATGTTAATGCCGTTTAAGGCACCTAGGGCCACACCACTGGCTTGGATGTTAAGGCCGTTTTGGGTAATGGTGGCAGCGGCGCCGGTTGCTTGGGTAGTTACCTTGTAGCCGCTCCAGGTACAGTTACCGCCACTGCAGGCTGTGAGAGTTGGGGCAGCGGCGTTAAAGACGTCGAGCTCTTTGGTGCCGGTGGCGCCGGAGGTGTTGAGGGTCGAAGCCACACTGACTCCGTTAACCACGTCGTTACCACTGGTATTAGTACCGCCATTAGTAATGGCACCAATGCCTATGACGCTGCCGGTACCACCGGTGGTGCCGGGGTTGTAGGTAGTGGCACCGAGGTTAACCAGGCTGCCAGTGGTAAGAGCGGTACCACCGATAACCTTGAGGCCGTTACCGGTGGTCAGGCCGGTGACTGATAAGTTAATGCCGGAGTTAGTGGCAGTAATGGAGTTAGCCGTAATGGTAGTGGCGTCGACGGTACCGGTGTAGGTCTGCGTAGAGGTACCGGTACCGGAAGCTAGTGAGAAGTTCTTGTTGGCAGCTACGACGGTAGCCTGGTTTAGGTTAATGCCGACGGTAGCATTGTTAGTGCCAACGTTAAGGGTAGTGGTGCCGGAGGGAGTGTCAAATAAGGGCGACAGCACAGAGGTGGCAGCCGTGGCCACTCCGCCGGCCGTGACGCTGAACTTACTAGTCGGGCTGGAGCCAGACTGCAGATCAATCAGGTTACCGGTGGGTGAAGCGTTGGTGTTGGAAGCAAAGATTAGCGCTTGGCCGCTGGCCGGATTACCACTAGCGGTGACCGACAGTGTCGAGTTGGTGTTGGTGCCGTTGTCCAGCTTTAGGACACTTGAGGTGACTGCACTTGAGCTGTTGGTAAATGTGTAGAGAAAATTACCAGTCGTAATCGCGGCCGCAGAGGTGTCAGTAGCGTTTTTGGCCAGGAAAGAACCACTGGAACAGGAGGCAAACTTCAACTGAGTCGCCACACTAGAGTCGGTCTGTAAACACTGGCTGACGGCCGGGGCCACTGTGGGTAGCTGCAAAGTGTAACTACTGGTGGGGTTAGTAGTGGGAGCCTGTAGCGTAATGGTGTTGGTGCCAGCTTGGTTATTAAAGAGAATGCCACCTTGCGTGCTACTGGATATGCCTAGGACCAAGCTATTGGCCGCACCTAAAGTGACCCTGCCATTGGCTGTATCAGCTACCAATAAGTTACTGGTACCAGCCGCGTTCTGGATCTGGAAGGCTGTGGTCGAATCGGAGCTAGACTGGAAGGTCGCCGGGTTGGAAATGACGCCCCGCAGCTGGATATTGCCGATGTTATATGGTGTCACGCTACCGGTAGCCAGTAGCTGGACGCTGTCAAGGTAGAAGATGTGCTGAGTGGCAGCATCAGAAGAAACAAAGTTAATAGCCGTGACGTTGGTGGTAGTACTGGTAAAGGTACAGCTGTAACGGATAAAGCCGATGGTAGAGACGCTGGCACCGGTGATACAAGCTGGTGCGCTACCGCCTGTAATAGTGACGTTAAGCGTGCTGAAGTTGCCATTGGTTGCCCCGCCTTTGGCGTAGAACGTTAGCGTGTATTGGGCCGGGGTTATAGAGGCCGTAAAACCAGTCACGCTGGCACCGGTATTGGCCGAGTTGCTAGCCGTGGTAACTTGCAGGCTGGCAACGCCAAGGTAGGTATTACTCTTGGTCAGGTTTTGAGCTATAGCCAGGCCGGTGCCTGCCCCAGTGGTGCTCCAGCCAGTCGTGTTGACTTCAAAACCGGGGTTGGTAATCAGGTTACTATTTGTAGTGTCAACAACAAATATAGGTGCACCTGTAGCATTCTGCACCTGGAAGGCCGTGGTGGAGTTGGTGGTGGTTTTGATGGTGTCGCCGCTGCCGGTCAGGGTTTCGGAAGCGGTGGTACCACCGTTCAGGACAACACCGTTAGTCGAGCCACCGTTCAGCGTCAGCTGACTAGTAGCGCTACCGGTGGAACCGACCGTTATGGTTTGGGCTGTACTAGAACCCCCGTCACCAATGTGAATGGTGTGGGCCGTGTTGTTGCCGGCAACATTTATGATGGTGGCATTGGCATTGCCGAGGCTAAGAGTTGATGCGCCGCCAGTGTCTAGACTGGCTGTGTTAGCGCCGGTACTAGTCAGAGCCAGCGTGGTGCCGCCGGTGATGGTCAACGCACCGGTAGTTGAAAGGCTGGTGCCGTTCAGGGTGGCTGCGCCGGCCACCAGACTGGTCCCAAAGAAGCCGCTGCGGAAAGTGGTGCCGGATAAGCCAATATCAACTGCGTTACTACTAGTCGGTTGGATGACCTGGGCGACATTGAGCGAGCCGGCACTGTTAAAGAAAGCTTGACGCACCGGGCTAGCGGTAGAATCAAAGACCTCTAGAACATTGGCCGCCGTACTATTCGTCCCCTTGACTGTTAGGGCTACCACACTAGCGGTGGTGGGAGCAATTACGTTATCTGAAGTGGCCGTAGGGACATTTCGGACATAGGTGCCAGTCAGACTTGGCAAATCGCCACTGGCAATCGTGCCGTCCACGTAGCTGGTGCCGTTGTTGCGCAAGTAGTGACCAGCTGTGTTAGTACCACCATTGATGAGATAGCCACCAGTACCGGAGGTAATTGTGGTGGAGCCACTTTGCAACAAGTTACCGGAGAGGCCGAGAGTGGTAATTCCTGAAAGAGCGCCAGCCGTCGAAACATCAAAGTTGGTTGAGTTAATGGACAGCGGCGCACTGCCGCCACCAAGGGTAATCTGTCCGCTGCTGGTGCCGGTGTTGAGATCAATGGTACTAGAGCCGTTGTTGGTGACGGAGATAGCCCCTGTAATGGTGGCACCACCAGTTCCCTGCAATAGTCCCGAGCCATAGTTATGACCAACGCTGGTGACTAGACCGGCTGCTGTTACCGAGAAGTTCGTCCCTGTGATGGCGTTGCCACCAATCGCTAAAGCGTTAGTGATGTTAGCACTGGATACGTCTATGGCGGTGGTGACTTTGCCGTTAGTGTTGGCGGCATCAACCTTGATGCCGATGGGTAGTGCCCTATCCACGTCGTTGTTCTTGACTAACAGTAGTTGAGTCGGGTCAGCCGCCCCGGCGCCGTCAGCCCGTAGGAATTGACTGCCGCTAGTAGAGCCAGTTGCAGTGGTCACGGTGAAGTTAGAGTCTGTTGTAGTATCTGCCAGAGTAAAAGCGATGTCGCGGGCATCAGTGGTGAGAATGGTGTTACCACTAGTAGCAGCGTAAGCGGTTTGTAGGGTGGTCGTGGCACCGCTACATGACCCAAAGCCCAGTACGCCGGCACCGGTTGTGTCCTTGAGACAATCGCCGCTGGAACCAAGAGCAGTTGGTAACGTCAGACTGTAGGTACCGGGGTTAGCCGGGCTCTGCAAGGTGATGGTTCCGCTGGCAGCAGTTGAACCCTTGAACAGAACTGCCCCTGTAGCGGTACCGGTTACTCCTAGGGTTAAACTACTGGCGCCCTGAATAGTGACGGTACCTGTGAAGTTGGCAGCGCTAGAAATAGTCTGTGAGTTAATAGTACTAGAAGTAGCGATAGTGGTTATGCCAGAGAGAGCGCCAGCTGTCGAAACGTCAAAGTTAGTTGAGTCTATTTGCAATGGCACACTGCCACCGCCAAGTGTTATCTGGCCGCTACTAGTGCCGGTATTAAGACCGATGGTACTGGTGCTGTTGTTTGTAACAGATATGGCTCCGGTAATCGTAGCGCCGCCAGTGCCCTGCAGGAGACCGGAGCCGTAGTTGTGGCCGACGCTGGTAGCCAGACCGGCAGCGGTTACACTGAAGTTCGTCCCTGTGATGGCGTTGCCACCAATCGCTAAAGCGTTAGTGATGTTAGCACTGCTAGCATCAAAAGCCGTGGTGACCTTACCGTTTGTGTTAGCGGCGTCAACCTTGATACCGATGGGCAATGCTCGGTCAACGTCGTTGTTCTTGACCAACAACAGTTGAGCCGGATCAGCCGCGCCCGCTCCATCAGCCCGTAGCAACTGGGTACCGCCGGTAGAGCCAGTGGCTGTAGTGACAGTGAAGTTAGAGTCAGTGGTGGTATCAGCCAGCGTCAACGCAATGTCGCGGGCATCGGTGGTAAGGATAGTATTACCACTGGTAGCAGCGTAGGCATTTTGTAGCGTTACTAGCCCTGAGCAAGCAGTCCAGCTGGGCGCCGCCGAGGTGGTACCTACCAAACACTGTCCGTTCGTGCCGGCAGCTGTGGCTTGGATAGAACTAGTGCCGTTACCGTAGAGCACTCCATTTGAGGTAAAGCTGCCGCCAGTGGCAATCGCCAGCGTACCACCGGCGTCAGGCAGCAGGATCGCCCTGGCACCGGTCTGCGTAGCAAAATCCAGCGTTGAGGTATTGCCGCTGGTTAGCTTAGCTAGTTGCCCCGCCCTAAAAGCGTAAGGCACGGCAGTCAGCTTGAGTCGGGGTGTCATTTCACCGTCCCACACCGCTGAGCCACCTGTTCCACCGATGTTCATGGTGATCCAGAGGTCTTGGTCCCAGTTGATGGTTGACGGGAAAGAGGTCACCGACCCAAGGTTGACGGTCAGGTAGCCGTTCTTGACAGTAACAAGGTTGCCAGTGGTTCGTGTTTCCATCCAGAGACAATCATCAGTACCACCACCGACACAAACGCCTTGGGCACTGGCGCCGGCGGATAAGGATTTATACAGCTTGAACTCAACATGGTAGTTGCCGTCGTTAACCAGCTGGCCGGCGCTACCCATCAGACGGGCCTGGAAGTTGATAGTGCTGGCGGTGGCCGCATTAGCACTTGGAACGGGGGTGCGCAGCAACGACAGAGCAATCCAAAAGATTATAAAAGCCCCACCCAGTAGTATCCGGGTGAGGCTGTGTACGAACTGTACACGTTTGTGAGGTGTTATTTGAACCATTTGATTGTTTATTTTGGTCTTGCTGTTTGTGTCTGATTTCGCTTACGCAAAAACCAAGTCTTATTATGGCGAGAGCTTATCTGGCCAACAAGGGTAAAAAAACAAATTTTTTATGCAATTTTTTTGATACTTTTTAGGTATTAAAAACTATCTTATTTTTACAATGTAGTTGTTATATATACTACGTCCTCTGTCAATCCATCTGTTGAAAGAATTTAATGAGACAGAACGCCTGCCCTACTATCAGTTGTTGAGCATTGTAAAAACTAATAGGTTATTTTAGTTAATATTATGAAATAATGCTTATTTATCCACAAGCTTTAAGAACATGGATTTGCTGAACACACTATTTATTTACTTAATAGTCTTAACTAATATTGTGGTTTGGATTTGGCGATGGCCACGCACAGTATGTACCCGCTTTTTGGCTTTATAACGGATTGAAGTAACCTTGTCGGTTTTAACTTCACTCTCGACTATTTCGGCGCTGACAGATGCTCCCGGGATGCTAGGGTTACCAATCTTAATGGTTTCGTCATCAATAACCAACAGTGGCTCAAAAGTAATAGTCTTCCCTTTTTCTTTCAGGGATTCCACGCTCAGCGTTTCACCTTCGCTGACGAGGTATTGTTTGCCACCAGTTGATATAACAGCTTTTTTCATGGTACCGACAGAGTCTATCAGAGATAGCCGCCCCTGTAAACCCCGGGCCTAGACTTTACTAACCCGGACGGTGAGCGAGTATCCTTCAACCTTCAGCTCGGTTTCGTAACTTCCCTCGCCTTCCTTGGTCAGGTGTGTAGCTAGAGTTTCCGTCTTGATGGTGTTAGCGTACTCATGAATAGCCTTTTGCAGCTCTTGACTATCTGTTATTAGGATTAGACTGATGCGATCATCGACGTTGAGCCCGGCCGCTTTGCGGGCCGATTGTACCTGGCGGACAACTTCACGCATCAACCCTTCCCTTTTGAGTTCAGGGGTGAGCGTAAAATCAATATCAATGCGATAAAGTTGTGAGAAGTTGTCTTCTTTAAAATTCTCCAAAAACGTCTTTTCTGGCTTGAGGGTGCGACTATCAATAACCACCTCTTTGATATTCAGTTCTTCACGGATAATCTCAACTAGCTCTTTCGGAAACACCTTATAGGTCCACTGCAAAGTAGCTTTGACGAGCGGCTGACGCACTTTTATGCCTTTCTCGGCCCTGAGCCCTAAGCCAATGTTGATAACATGGCGGACCGCTTTCATTTGAGAAAGTAGCATTTCGTTGACGTGGCCCACCTCTGGCCAGTCCAGCAAATGGACGCTTTCACCCATTTCGCCGCCGGTCAATTTCAGGAATAATTCTTCGGCCATGAAAGGAGTAAATGGCGCCAGCGCTTGACTGAGACGTACCAAGACGTAGTGTAGCGTCTGGTAGGCGGCCTGCTTGTCGGCGTCATCACCGGACTTCCAGAAGCGACGGCGAGAACGGCGAACGTACCAGTTACTGGCGTCATCAATAAATGGCAGCACAGGTTCTAGCGCATTAGGGATGTCGTACTTCTGCATATTAGCGTCAATCTCTTCAATCAGCTGGTGCACGCGCGAAACGATCCACTGGTCTAACAGATTACTGTCCTCGATAATTGGGTCTTCGAGCTTACCATTCCACGCCCAACCATCAACTTCGGCATACATCGTGAAGAAGTCGTACATATTCCAGACCATAGCCAACTTACGGTGAACATCAGCCACATCCTTGTCAATCAAGGAGTAATCTTCGCCGTTCATCAGGGGTGAGTTCATCAGCAAGAAGCGCAGCGCGTCGGCTGAATATTCATCCATCAACAGATTGGGATCGGTGAAGTTGCCGTACTGCTTGCTCATCTTGCGGCCGTCATTGCCAGCCACCGTACCAGTGGTGATGACATTACTGAAAGCATTCTTGCCGAATAGGCCAACGCCGATGGCATGCAGATAGTAAAACCACGCCCTAACCTGCCCGACATATTCCACGATGAAGTCGCCGGGAAAATTGGCTTCAAATTTGGCGGTATTTTCAAATGGATAGTGGAATTGGGCGAA
>CAZVBA010000014.1:5899-17067 GCA_964625325.1 uncultured Candidatus Saccharibacteria bacterium | reverse complement strand
CGGCCTCTCGCGAGCTCTGCACGGTCGGCGGTATGGTGGCCAACAATTCCGGCGGTGAAATGAGTCTGCGCTATGGCAAGACGCTCAATTACGTTACTAAACTCAAAGTGGTGCTGAGTGACGGCAACGAATACACGATAAAGCCCCTTACAAGCGACGAACTGGAACGCAAAGTCAGCCAGAAAGACTTTGAGGGCGAGTTGTACCGTCAGGTTTTTGAATTGGTCGACGGTCATTACGACGAGATCAAAGCCGCCAAACCACACGTGTCCAAAAATTCAACCGGCTACAACCTCTGGGATATCTGGGACCGCGAGACCGGCATATTTGACTTGACCAAAGCGTTTGTCGGTTCGCAGGGCACGCTAGGCATGATTACGGACATCAACTTCAAACTGGTGCCGACCGAGTTATTCTCCGGCGTGCTGGTTTGCTTTATGAAAAGCATGGACGGTCTGGGCGACATAATTAATACCGTTATGACCCAGCACCCCACCAGTTTTGAATCGTTTGATAACTACACCCTTGACCTTTCCCTTAAGTTCTTCCCGTTTTTCCGCAAGACCATCGGCTGGAAGGGGCTTATTAAACTAGCCTTCCAACTTATTCCGGACGCCCTGATACTTTTTAAAGGCATCCCCAAACTGATTCTGCTGGTGGAGTTTACTGGCAACACGCAGGCAGAAGTTACGGCCAAGCTGGATACACTCAAGCAAATCCTAGAGCCCTACAAAATGGAAGCCATGGAAGAGGACGAGACCGCCGCCAAGGCCTGGAAGTTTCGAATCATGCGCCGCGAGAGCTTTAACCTGCTCAGGAAAAAAGTCAAAGACAAGCACACCGCGCCGTTTATCGATGACTTAGTGGTGCCGCCGCATGACTTGCCAGCCTTCCTGCCGAAACTGCGCAAAATCGTCAATAAGTACAAGCTCATGGCGACGGTAGCCGGACATATGGGCGACGGCAACTTCCATATTATTCCATTGATGAAGATCGAAGATCCTAAAGAGCGCGCCAAGCTGGAGCCGGCCATGCGTGAGGTTAATGAACTAGTGCTGCGCTACAAAGGTTCACTTTCCGGCGAGCACAACGACGGGCTGATACGTGGGCCCTGGCTGGAACAGATGTATGGCAAAAAGGTGGTGGGTTATTTCAAAGAGCTGAAGCATATCTTTGATCCTGACAACATCTTCAACCCTCACGTCAAAGCCACCAGCGACTGGGATTACTCAATGTCCCACATCCGCCAAAAGTTTTGACCTAGGATGGATAGATAGTTGACGCAGGAGTGTCTTTGCCACGTCGTAGATACAGCATGCTAGCGACTGACGCATTTCCGAGTGCGGCTACCAATGGATAGGCTAGGGTTAGGAAAGAAAAATAATTGAGTGCAAAAATGGCAGGGATAAATTTGATCGTATTAAGTAAGAAAGCGGTGGCACTTTCTTCTGATGGCCGGTTGTAACTCTTGCGCATTGTCATAGCAAAGCCGGCAGTGAGCGCAATCATAGTCAGGCCTAACGCAATATTTTTATTAGAAATAAATATGAGCAGCACCAGACTTGTTAAAGCCAGGACAAGCAAGGTCCAATCAAATGACGTGGCCTTTGTGACCCCGCGGTAACTCGCAAAGCAGAATATTGTCAGACTCGCGGCAGAGGTTAAGCCGGTTGCCCAGGTACCGATGCCACCATGAGCATGGATCTGGGCGAAAAAACCATTGCCAGCCAGCAATCCCCACACCAGCCAGGAAAAGGCCTGCGGCTTAATCTTGTTGGCAAACATAGCTTTGAAATACAGGTAGTATGCGATGACAGCTGGTACTAGAGACAGTATGCCAAGCAATAGTTTTATGTTCATTTTATGAGCCTAACTATACCATTAAGAGGTATACCCAGGCTTCAGATGGACTATGAGCAGGCTTATTCAAGAACGGGGAAGCGTTTGACTAGGTCTTGTTTGACCCACCAGGAGCGTAGACCCCATTTTTGTTGTTTGTTGACGTGGTACAAACCGAGCAATATGACAATGTAGATCAAATGCTCGTCAATGAACGGATGGTTAGCTGGCCAGAGAGCCGCCGACCACATCATTAGTAGGAGCAATGAACCACTGGCAATAGCGACGCGCATGCCAATGCCTAGTGTCAATGCGACACCAAGGCCGAGCAAGGCAGCCATAAACAGGGTGTCCACCCAGACATGGCCGCTGAGACCCTGATAGAACGACGCGAATGGTCCCTTGGTGGCAAATTTTAGGAAACCTTTGGTTGGCGAACCGCCGTTAATCCAGGCAGCCTTGCAGCTGTGTGTAATTATTTGCGTCTTAGCGTCGCGGCAGGTTGAAAAACCTAGCCCGTATAACTTGTCAAAAAATGCCCACAGGAACGTGAGTCCTAAACTGATTCTGAGCACGGCCCAGGCGTACAGGCTTTTATCGCCTGCACTTACTTTTTTGGATGGCATGGTAGCCCTTTCTGTTAATTCTTATGGTTAAATTGTAGCGCGACTGCTAATCTAGTGCAACAGCGGTGCAGCTAAGCGTAAGTCTCAACTAAATTACCGCGCACAAATCTTAGAACTTGCTTACCGATACGGTTGGTTAAGGGTAGGGCATAATCTGGTAATAAATTGCTGAGCGGCTGAAAGTTTAGAAACTCTTGTGACTTAACCGGATTCATCAACTGAGCGAGATGACGGATAGCTTCGTACAAGAGCTCCAGGTTGTGTTGGGTCACAAAGGCCACCAGTATCTCAGAGGGGTTCTCATAACCAAGCAGCTCCAAAAAAGCCAGCAGCTTTTCAGTTATTTCGGGTGTTATTTGAACAATTGCAGCCGCCTCCGGCGTGGCCAGATCGGTTTCGCCGATGGCCGCTACCAGTTCATTGATTATGAGGGTTAGGCCTTCATCGGCGTCCGGTACTTCGGCCAGCAGCCACGCCAGCTCAATCAGAGTATTCTCTAGCGGTTGTTCAGCGGCGGCTGATTCTTGAATGGTTTCAAAACTCGGAACGGTTTCGGGAACCACTTGCTCGGACATGAGCCGTTCGAAATTGTTGGTGACCGGCTGTGGCTCTGCATTATCGTTGAACAAGGCGATGCCAAGCTCATCATCAAATAGCTGAGTGTCCTCAAAGTTTTCAGCTGTCGCAGCCGCTACTAGTGCCAACAACTGACTGTAAACATCGAGTACGTTGGCCTCAGTCAGCAAGACAGGTTCCAGTAAGGCCTCCACTTCGATAACATCAAGCGGCTCGGCTGTGGTCTCGGTGGTTATTACGACCATTTCCGTTTCAGCCGGTTCAGGCGTGGCCATGGTAATCGCTGGTAACTCTAACAATGAGGCTTCAATGTGGTCGGATACAACGACCACAGGCTCAGGGCTTTTGACAAGCAGCTTATCTAATGGCAGCGGCGAGGTGGGCGCAGCTTGCTCGTCAAAGATTAGTTCTATTGGCTGCTCAATTGGCGGTTTAGACACCACCATCTGAGCCGGATCCAGCGGTTCTACAACAGTAACGTCGCGAACGGGCTCAACCTTCTCAATTGTTTCGGTCGTGATAACTGGCTGATGATTGATAAATTGCTCTAGGCGGTCTGCGGGCGCAGGGTCTGGGTCAAGGTCAGTTTTTTTTTATCTGCAACCGGCTCGACCGGCACCGGTTCAGAAACAGATTCAGCCGTTTCTTGCGGAGCCATGACCACGGCACCCTCCGCGTTTGTCACGACAGCACCAGCGAACGCCATAATAAGAGCTTCATCGCCGACAACGCCAAGCTCCGCCAGCTTATCCAAAGTAGCTAAAGGGACGGCCAGATGTTTCTGGCCGTGCTCAGTTTTTCTGAGTTCACCTATAGTTTGTGCGGCCTGGTTTTCCTGGCCCGGCGCTGGACACTTAACATAAACTCTATCAATACCTGACGCAAATTCAGCTGGCATAGCTTAATAATAACCACAAACAGTAATATCGCCAATGCCCAAAGTTGATTTAAGGCAGTTTGGCGCCCAGTGGAATGATGACGCTAAGTACCGTTATGACAATGAGTGAGAACAAGAACATTTTGCGGCCCCACATGGTGTCGTCAAATTTTTTCAAGCCATATAGACCCTTCCAAAGCCAACTAAGCCCAAGCAGACTCACGACTGCCAGATAGATATAACCGGTATAACCGAAGACGGTTAAGCCGCCAGCTGCCAATGTAAAGGCTGCTATGTAACCCAAAATTTGCTGACGCGCGTGGGCCATGCCTTTTTTGACCGGCAAAACCGGTAGCCCGGCTTTTTTATAGTCTTCATAACGGTACATGGCGATGGCGTAGAAATGCGGCATTTGCCACAGCACCAGTATCAGAAATAGCAAAGCAGCACCACTGTCAAACCGGTTGGTAACGGCGGTGTAGGCCGCAGCTGGCGGCAGGGCACCGGCCACGCTGCCGACAATCGTGCCAATCACCCAACGACGTTTGGCGATGCCGTATAAAATGACGTAATCGAGAAAAGCGATAATCCCCAATCCGACCGTCAGCAGATTGGTATGTAGCGCCAGAATCATGAAACCGACGGCACCGAGCAGCATGGCATACAGACTGGCAACATGTTCATTGATGTCGCCAGTCACCAAGGCGCGCTTTTTGGTACGCGTCATCAGCGCGTCCAGACCGCGGTCGATAATGTTATTGAATACGCAGGCTGAGGCGATCACCAAAGCAATTCCAGTCAGGGTGGCGAACAACAAAGCGTAATGCACATGTAACCGGCTGGCCAGCAAAAACCCGCTGGTCGCCGTGAATAAGTTGCCATAGATAATGCCTGGCTTTGTCAGCCGGTAGAGCGTCTTAATGTTCATAAATCTAGTCTAACACGCATAGCGTTGACCGCTGTAAGCATGCTAAAGTGGTTATGGTAGATAATGGGGTTCTTTGGTCTATGGCAAAAAGCAAAAATAATATAGTCCGAAGCAAGGCTATATGGTTGCCTTTAGCAATACTGTTTGGCGTCGGTTTGCTGGCGGCGCTGCTGAGAGGCCATGACGTGGCGATGTTTAGTCCCAAAGGTCCAATAGCCGCCGACCAGCATCGGCTGATGATGACCGCCATCTTAATTATGCTGGGGCTGGCCGTACCAACCCTTTTTCTTCTCTATTTTTTTGCTTGGCGGTATCGGGAGGGGGGTAAGAGGGCTACTGTTAATCATCGTTCCAGTAACGGCAAGTTTTTCCAACTTATATTTTGGGCTATTCCGGGTCTGTTTGTGCTCACCCTGATGTCATTGATGTTGCCAGCCACGCAAAAACTGGCACCACAGAAACTGATTGCCAGCGCCAATAGGCCACTCACGGTTCAGGTAGTTGCTCTGCGTTGGAAGTGGTTGTTCATTTACCCAGAGCAGAACATTGCGACGGTCAATTATGTCCAAATCCCGGTTGATACATCCGTGCAATTTGAGTTAACGGCCGACGAAGCACCAATGAACTCGTTCTGGATTCCGCACTTAGGCGGCCAATTATACGCTATGACCGGGCATCAGAATCGATTGAATCTCATGGCCGAGGCGGCAGGCGATTATCAGGGCAGCGCCGCTGAAATTAATGGCGCCGGTTTTGCCGGCATGCGCTTTATGACCCGCGCCAGTTCAAAGGCAGACTTTGATCAGTGGGTGAAGCAGGTAAAACACTCCCCCGCTATATTGGACACTGCGGCCTATAACCAGCTGCTTTTGCCGAGCCAGAATAATCAAGCCGCGTTTTACTCGACAGCCCAAGCAAATCTGTATGATACGATAGTTTCAAAATACGCCGGCTCTCATCATCATACGGAGTCGCCATGAAAGAATTCCTACTTGGTAAATTGACTTGGCACGACCTGCCGCACGAATGGTTCACGCTTGGTGGCTCAGCAGCCTTTATTGGTCTGGCCCTGAGCGCCATTCTTATTTTAACCATAACCAAGCGCTGGAAATGGCTCTGGAAGGAATGGTTGACCTCAGTCGATCCAAAAAGGATCGGCATCATGTATTTTATTGTCGGCGGCTTTATGCTGCTGCGCGGTGGGCTGGACGCGCTGATGATTTGGCTCCAGCAGTCATTGTCATCAGGGTCTTCACATGGTTTTTTGACGTCGGATCATTTCCAGCAGATCTTTACGGCTCACGGTAATATTATGGTCTTCTTTGTGGCCATGGCCTTGGTCTTTGGCTTGATTAACCTCATTGTGCCGTTGCAGATAGGCGCCCGCGACCTGGCTTCACCATTTTTGAATACCCTCGGTTTTTGGTTGTTTGTGGCCGGCGTCGTCATGGTCAATATGTTCTTCCTGATCGGCGGGCAATATGCGGCCACCGGCTGGCTGGCGGTAGCGCCGCTATCGGGCAAGGTCTTCAGCCCGGGCGTGGGGGTTGATTATTGGCTGTGGAGCCTGCAGATTTCCGGTATCGGCACGACCCTGGGCGCGATTAACTTTATAATGACGATTTTGAAAATGCGCGCTAAGGGTATGACTCTCTTCAAAATGCCCTTGTTCACCTGGGGTTCGTTGTGCAGCATGGTCATGGCGGCCAGCGTGTTTCCGTTGCTGACTATGACACTATTCCTGGTGTTCTTTGACCGCTATTTAGGCACCCACTTCTTTACGACCGACGCCGGTGGCAACGCCATGATGTATACCAACCTGATTTGGATGTGGGGACACCCGGAAGTGTATATCTTGATGCTGCCGTCGTTTGGCATCTTCTCAGAAGTCGTATCGACCTTCAGCCGAAAACCGATTGCTCATTATAAATCGATTGTGTTTGGCATGTTCGGCGTATCGACAATCTCGCTACTCGTCTGGCTTCACCACTTCTTTACCATGGGAGCGGGGGCTGATGTAAATTCGGTCTTCGGCGTAGCGACGATGATAATTACCATACCAACTACCGTCCTGGTCTTCAGCTGGATCGCCACCATGTACAAAGGCCGGATAAAGTTCTCTGTGCCGATGTTATGGTTCCTGGGGTTCATTAGTATATTTGCCCTCGGCGGTATGTCGGGTGTACTGTTGGCGATACCGCCGCTGGACTTCCAGCTCCATAACAGTCTGTTTCTGGTCGCCCACTTCCACAGCATGGTAATTGGCGGTGTCTTGTTTGGTATCTTCGCCGGCTTAAATTATTGGTTTCCGAAAATTGCCGGCTTTAGGCTCAACGAGCGGATTGGCCGTTACGCTTTTTGGTGTTGGATAGTCGGCTTCTTCGTGGCCTTTACGCCGCTCTATGTGTTGGGGCTAATGGGGGCGACGCGGCGGCTGGACCATTATGATGCCTCAACCGGTTGGCAACCGTTCTATATCATGGCGTTTATCGGCGGCTTGATAATCATGACTGGAGTCGTTCTGCAGATTGTACAAATAGTTGCTAGCTTCATGCAAAAAAGATACTTACTTGATGCTACCGGCGATCCTTGGGACGCCCGCACACTGGAATGGTCGATGGCCTCGCCGGCACCGGCGTATAATTTTGCAGTTATTCCGGAGGTTCATGGGTGCGACGCCTTCTGGGCAATCAAGCAGCGTGGCCTAGCCAAACCACCTTACCAAGCTATCCATATGCCCAAGAACACCGCATCAGGCATATACATCTCCATCTTTGCCTTTCTAACTGGCTTTGGCTTTGTCTGGCATATAATTTGGCTGCCTATCGTTGGTATACTGGCTATCATTATCTGTCTGGTGTCCCGGACTTTTAACGAACACAACGAATACACAATTCCGGCGGAAGCGGTTGAAGCAATGGAGCAAGCTCAGGCCACTAAAGTTCGAGCTCTGCGCAGTGGCAGTGCTAACGACGAAGAAGACATGGGCTTGATTGAGTTTGTCAAAGTCGTGTTTGCCTGGGGCTGGGGATTGATAAGGGGTAAACAATGACACAAATTGAATTGACTGAAAAAGCTAGCCACCAAGCCGCGGCTGATGAGCGCGTCATGTTTGGCTTCTGGATCTACCTTATGACCGATCTGTTGATGTTCGCCATATTATTTGCGGTTTACGCTGTGTTAAATGGCAATACAGCTGGCGGACCAAGCGCCAGCGACCTGTTTAGTGCTCGTCCGGCACTGACCGAAACGCTCATCCTACTGACCAGTAGCCTTACCTCCGGTATTGGCATGATTGCCGCTCGCCGCGGCCAAATGAAACAGACGCTTAGCTGGTTCTTCATTACATTCGTGCTGGGCGCCACCTTCCTGGCCATGGAAATAAGCGAATTCCATCATTTATATGGCGAGGGTCATACCTTACAGAGCAGCGCCTTCCTGTCCTCATTCTTTGTGCTGGTTGGTACCCACGGGCTACACATTCTATCGGGCTTACTCTGGATGGCAATCATGCTGCCATTTGTTGTGAAGCGTGGGTTAAACAAACACAATATCCGCAAGCTGTCTATGCTCAGCCTATTTTGGCACTTCCTGGATATTGTCTGGATATTCATCTTCACAGTAGTTTATTTGAGGGCTTTCATATGAGCCAAGAACAAGGTACGACTAAGTCCTACATCATCGGTTTTATTCTGTCGCTGGCGTTCACCTTGTTGCCATACTATATGGTGGTCAATAAAACCTTGACGGGCAATGGGCTGCTAGCAGCTATCCTGGGCTTTGCCGTCCTGCAGCTTTTCGTGCAGATATTCTTTTTCTTGCATTTAGGGCGCGGGCCAAAGCCGTTCTATAACGTGGTCTTCTTCTTTGCTACGGTTGGCGTTGTCATAATTGCGGTCGGCGGATCGTTGTTTATCATGAGCAACTTATACCGCAACATGTCGCCGGCGGTCGTGACCAAGAAGCTGGCCCAAGACGAAGGCATATCTCAGGTTGGGGGTAAGAATACTGGCGCCTGCCAAGGCGTCAAAGCTAACCACATCGTGACAATCAGTGGTGGCCAGGTCAGTCCTATTCATACCCAGGCGCGCCTATGCGACACCCTGACATTTGTTAATAAGGATAGTGTGCTGCGTGACATTGCCTTTGGCCCGCATCCCCAGCACCAGGCTTACGGCGGCGAGGTCGAGGAGATTGTTCGCAAAGGATACCCTAAGACAATTACGCTTAATCAGGCCGGCGATTATTCCTTTCATGACCATCTCAATCCTGACATAATCGGCCAGTTTTCCGTAAAACCATAGCCGCAAACATTGAATTTTAGGTGGCGGCGAGTGGTGTGTGGCGGAGGGCTTTCATGGCATAAGCTTCCGGGAGCAGATTCAGGCCTTCGACCGTGGCGTTCTGCTTGAGATCCGCCAGAGCATGTTCGGCATGTTCATTATAGCGGCGGATGGCAGCCAGTGTTTTGGGTAGCGAGCCATCAAGCTGGAGTGTATTGGCAACCATCGTTGGGTTAATGCCCGCGGGTTGTTTTAGCCATTGTCGCACGATGGTTTGCTGCGGTCCCTTTAGGGCTAATAGTATAGGCAACGTGTACACGCCGGCGCGCAGATCATTACCGACCGGTTTATCGCTATCAGAATCTTTCAACGTCAGATCGCGCACATCGTCAATCAATTGAAAGGCCATGCCGAAGACAGTGCCGTAATCGCCCAAGGCATCAATTGTGTCGTCGGTGGCGCCGGCAATCGTGGCACCAACCTGGCACGCAGCCGAAAGCAAGGCGGCCGTTTTTTGCATAATGGTCTGGCGATAGCTAGCTATGGTCCGTTGTTCATTAAAGACATCGCTTAGTTCCAAACTCTGCCCCTCGGTCATAATAGCGAAGGCATTGCTCAGCTGCTGGCCCACCCGTTGTTCAATATCGCTACCAGCCTTAACCGCACAGGCCAATAGATAATCGCCCACCAAAATGGCTCGGGCCGTGCCTTCTTGATGATTCACAGTCGGTTGGCCGCGTCGCGTCTCCGCTTCATCGATAATGTCGTCGTGGACAAGCGAGCTCAAATGGAGGAGCTCAATCGCGGCCGCCGCCGTTATGACAGCTTCGTCAAGTGGTTGGCTCTGGGTGGCCGCCGCCGCCAAGACCAGTATCGGCCGCAAGCGTTTACCAGGACTCCGCAATAATCGTTTGATTGGTTGAGCCAGGCTCGCATTGCGGGTGTGGGTCAGCCGAGCCATTGTCTGATTAATGGCAATCAACTGCTGTTGTAGATGTGGCAGGGCCAGCAGTTGGGCCAGTCCTTTGATATTCAATTCCTGGGACATATTACCACTATACGCCGAAACGTTTGTTGGCCTTTTTTCGACGCCGCCCTTTAAGTCCCAAGCGAGCTTGGTTTAGCGAGCGGCGCTCGCGCCAGCGCGTCAGTAGCAACCTATCAAACCAGAAGTCTCGACCGCGCGGGTTAACCAAGATAGTGTAAAGACCGGCGTTGTTGGCACCAATGATATCGGCGTGGACTTTATCGCCAATCATTACGGTTTGGCTGGGCTTGGCCGCCAGTGTCGTCAGCACACGCTGGAAAAACTTGATGTTTGGTTTGCGAATCGGACGATAATTTTCCCAGTAAGCGGTAAAGGCTCTCAGGCCGATGGCATCGGCATAGCGCTTGGCGCGGTAGTTGTTGGTCATTAGACTAATGGAACTGAATAGTTTAGCCTGTTTTAGCTGCATCAGAATATTTACAATTTCAGTTTCGATCTCTCTGGCGCCGACCCGTCTTATAGTCAGGTCCAAATCAATCAGGATATGTTTGATGCCCAGCTGTTTTAGCTCGCCAAAGTCGACGTCCAATATGCTGGGCGACACAAAATCCGGCAGCAATGACGACAGTTCGCCCTTTTGCTCGTAAAGGCCGTAGGCTTCAGGTTCCATATTTATAGTATAAAGAGTAATACCTTAATTGTAGACAAGAGCGACCGACGAGTAGCAAGAAATCTTACTGCTCAATCGTTGGAATTACGGGTTAATAAGGACACGCTAATAGGAGGACGAGACTATGGACCCACAAACACCAGCTCCAGATAACGACCAGCCGGATGACCAACAAATTCCCGCTTCGCCGCCAGCTAATGACCCGCCAGCCGCACCAGCCGATAATACCCAAGGCACGCCATTACCAGACGATCATCCTCACAACGATGGCGGTACTGACGCCACCGAAACCTATCACGACGGCGAACCAACTGAAGAGTCTGGCAGCGACGCAGGTGCTACTGAAGACGACTCATCAGTTCTATAGTCCGGCCGATTGTT
>CAZVBA010000014.1:2228-5799 GCA_964625325.1 uncultured Candidatus Saccharibacteria bacterium | reverse complement strand
ACTCTTTTAAATTCTCGAAAAGCGGCTTCAACATCGGGCACGTGGTAGAGCATAAAACGGGCCAGGATTACATCCAATGAATCGGTCGCTATAGGCAGAAATTGGGTGTCGCCGGCTATGGACGGTAGGGGCTCAGCGTCTCGGCCGGCCGCAATTTCTTTATGGGCTTCCAGCAAGCTCGGCATAATATCAAGAGCTATAATGTGCGCACTCTTCAAGCGCTTGAACGCTTCATCTTCCGAGACCTGTAGATCTAGTAGATCGATGGCCGGGCCGCAGCCAATATCGGCAATTCTTTCATCACCATTGAGCTGTAGACCCGAGAGTACCGTTTTTAAATACTCAAATGGTGTAACTGCAAATTCAAGCGGTCGGCGTCGGGCCAATATGTTATCGGCAGTTGTATATTGACTAACTATAAACTTATGTTCATAAGGAAAGACGGGTTGCACAGCCTCTGACATGATTGTTTAGTATACCATTTAGGGCTTAAGTTTCATTGACCTAACCCTATGCGTATGGTTCTATTATTGTGTGCAGCCATTTGCGATTTCGCAGACACTCTACAGCCTGTTGATGGAGGGCGAAAAACAGGTTATTAAGGCCGGTCAACGGTTGCAGCCCTCCAAACAGTATCCCTCTTTGAGTCTCGTCGGCAGTGGCTACATCAAACGTTATTTGGTTTCGCCAGATACCAATATTTCCGTTCAGAGTATCTATGGGCCTGGCGATATTTTCCCCTTAACGCCCGTATTTAAGCTTATTTTTCACCAAGATATTTATGAGGGCCCAACCAAGTACCACTACGGTGTTATGACCGACGCTGAACTCCATTCAATTGATAACAAAACATTACTGAAACACGTCAAGGCCGATCCGACTCTGTACAAGGATTTACTGGCTCAGGCCGGTCGTCGTTTACAGTCTAATATTCAGCAGCTGGAGAATGCCGGTCTAAAAGACCCCTATCGCCGGGTGACCCATCAGCTGGCCTTTCTGGCACGTCAGTTTGGCACCATGAGTGAAAGCGGCATACGCATTTCCTTGCCGCTGACAGATCAAGATTTAGCTGACATTTTAAATCTAAGCCTTGCCGACATGGCCGCTGGCATGCAAAAGCTGCGTCAAGCCGGCTTAATTGAGGGCGACCGATTTTTGAATGTGCCCGATATTGAGGCACTGGTACATAAAGCTTACAGTTGATTGGTTAGCAAGAATTGACCAATCAGGTCGTTGATTTCTTCGATTACGGCCGGTTGGCGCCGGTAGTCATGATCTGATATAACCTCTACTAATTCTTTTGGCTGGGACGCTAAAGCATACATTTCACGGACCGACTCCGGCGTAATAAGGTTGTCTTTAGTGCCTAAAATAAACAGCTTTGGTTTAGGACAGTTCGGTAAGTCCTGGGCGGCATCGAACTGGGCGGCATCTTCAAAATAGCTGTGTGGCAGCTCAAACTTCACTTGGTGCGCGCGGTCGTCAGGCGGTGTATCACGATAAGAAACCTCTTTGGCGGCGGCCTCATCTAGCGGCATACTGCCGGCCGTCCGCGACATTATGGCGACAAAGGCTGTTACTTTGGGGTTGTTGCAACCGACCGACATGGCCATACTGCCACCACGGCTGTGGCCTAGCAATAGAGTGGGCCGGTTACCAAGTTGTTCAATCAGCTCATTAATGGCTTTCAGGTAGTTGGTTATGTTGTAGAGTTCAATGCCGCCGGGACTTTCCCAAGTGCCTGGCGGATCAAATGACAAAGCGTAATAGCCGCGCTCTGCTAAATAATCGACGTGGCTGTGCATGTGGGGGTAGTCTTTGCTATCCAACCGACCTGGTAGTACCAAAGCTACTTTGTGGCTGGCTTCGCCGCCGCGGGCGTAAGTAGCCAGCGTAAAACTTTGGGTCTTTAACAAATTCATAACAAATAATCATAGCAGAAAAATTAGACTGGCAGGGCGAGCTAATCGGCTTGAAGTAGGAGTGGCTGCCTGATCGGCTATAATAGACTTACTACCAAGGAGGGACAATATGTCAACAATTAACCCGTTTTTATGGTTCGAAAGCCAGGCTGAGGAGGCCGCCAAGTATTACGTCGATGTCTTTAAAGATTCGAAAATAAATGCAATTGTCCATTATCCAAAGGCGGCCGAAGCCATATCCGGTCAACGAGCTGGCTCAGTTATGACCGTCGACCTGAAACTGGCCGGCGAGCACTTTACGTTTCTCAATGGCGGCAAGGTGCCGGGGTTTGATTTTAGCTCGGCGACATCGTTCGTGGTGAGCTGCGACACCCAGGAAGAGATTGATCACTATTGGGAAAAGTTGTCGGCCGTACCCGAAGTTGAACAGTGCGGCTGGTGCAAGGATAAGTTCGGCGTCACCTGGCAAGTTGTGCCGGCCGTACTTGATAAAATGCTCAGCGATCCGGACCAAGCCAAGGTGGAGCGCGTCACAGCCTGCTTCATGCCAATGAAAAAGCTTGATATCGCTGCGCTACAGAAAGCTTACGAAGGGTAAACTAGAGTTTTTCGGGACGATCGACCTTACCCAACTCGTCGAGCATTTTGGCTAGCTCTCTGGTCGACAGGCTAGACGTATCAACTTCTTGTTGTTTGGCAATCAGATAGCCTTGCACGATGCGCTTAATCTTAAGAGCGTCGGCACGCCAAAAATGATGAACAGTATAGGGTTTGTTCGAATCAAAAAAGCGGGTCGAGATTTTTATGGAGCCGAAAAGTGGCCCCACAGTAGCCGTTACGTTCAAGATATCTTCTATGCGGATACTCAAGACCTCACCAATTCTGAAGAAATCACGATGGGTGACAGTCAGCTTAGTGTGATCAACCGTAATCGTGTCAGGGAATAGAGTAATCGGGAAAACCGTGGTGGCCCTAGCCAAGACATCGTGTGAATCACCGATGGCCTCGGCCAACTCTTCTTCAGCTTTTTTCTTATCACCGTCGGCCGACACTGATTGACTGGTCTGCGCTAGATATGAATAATGGTTCTGGTTCATGGCTAACTCCTTCCCTAAGTCCTATTTACTATAGGTTATATGGTTCAAAGGCGCAGTTAAGAATATCGCACGGCTGGGTCCGGCAGTGGAGCCCGACCCAGCCGACAGGTGTTTATTTAGATGGCGTTGCCTTGGCTTCGGCCAGCGCTTCTTGTTCGGCTGCTTTAAAATCCCAGCCGATGGAGCTGCCCAGCTCACCCTCGACGTAGTGCTTGAGCTGCAACCATTGTTTTGGCGTAAACAACCTTAATTTTTGGACGTAGCGTTCACCGTCGGTGTTCGGCTTTGGCCCAAACTTAGAAAATTCTATATACTCCCGGCCTTCACCGGTCTTGCCGTGGCGGGCGTAAAATTTATTAGCTGACTTTTTATGTAGGGGGATCTCCACGTAGATTTCTTCTCCCCAAGGTAGTGTTTTAACTGCTTGTGTCATTGTTTTCTCCTAATGTAAATTACTTGTCATATTAAAAGCCAACCCGTTTGCCGGATTGGCTAAAAGTCTCTATTCATTCATTCTCCTCTGCGCGGCTTTCACGAGGTGACAGTCAGACC
>CAZVBA010000014.1:0-2128 GCA_964625325.1 uncultured Candidatus Saccharibacteria bacterium | reverse complement strand
GCGATGGGTCAAACCATACCAAATCCGATGGCGCCACCTAATCAAACTATGTCTCCCAATGCGCCGTACGTTTACAATAATCCCACAGTTAGTTCGGGCGGGGCGTTGCCAGGTCAAAAAAAGCGTTTATTGTTTGGCGGTGTGATTGTAATGGTGCTGGCACTGGCCGCCGCTTTTGTCTTTGCTTACTACCTGCCCAATCGGCCGAACAGCGTTTTTAAAACCGGGCTGGATCGTTCGGGCAAGGCCCTCAACATGTTTGTCGACGCCACAACACAAAAGGCTAAGCTCGACGCCTTCAAAAAAACCGAAATGACTGCCAAGGTTGATGCTACTTACCAAGGCGGTTCCTTCTCCGGTACTCTAACGTCCAAATTTGACCCAACCCACCTGGATAGCGGCCTGGATATCACGGCTAAATCGTCTGGTGATGCTAGCAAGGTCTTTTCAGCCAGGCTCCTGGCTCAGTTACAAAAAAATAGCCAGTACCCGGACATCTATTTCAAGCTCAGCGGCTTGAAAAATTTCGGCCTTGATGTCTTTCTACCGGCCATCGATGATTACGACGGTAAATGGATTGCGATTGATAGCAGTTATCTAAAGTCATTGGGCGCGCCACCTATTACCGCCAACGATACCAAGAAAAAACAAATCACGGCTGATGACGTTACCGAATTTACGAAGGCTACGTCTGCGGTGACCGCCGATTATGTATTGACCAGTTCACCCCAGCGGGCCGTCCTAGAGCAAAAGAAGTTCATCGCCAAAGAAACGGTTGATGGCATTAGTGCTTATCATTACGAAGTAGGTATCAATAAACAGCATGCCAAGGACTACTGCCAGGCTTTGATAAATAAGTTGTATGAAACCCAATTGCTAAAGAAAATGAACGGCGATGAGTCGGCCGACAGCCTCAATAGTGGTAAGAAGAACGAGATTGAGAGCTGCCAGCGTTCAGCTGGTGATATCAAAGATGATACGACGTTTGATTTATGGGTTAATGCCAAGAACAAGGTTATCTACAAGGCTCGCTTTGCAGAGAAGAATAACAACGATGCCTATACTGAAGTCGGCCAAAACTCCAGTGGCCTGGATAATATCTCTTTATTTATAAACTTTCACGACGGCAAAGCGAAGACTGATGCCAAATTTAGCCTCGACACTAACCTTAATACCAACACCACTCAAGGTGTCTTCACGGTGGTTAGCAAAAGCTCTGACGGGGGCTACAATATCAAGGTTTCATTAGAAGCAAAGCCTTACAAAGGCGATATCAAAGTCTCCAAACCCAACGGCGCCATTCCGATTTCGGAAGTTTTAAAGAAGTTTGGCATTGACCCGTCGCTCTTTGCTCAAGCCTATGCGGCCCAATCAAGCTCTTCCGGGCTTCAAAGTAAAGCCCGTGATACTGAACGAACAACGGACATCAAGGCCTTGCATGGCCAAATTGAAGCCTACTATGCTCAATACGGCAAGTACCCGACGTTAGCCAATCTCAACGACGCCAGCTGGCGACAGCACAATATGATTGGGCTGGATAATGAAGCCTTGAAAGACCCGCAAGGCAGTTCATATACATTGGCCAGTAAACCGGCTACTCATGTCTACTCCTATCAGGTAACGGCTTCAAATGGGGCGACCTGCGATAATAAAACCAAAGATTGTGCCAAATATACTCTAACCGCTACCTTAGAGGCGGGCGGCACCTTCACCAAAGCGAACTTAAATTGATTGGTTAATATGGATCAATTCGGCAAATCGCAAAAAATCGTCATCGTCGAAGACAATGCTGCCCTGGCCGATATCTACAAGACACGGCTGGAACTACTGGGCTATACCTGTTTCGCAGCCTATGATGGCGTCCAGGCGCTGGCGACAATTGAAAAAGAACTGCCCAATCTGGTACTCCTGGATTTGATGGTGCCGAAGATTGCCGGTGACCAAATTCTCGAGCGGATGCGCGCCAGCCAGTGGGGTAAGAACATCCCGGTGTACATTATTTCTAACCTCAATGAAAGTGATGCACCAGCTGGCCTGCGCGATTTGGGTATCGAAGGTTACGCCGTCAAGGCTAATCTCAGCGACGACCAACTCGACCAATTAGTGGATCAAATTCTCAAACCGGCCG